>CAJOMT010000001.1:0-65008 GCA_905235815.1 uncultured Clostridia bacterium
GAAGTTGACGCCGCTTATGAGGCGCTTGAAAACGCTTTCAACGGCTTGGTAGAGTTCGGCGACAATACCGAACTTGTGGTGCTCATCGATGATTGTCAGGTGTATGAAGAAGAAAATTACACTTCGGGCAGTTGGGCGGAATTTGCAGAGGCACTTGCCGATGCTCTCTCCGCAAGCGAACAAAAACTCGTTCAGGAAGAATACGACTCGGCGAGAGACGAGTTGTTATCGGCTGAAGAAGCTCTTGTATCTGTCGTCGAACTGAAAGCGGCTATCGCTTCTACCATAGACGAAGATGCGTATACCGCCATCTCCGTACTCGTTTGGAAAGAGGCAAAGACCGAAGCACAACTTATTCTCGACAATCCTGACGCAACCGCCGAGGAAATAGCCGAGGCAGTCGCAAAAATAGAGGCTGCAAAAGAGGCGCTCGTAGAGGTCGTTCCCGATGAAGGGGAAAGCGGTAGCGAGTCTGAAAGCGACTCCGAGTCTTATTCGGAAGATAGCGAAAACAAACCTGCAGCTGCAGGCTGTATGAGCGCAATAGGCGGATTTGGTTACCTTGCAATTGCGGCAATATTCTCAACTTTGATATTTGTGTTCAGAAGGAGAAGAGAATAACATAGCTGCGTAAATATATCGGCATTATCGTTGCCTCAGTTTTGTTTTTGCCTTTTCAACTATTGGATTACAGTAAAAGTAGAAAATTATTTTGGAGAGTATAAATGAAAAAATTTTTTAAGAAAAGTGTTGCAATTGCTGCTTTATCCGCATGTGTTTGTGCGTCTGCAATTGGATTTATTACTTTGCGAGATGCAGATAGTAAAATTGTACACGCAAAGGAGAATGATATCGTGGATGAGTTTTTAATTTCGAGTTGGCTGAATTATTATAGCACTGACGTAAAATCATATGAGGAACAGACTGAGGAATTGGCAAAATCCGGAATTAATTTTCAATGGCATACTGCATACGCCGCAGCCTGTCCTCCTGCAGGTAACCTTGTCGTCCCTTCTTATGAAGAAATCGAAGAACTTTATTCCCGATACGGGATAAAATATCTTTATGATACTACAACAAAAAAATACGACGCGGCGTTGATGGAAAAATTAGATAACTGCATCGGTTACTATATAAAAGACGAGCCTTCTGCCGCTCAATTTCAGATGACTAAAGAAAGCTATGACGATTATCTGAAAAAAGATCCGTCGAGGATGCCTTATGTAAATCTGTATCCGAATTATGCCGGCACGACGGCGCTCGGCGGCACCTTTTCCGATTATGTAAATAATTGGATTGAACTTATCGGTTCGGAGAATATGGAATATCTCTATTACGATCATTATCCGTTTACTGCGACCGAAACGGTGCGTTCCACTTACTTTTCGGATATGGAAACGATAAGGAAAGCGGCTTATGTAAACGGCAGAATAAAAACGGGCGGTTTTTCACAGACCGGCTGGTGGTCGGGAATGAGAAAACCAAACGAGGACGAATTGCGCTGGAATCTCAACACCTTTATTGCATACGGTTTCAAGAGCATTTCGCATTTCTGTTGGGTTGCGCCAAAGCAGGTGTCGCTACAAGACGGCGGCGAAGATATGCGAGATCACATTATCGACCAGTATGGCAATAAAACCGAGATATACGACGCAATGGTGAACTATAACTGGCAGATTCGTCAACTCGGGCAGTTGCTTATGGGTATAGACTGCGCTCACGCATATCACAGCGGGGCAAATACGCCGCAGGGTACGGAAGTTTTGCCCAAGAGTTTTTTCATTCAACCCGAAGATAAAAATTCAGATTATATCATAAGCTTGTTCTATTCCAAAGACGACAGCGATAAGTATGTGATGATAATGAATAACTCTACGAGTCAAAAAAAGACGGGGAGTTTCACGATAGATCTCACTTGCGGCGTAAAATCGCTTACCGCATATTCAACTACTATCGATCCGAATAATCTTCCCGATCCCGAGAATTTGAAAAACACGTTAGGTGCGCTTCGTGAAGATACGATAGACGTATCGAGCGGCCGCATAGTCGGAGAATTTTTGCCGGGAGAGGTCAAGATATATAAAATAAACGGGGACAACGTCGTCATAAGCGAAGGCGTAACGACGCCGGAGATAGCGCTTAAAAGCGGTACTTATATAGGCGGTATAAAAGTCGCAGTTCGCTCCGCTCAACCCAATGTGAAAATGTATTACACTTTGGACGGAAGTTTCCCGCGTGTAGACGCAAACGGAAATCCGCTCGGCACGACTTCGCTTTACGAAGGTCCTATCGAAGTGGGTACTAACGGCGAGTGGAAATATTACGGACTACGTGTTGCGGCAGTACTTAATGGCGAATATTCGCAACTTGCCGAAGCCGATTACTTTATATCGGACGGTACCAGAAATGTAACTCTCGGCGCAGCGGTAGAGTTCTACGACAAACAATTTGAAAATCGTATTTCCGTAGATAACGAGAACAAGGAAAACGTGAGCGGAAGCGTCGTTACGGACGGGGCTCATGATCCGTATACTGAAGTGTTTACGAAAAAAGATGCCAACGGCAATAATACCATAAACGGTTGGGCGCTCGTCGATATAGGCGAAGTAACTACGGTAAACAAGATAATTACTTCGTTTTGGGGAGTTTGGGAGTTTGAAGACGTCATTATCCAGACTTCCGTAGACAAAAAAACGTGGACTACCGTGTTCAATAACGATACCGACGGATCAATGTCGTCCGTCACGGGAGAAGTCGGCAAAGATGGTAAGTATGTTGATGAGATGTATTCCGGTCAAGTCTTTAATATAGAGCCGCGTAGCGTTCGCTATATAAGGGTGTATAACGTAGGCGTAGGCGGCGGCATATTATCCGGTAAAAGTATATGGCAAGAGATATCCGCTTTCAGTGAATTTGACGCTGGGGAACATGCCGAAATGCTGCTTACCGAAAATTCGGATATATCTTCGTGGAATAAACTCGGAAACTCCGATTGGACTTTACAAGGCGGCGTTTTATCCGTATCCGGAACGGGAGATTGGAACAGAGCGATTGTCTTTAACGAAAAGAAGTTTAAAAACTTTATCGTAGAAGGCACTTTTTCAATGACGGACGTAACGCCGGGACTTGTAGGCTTCGAACTCTATAAAACCACGCCTACGGGGCTACTTAACGGTAATAACGGTTATGTGGTATTCGTTCAGCACGACGGAAGAGTCGGCGCCTATGACGGCGTCAACGGCGGATCGTTTGAGTTTGGCGCAGCAAACGCATATGCGACCAATTTCACTCCTGACGAATTTACTTTCCGAGTTACAAGCATAAACGATCTTATATGTATAACAATAAATGGCGAGCCTGCCTTTTCCGTGAGAAATCCGAGGGCAAATATGGATGCCGGATATATAGCCATACACGCCGGAACCATAGGTATTTCAGTGCGAGACGTATGGGTAATGGGACTTGACGAAAGTAACAATATCTCTGCGATGAATTTCGAGGATTGCCTGTACGAGCAGACTGAAACGGTGGAAAGAGCGGTAAAAATCTATGAAGAAAAGAGCGTGGCAATTTCAGCGCTTCCGTCAGAAGTAACTTTTGTTACCGTTGGCAAAAAAGAAATTTCTGTACATGTATCAGATTGGGAATGCGACGACTACGTGAGAACGAGTGCGGGGTGGAATACCTTTACTGCCGTTATAGACGAGAGTTCTTTAAACGGCGTCGCTAACATTTTCAACCTTACGGCTACCGCGAGGGTATGGGTTTCCGAGGGCTTTGACGGAACTACGTTGCAACGCTATATAAGCATAGTAGAATCTTTGGACCCCTACGATTTTACTCCCGAAAGTTGGAAGGAAGTCGAACAGAAATATCAAACTGCGTTGGAAATATTAAACGATCCGTTTACTGTTCAGAATTCTGTAAACGTTGCGTCTTACCAACTGTATGACGCCATAAACGCTTTGGTTAACGTCAATCAGAATAAAGACGCTTTGAGTGAACTGATAAATTCTTGCACATACGAGAGGGCAAATTATACTTCGGTTTCATTTGAAAACTACGAGAGATATTTGCAGATTGCGAGAGAAGTCGAATCCGACAATCTTGCTACGCAGGCGGAAATAAACGAGGCGATGAAAAATCTGCGCAAGGCAGTTTTAAACTTGGTTCCCTTATACGATAAAACCATTTTGGCTGCCGAAGTGGCGAGGTTAAAGGCGATAGACGTTTCATTATATACCGCAGAGAGCGTTTCAAAACTTACGGCTGCTATCTCACAGGCTGAAAATGTCTTGGCGATGGATAGCGTTACGGTAGCCGTCGGAAAACTTGCCGAAGACGATCTTAAAGCGGCAGAAAACGGCTTAAAGCCCATAAATAGCGATTCTTCACAAGATTCGTCCGCGAAAGACAATAAAAAGGGCTGCGGGGGTGCAGTCGGCGGAAATATTGCTTTAACTGTGATGGGAGCGGCTGCGATCATAGCATTAAAAAAACGTAAAAAGGACTAAAAATAATTTTTAATTACAAAAATGCGTAGTGAAAAATTTAGTATTCAACTACGCATTTTTGTAAAAATCAAGGAATAGTAAAAATGAAAGCGTCTGTTCAATTTAAAAACGGTAGCACCGTAATTAACGTCAACGGTAAATCATTAACTCCTATGGCGTTTACGCCCCACGCTTTTACAAGAGATCGTGAGTATTTACGTCAATTGGGAGAGGCAGGCATAGAAGTGTTTTTCTTGATCTGTGATTTGCCATGGTTAAACAGTCACGCCATTGAGCAACTCGAAGAAGACACAAAAATTTTAGTAGAATCCGTGCCCGAAGCAAAAATCTTTTTGCGTTTGGGTATGCATCCACCCGCTTCTTGGGTAGACGAACATCCGGACGAGCGCATGCAATACAATGACGGCGAGTGTATCGAATGTGACGTCGTCACCGAAAGTTATCAAGGCCGTTACAGCGGAATGTATGCATTATATTCCGATTTGTGGCGTAAAGACGCAGGCGAAGAACTTTTAAAATTTATGGAATACCTGCAAAAGTCGCCTTACGTGGAACATTATATAGGAATTTTCTTTGCCGGTGGAAACACGTCCGAATGGTATCCTGCCACGAAGTTGACTATTCCCGCAGGGGAGTATGCAGGATACAATATGGACGCGGCTGTGGCTGCTGGGATTTTGCCCGATTTAAAAGCCCGTGGGGAACGTTACGCGTATAATGCGCGTTCTGCCACGCAAATAGAACACGAGAATTATATTGGCGATACAAGTCCGGCTTTCGCAAGAGAATTTTCAAGGTATTTAACTGAAAAATATGGTACCGAACAAAATTTAAAGAAGCGCTGGAAAGATGATGACGCTTGTTTGTCGGAGCCGAAAATACCGGGTTTAAGCGAACGCTTTTTTACCACAATGGACGGGCAAGTGTTGACGAATATGGTTCTCGGCTTGCCTGCGCCGCAAAACGGCGACACAAACGTCGGTATGTTTTTAAATACTGATGAGTATCAAAACGTATCCGATTTTTATCGCGCTTTCCACTTGGGGGCTGCAAACTCTATAATTTATTTCGGGGAATTGTTAAAAAAGCATTATCCCCAGTACTTGACGGGCTCATTTTACGGGTATTTCGGTTCGTTGGATTATTTCAATATGCCGATGTGCGCCGGCGGACGGAAAATTCTGGATTCCGGTGCGATAGATATTCTGGCTTGTCCAAACAATTATTTAGACAGACAGCCCGGCGGATATGCTTGTCAACGTGTTATGCAGGACTCTTTCCGTATAAGGGGACGTATGTTTTTCTCGGAAGACGATACGAGAACGCATTTAGACGGTACGCTATATCGTAATTCTATGCAAATGTTTGATAAGCAGGACTCTATCAATGCTATGAAACGAGATTTCGGCAGGGATATTTGCGAAGATATTTACGGCTGGTGGTTTGATCAGGTAGAAGCGGGGCGGTATAAGGACGAGGCTTTGTATGCGCTTATAAAACGTCAGCAAGCGATTGCTAAGGCGGCTTTTTCGGTTTCGAGAGTAAAGCATAATGAAATAGCTGTTTTATACGATGAAGAATCGGTGCATTGTGTGCCGCAGGACGTGAGTTTCCGTATCAACGAACTGTATAGAACGTTGGAATTGCCTCGTATCGGCGCACCCGTTGATTATTATTATCAAAAAGACCTTGAACTTGCGGCAATGCCGAATTATAAACTGTATATCTTTATGAATTGTTTTTCGCTAAGTAACTCTGATCGTAAGGCAATTTATAAAAAAATCAAACAAAGCGGAGCCACGGCATTGTTCTTGTATGCGCAAGGGTTTATCAATCCGGATAAAGATAAAAAATTGGACGTCGGAAATATCGAAGAATTAACCGGAATAAAGATGACTCAGAAAAATGAGGCTGTTTTAACAAGTTTCCGCTTAAATTCCGACTATGCCGAGATTATCGGTTGCGACGATAGAAAACTGTACGGAAATATTGATAGAATGCCAATGAACGGTTGCGGTTTGATTTATGCGGCGCAGCAACCTTACGCATATCCGTTCTTTCTTCCTGTCGACAATGATGCGGACGTATTGGCTCGATTTGCGCAAAATGGCGAGCCGGCCCTTGTAATGAAGAATATTGACGGATTCACATCGATATTTTCAGGTACTTATTGGTTGTCGAGCGATATCGTTCGAGCGATAGCAAAGGAGGCGGGTTGCCATATTTATCAATCGCAAGGAGATTACATTTTTGCGAACGAGTCGTTTGTGACCATTCATGCGAAAGAACACGGCACAAAGACAATCGAATTCAAACAGCCCTGTTCGCCTTTTGAAGTGTACGAGGGCAAATTGTACGGCGAAAACGTAAAACATATAAGTTTTGATATGAAAATAGGGGAAACGAAGATGTTTGCAATTTCTGACGCAGTTAAGGAGAAATTACAATGACGCAACGTATGACAGAACAAAATAATCGTCGCTCTGAAAATTTTTCGGAAAAATCGACGCTTGAAATGTTACAAATTATAAATGAAGAAGATAAAACTATTGCTTTAGCGGTCGAGAAGTCTCTTCCTGCGATTGCGAAAGCTGCCGATTTGGCGGTGACAAATCTTCGCAAGGGCGGTAGAATGTTTTACGTCGGAGCAGGCACGAGCGGCCGTTTGGGTATTGTAGACGCAGGCGAGTTGCCTTGTACCTTTGGCGTAGAACATGATACGGTGCAGGCAATTATTGCGGGAGGTCCGACAGCAGTATACGACGCCGCAATGGGAGACGAGGACGATAAAGAATGCGGCGAGTCTGAAATGACTCAAAGAAACGTCGGAAGCTCAGACGTTATTGTAGGTATTACCGCAAGCGGCCGTACGCCTTACGTATTGGGCGCAATAGAAGCGGGGAAAAGACTTGGCGCGGTCACTATCGGAATCTGCAATAATTCAGACAGTCCGCTCGCGAAGGCAGCAGACGTCGCAATCGTTGCCGATACAGGACCTGAGGTTATCGAGGGTTCTACTCGTATGAAAGCCGGCACTTCTCAAAAGATGATTTTAAATATGCTGTCAACCGTCATTATGTCGCAACTCGGCTATGTATATAAAAATTATATGGTAAGAATGGTACCTAATAATGAAAAATTATATGCAAGAGCCATACACATAACTTCAAAATGTACGGGAGAAGATGAAAGCACTTGCGAAAAAGTGCTTAAAGAGAGTGGTTGGAAAATCGACGAGGCAATCGTAATGCTTGCGTGCGGAGTGGATAATCAGAACGCAAGTCGCTTGTTAGAGGAAAATCAACACGTAGTCGGCAAGGTATTAAAAGTTAACGGTGAAAAATAATGATAAACTACGTAATCGGCATTGACGGCGGAGGCACTAAGGCGCATTTATGCGCGGCAGATCTCGACGGAAATTTATTATACGAAAGTTTCGGTGGGGGGACGAATTTATGTTCTTCCACGCAGGCACAGGTAAGAGAGGTTTTGTCTAACTTGATTGAATCGTGCAAACAAACGTTAGGCGGCGTTGCGCCTTTGGGTATTTGTATCGGTTCGGGCGGAATTGTAAATCAGGATTCCATAGACCAAATGAAGGAAATCCTTTTAGAGGTCGGCGGTACGGAAAACGTTTTCGTGTTCCACGACGCATTTATAGCGTTAAAGGCGCATTTAGGCTCAGATGCGGGGATCTCTATAACGGCAGGTACGGGAACTATTTGTCTTGCGCAAAATAGTAATGGAAGAACGATGAGAATTTCCGGATGGGGGCATCTCTTTTCCGACGAGGGCAGCGCTTATTACATTGCAAAAAAAGCGCTTGAAAAAATTTGCCAGGCGCACGATAAGAGAATTGCCGAGACTCGCTTAACAGCCGCTTTAATACAAAAGGTCGGTGCGAGCGATTTCGATGATTTGATTGCAAAAATTTATATGGACTATCACGAAAAAGGACGATTTGCGTCGTTGGCGCGCGTGGTAGACGAAGTTGCAAAAACAAACGATGTCGCCGCATGCGCAGTTTTGGAGGATTCGGCTGAACAGTTGTTTGATATTTGCCGTTTTGCGGCGGATAATCTATTTGAAAAGTCAGAGCGGTTCCGCATTGTTAAAAACGGCAGCGTATTAACGCAAAATGCTTTTGTAAGTCAGCATTTCGAAAGACTTATGAAGCAAGTTTACCCGAACTGTTCTTTAGAGGTTTGCGACAGAAAGGCCGTTTGGGGAGCGGTATATCATGCAATTAGTGCAGTAGGTGGCAAATAGCGTTTTTATTAATGATTTGATTTATAAAGACGCCAAAAAATTCAAAAATGGAGATAAAGGGATTTTGCCGAGATACCTCGGCAAGATACTTTTGCTAACGCAAAAGATATACGAACGACAAGCGTAACTAGTGCAAAGTTTTATCTCCACCATAACAAAAAAGGACGCTTTGGCGTCCTTTTTTGTTATGGTGGAGATAAAGGGACTCGCTCCGCTCGGCTTATACAATATGCTCATATTAACCGCTTGTCCTTCGCTTTCGCTCGGACATATTGCGGTTGTTTATGTTTCCGTTGCCTCGCTATCACGCCTGTGCAGCAAACGACCGTTTCATCGGTCGTTTGGTCGCAAAGTTCTATACCGGAAAAGAATACCCGTTTACTTTGCGACTTCCTGCCCGTTCGAGTCCCTTTTTGGGCATAAAAAATAACAGATAGGGTAAAAACACCCTATCTGTTATTTGGTGGAGATAAAGGGACTCGAACCCTCGGCCTATGCGTTGCGAACGCATCGCTCTACCAACTGAGCCATATCCCCATCGGCTTTTGTATTATATCACCTTTTTTTGTTTTTTGCAACGGTTTTTTATCCTTTTATAAAAAATTGTTAAATAAATTTCGTTTCATATTCGTTGTCTCTGCGTTCGGTTATATAATTGTAAACGTCCACAGCAAATGCGTCTTTTAAGAAACATTCTTTGGATATGCCTTTTAATGCGGCAACGTCGCTTTTTCTCGTTATAAGCGGTATACTCGAATACTTGCTCATATATGAAAGTATTTCAGGCTCGTTTTTATTTACGGCAAGGACTTTCAGGTATAATTTCCCGTTCAGACATTTCTTTACGAATGAGTTTTCTATGCCGAGAAAATTTGCAGTCAAAATTCTGTTTATACGAGTATAAGTATAGCGTTTCGTCTTTAATTTATCCTTTAATTCGTCCAAACTTCCGCTTGTTTTCGAGAGCGCTTTGATACGGTTTTCAAGCCCTTCGGTGCAATCTGTGATTTTGCGCAGATCGGATTTTGTCGAGCGCAGAACCGAATAATAAATCAAATCGTCGATATTCGGAATTTTGCTCGGCATATCGTCGGAGACGAACTTCGGCACGAATTGTTTGGCTTTCTCTATATCTCCGTTTTTTAAAGCCGTTCTTATTGCGAGGGCGGAGGGGAGAGATTCGTCCGTTAAAGCGGTATCGTTGTATCCGTTTCCGCTGCGGATAATGGGATATAAATCTATATCCGAATTCGATTCTATCACCGCTTTGGCGTATTCTATTCCGAGTATGTTGTTTGGACTTTTAAGTAAATCGAAATCGAGGTCGTCGATATCCATTTTAGAAAGGGCGTTTACTTTTGCCGTAATATACGAAACTCCCGTTTTCAATTCTTCCTTTAATGCCGCTTTAAATTCTTTCGTTTCGCTTAAAAGGGCAGAGGCGGTGGCGATGAGTTTATTTTTTTTAGCGCTTTCGGTGCCGAAACATAAAACTTTATCGCCTTTTATCGAGTTGATGAGTTTTATTCCGCCTTTGGCGAATATTTCCGCAGGCGAAACGGCAAACGCCGTCGGTAGTTCAAAGACTATGTCTGCGCCCGCTTTTACCGCATGCGCCGCCCTCGTGTATTTGTCCATAACGGCTATTTCGCCGCGCTGGGTAAAATTACCGCTCAAAATAACGGCGGTTATATCCGGTTTTATTTCGTTTTTAATAATTTCGATATGGCGGTAATGTCCGTTATGAAAGGGATTATACTCGCATATTGCAAAACAAATTTTCAAAATATTCTCCACTAAACGATTGATATTTGGAAATTTTTGGTGTATAATATGTAAGGTTATTATTATTGTATACTAAAAAATGATTTTTATCAATTGTTTTTTTAAGTAAAGGAGAAAAAATGTCAAAAGTATTGGATAATATTAAAGAGAGAGCGGCGGCTCTCGGTAAAAACATCGTTTTGCCGGAAGGCGAAGACCCGAGAGTAGTCGAGGCGGCAGCGGTTGCTACGAAAGAGGGAATAGCAAAGATAACTCTCCTCGGCAACATTGACGAGATAAAGAAAGCTAATCCGAACGTCGATTTGAGCGGCGTGACCGTAATCGATCCGCTCACTTACGAAAAGACGGAAGAATATGCGAATTTGTTATACGAACTCCGCAAGGAAAAGGGAATGACCGAAGAACTTGCCAAAGAAACCGTCAGAAAAGATTATACTATGTACGGCGCATTGATGTTGAAGGTCGGCGACGTAGACGGAATGGTTTCGGGAGCATGTCATTCTACGGCTAACACTTTGCGCCCGGGACTTCAAGTCATAAAGACGGCAAAAGGCACTCCTATCGTTTCCGCATACTTTTTGATGATTGCGCCTGAGGGCGGAAATAAGTATTGCGAGGACGGTTGCTATATTTATGCCGATTCCGGTTTAAACCAGAACCCGACGGCGGAGCAACTTGCCTATATTGCCGAATCGTCGGCAAAGAGCGCTATTGCAATAGCGGGAATAGAACCGAGAATAGCGTTTATTTCACACTCGACCAAGGGTTCGGCAAAGCATGCGGACGTCGATAAAGTAGTTGAGGCAGTCAACAAATTCCACGAAATCGCTCCGCAGTTTTTGGCTGACGGCGAACTTCAATTCGATGCGGCTATCGTACCGGAAGTCGGCAAGAGCAAAGCGCCGGGCTCGAAAGTTGCGGGACATGCAAACGTCCTTATATTCCCCGACCTCGACGCCGGCAATTCTAACTATAAAAACACCGAAAGATTGGGCGGATTTCAGGCGATAGGACCTCTTTGTCAAGGTCTTGCAAAGCCGATAAACGATTTGTCGAGAGGCTGCCATATGGAAGATATAGTGGCGGCGGTGGCGATAACTGCGCTTCAAACCCAAATTTAAACAGTTATAGTTTACCGGATAAAAGGTATAAATGTGTAAAATATTTAATTGGAGATAAATTATGAAAATTTTAGTTGTAAACGCCGGCAGTTCCTCGCTTAAATATCAACTTATCGATATGGAAACCGAAAGCGTAATAGCGAAAGGCGGTTGCGAAAAAATCGGTTTAGAGGGTTCTTTTTGCAAGCATAAGGCAAACGGCAAGGAAACGCAGATAAATGCGCCTATGCCGACGCATAAAGAAGCGATACAAATAGTTTTAGACGCACTCGTCGATAAGGAGTACGGCGCTATAAAATCTATGGATGAGATAGACGCCGTAGGACATAGAATAGTCCATAGCGGCGAGATATTCAACGATTCCGTACTTTTAACGGACGAAAATATGAAGAAAATCGAAAGTTTGACCGAACTTGCGCCCCTTCATCAACCGGCGAATATAATCGGCGTAAACGCTTGCAAGGCGATAATGCCGAACGTGCCGATGGTAGGCGTGTTCGATACGGCTTTCCATTCCACTATGCCTGAGAAGGCTTATATATTCGGAATACCCTACGAGGCTTATACCGATTATAAGGTAAGGCGTTACGGATTTCACGGCACGAGCCATAGATTTGTTTCAAACGAAGCGGCGAAATATCTCGGCAGAGAGAACGATCCGAACTTTAAAGTAATAACGATGCACCTCGGAAACGGTTCGTCGATATCTGCGATAAAGGGCGGTAAGAGTCTCGATACGTCGATGAGTTTCACTCCGCTCGGCGGCGTTCCTATGGGAACGAGGTCGGGAGATTTGGATCCGGCGATAGTAGAATATCTTGCAGGGAAATACAATATGACCGTTACCGAAACCATTACTTATCTTAATAAGAAATCGGGCGTAATGGGAATAAGCGGAGTATCTTCGGATTTCAGAAATTTAAGCGAGGCGGCTGAAAACGGTAACAAGCGTGCACGCCTTGCGCTCGACGTGTTCAATTACAGTTGTAAAAAATATTTGGGAGCATACGCTGCGGCGCTCGGCGGAGTAGACTGCGTGGTATTCACGGCGGGTATCGGCGAGCACGACGCAACGGTAAGACAAGCGATAGCCGAAGATATGGAATATATGGGAATTGAAATCGACAAAGAGAAAAATGCTCATATAACCGACGGAATATGCGATATCAGCGGCGCACATTCCAAGGTAAAAGTTTTGGTTATTCCGACCAATGAAGAGCTTGTAATTGCGAGAGATACCGAAAGATTGGCAAAATAATGCTTAAAATTTTTTAAAAGGCATAAAAAATATTGACAATCTTCAAAATTTAATATATAATTGAAAGGCTTGATATGGTTATCGATATTAAAAAATTAAAGAGTAGCGGGAAAAGCGAATGTTCATTTCATTTCGAGTGCGAGTTGCAAAGCGACGTGATAACGCTTCCCGACGCCGAATTTTCCAAACCCGTCTCAGTAACCGGACGTTTGACTTTGAGCGGAAAGACCGTAATAGTCGAGGGCGAAATCGAATACGTTTTGTCTGCGCACTGTTCGAGGTGCTTGACCGAAACGGAGTATAGGGCGGTAGTTGAATTCGACGAAGAATATTCTGAAGACAAAGAAGATGTCGATGCGTATATCTATTCAAAAGGGTTAGTGGATCTGACCGAAATGGTAAGAGAAAAAGTAATTTTATCTATGCCGTATTCGGTGTATTGCAAGGAAGATTGCAAAGGTCTGTGTCCCGTGTGCGGGATAAATTTAAACGAAGCGCAATGCGATTGTAATAAGTAAAAAGGCAGGTGTAAACAAATGGCAGTTCCAAAGCATAAGGTTTCCAAACAGAGAGGGAACAAGAGATTTGCGAGTAATTATAAGGTAGCTACTCCGACGTTGGTGGAGTGTCCTCAATGTCACGAACTCAAAGTTCCGCATAAAGTCTGCGCTAAATGCGGATATTATGACGGCAAACTCGTAGTTGATAAGACTGAGAAAAAAGAGGCTGAATAAACTAAAAAAATAAAAGAGGCGGATAGAAAATGCTATTCGCCTTATTTTCGTTAATTTTATATGCATTTGAAAAAATATACTAAAAAAAGTCTGTTTGGAAGACTGCTTATATTTTTAGCGACTATCGTATGGGGTAGTTCTTTCGTCGTACTGAAAGATACGCTTGATAATATCGGCAACGGACATTTCACGTTTTTCATACTGGCGTGTCGTTTTTTGTTGGCGTCCGTTTGCTTTTTGCTAATTGCCTTAGGTCGGCTTAAAAATTTCAATAAAGATATAGTCGTAAAGGGTATTATATTAGGTGTGATACTGTCTTGTGCATACGGCTTGCAGACGGTCGGCTTGAAGTATACAACCGAATCCAAGAACGCATTTTTAACAGCAATTTATTGTGTATTAGTGCCGTTTTTGGTTTGGATTATACAGAAAAGGCGGCCGAAAGTTAAAAATTACGTTGCCGGAGTTCTATGTGTTGTCGGAATAGCGTTCGTTGGTATAATCGGCAATAGCGAAAGGGGCAGTGCCGAGGCGCTCGGCAATTTCCTATCGGTTATATGCGGTATATTTTACGCATTACAGATAATGTACAATACGCAGTTTTTAAAGGGTAACGATCCGATTTTATTGCTGATAGTAGAATGTTTTACTTGTGCCGTAATCTTTTCGCTGATATCCGGCTGCTTTGAATTTCCAATGCACCACTCTGAGTTTTCGCTTAGCGGCGAGGCAATATGGAAGATTTTATATTTGGGTATATTTGCGACGTGTTTTGCGCAATTTGCTCAACTTTACGGTCAGAAATTCGTTTCGCCGACGACCACTTCGATTATACTTTCATTCGAGGCGGTATTCGGGACTTTGTTCGAGATAATATTCAGAGACGTCAATATGACGGTATATATGATAATAGGTTTTGTTCTGATTTTTACGGCGCTTATAATAAACGAAGTCGGATTGCCGAGTTTTAAGCGAAAAACAAATGATGGTGCGTAGAATTTTTTTATCCGACTACTATTGACAAATTCTTTTAATTGTGATAATATAAAATAAAAAACGAGGAGATAAAATTATGGCTAAATACGTTTGCCCGATATGCGGGTATGTTCACGAGGGTGACGAGGCTCCGGAATTTTGTCCGGTATGTAAATGTCCTGGAGAGAAATTCACTGTACAGGCCGAAGAAATGACGTGGGCGGCAGAACACGTTGTAGGCATTGCAAAGGACGTTGACGAAGAAATCAAAGCAGGCCTTAGGATGAATTTCGAGGGCGAGTGCAGCGAAGTGGGAATGTACCTTGCAATGGCAAGAGTTGCATACAGAGAGGGCTATCCGGAAATCGGTCTTTATTATGAAAAGGCGGCATGGGAGGAGGCTGAACACGCAGCGAAATTTGCTGAAATGCTCGGCGAAGTAGTAACTCCGTGCACCAAAAAGAATTTGCAACTTCGCGTAGATGCGGAAAACGGCGCAACTTCCGGTAAAACCGAACTTGCAAAAAAGGCTAAGGCTTTGAATTTAGATGCGATACACGATAGCGTTCACGAAATGGCAAGGGACGAAGCACGCCACGGAAAGGCGTTTAAAGGTTTACTTGACAGATATTTCGGCAAATAAAAAATAAAACGTAAGGAGCGCAAGAGAATTCTTGCGCTCTCATTACTTTAGGGGTAATATGGGTATGAAAAAAACTACTGCTATAATATTTAATATAGTCATAGCATTGATATGTGCGGCTTCAATCGCCGGTTATTTTGTAATGCCGTTTTGGAAAGTCGAAGCGAAATTTACTATGACGGACGATTTGGCGGACTATATAGAACAGGATATAATCGCTTCGATGAAAACGAGCGAAGACAATTCTGAAATAGACGTAAAACAAATGGCGACGGACGTAGTTGAATCTTTAAGAGAAGAAAGATTTTCTATTCGTTTATCTGCGGAGTTAAAGACTATTGACTTTTTGTATGCGCTTGCATACAGAGATACTGAATCGATAGAGAATACTGTTAATACGGTGGTTGATTCGTTTATCAGCAGCATATCCAACGAGATTGATGCGGCGCTGAAAACAGTCAGTAAATCTGCAGTAAAATCGGCTGCGAAAGTTACTGTGGCTCAAGTTCTGGAAGATTACAACGCCGAAGAAGTTTTGTCTGAGCTCGGCATAGACGACGAGTATTTGAACAACAGCATAGATAAAATTTACGATATATTGTCGAGCGACGATGCTACCGTAGAAAACGTTACCGATGCGATAATAGAGATATTCGATGAAGTTGTCGCTAATATAGAGGAAAGCGAGTACGCCGATAAAATCGGAGAAATTACGGACGAAGACAGAGAGGAGATAAGGGAACAAGTAGAAAAAGCCCTTGCCGAGATTGCCGATGAGGACGGACGTATAGACATAGAAGGTCTGGTACTTAAATATATCGGTCTCTTAGACGAGACAGATGGCGGCTCTGGCGCTGAGACGGAATCCGAGCCGAACTCTGAGCCGTCTGCGCTCAGGTATGTATTCGGTGCAAATACGGCGTTTGCAGATGAGGAAAACACGGGAAAGACCACGACGACAGATGAAGTTAAAGAAAGATTAAAGAATTCCATAATGAAATCCTTGTCGTCGGGTAATAATGAAATTTTACTATACGTTATGATGGGAATAGGTATTTGGATTCTCATAACTTTACTCGTTTGGGTATATCTCATAATAAAAATTCTGGTAAAATCGTTTACCCAAAGACCGTGCATAAAATTGAAGGCAGCGATATGGTTTGGCTATTCGCCGTATGTATTACTCGTATTGTTCCCAACGATTATATCGCTTATATTTACGAAATTTGACTTGTTTGGTTCCATATTGTCCATATTGACTGCCAAAGCGCTTACGTTCATCGGGGCGTTCAAATTGTCGTTCTTTTCGGGCGGAATAGTGTCGTTTATAGGTGCGATGGCGTTGATTGTGATATGGATATTCTATCGAGGGATCCGCAAGGGATTTAACAAAAAGTAATTTAATTGAATTTATAAGGCATTATCTCAGTTGCGGATAATGCCTTACTTATTTTATATTTGAATAAATTATCGTATAAAATTGTTTGATAAAACCTTGCAAAATATCGGTAAAAGTGCTAAAATAATGGAAATGGAACTATCGGAGGTTGAAAATTGAAAATTTATGCGATAAGCGATTTGCATATGTCTACGACTTCCGATAAGCCGATGGATATTTTCGGTTTTACATGGCATAATTATCTTGAAAAAATACACGCCGATTGGGAAGAAAAGGTTACCGACGAGGACGTAGTGCTTATCGGCGGCGATATAAGTTGGGCAATGGACCTTAAAGACGCAATAACAGATATAAACACTCTCGTCGGATTAAAGGGCAAAAAGGTTATGGTGCGTGGCAACCACGATTATTGGTGGAAAAGTATATCCCGAATAAGAGCGAGTTTACCCGAGACGTTTTACGCCCTTCAAAACGACAGCGTCAAGTTTGGAAATCGGATAATTTGCGGATCGAGGGCATGGTGTACGGAAGGTTCTCCCGATTTCAAGGAGCAAGACCGAAAGATATATCTTCGTGAAGTGGAAAGATTGAGATTAGCGCTCGGGAGCGCCCAAAAAGCGCAAGAAGAGGGCGATGAAATATATTGTTTGATACATTATCCGCCGTTTAACGCCAAGCGTGAAAATTCGCTTTTCACCGAATTGTTTGAAAGTTTCGGGGTAAAAAAGGTCATTTACGGTCATCTCCACGGCAAGGACAGCAGGACGGATCTTAAAATCGAAAAGAACGGAATAACTTATTATTTGACTTCTTGCGATCAGACGGATAACAAATTGATATTGATAGACGGTTAAAATATTATGGGAAAATTTAAATCGACAGTTAAAAGAATAAGTACGCGTTGGTTTATCGACGCATTTTCCGGAATGGCACAAGGGCTTTTTTGTACTCTTATAGCCGGAACCATACTCGGCCAGATAGCGGGTTGGGTAGGCGATAATTTTATCGGGAATACGCTGAATTATATCGCTTCGCTTGCTAAAACTTTAATGGGAGCGGGCGTAGGAATCGGTATAGCGCATGCGTTAAAGTGTTCGAAACTAACTATGTTTTCCGCAGCGGTTGCAGGGCTTGCCGGCGCATTTTCGGATAAAATTCCGGCAGGAAGTTTTACTCTCGTTCTCGGCGCTCCGGGCAACCCGATAGGCGCATACGTCGTTGCGCTTTTTTCAATAGAGATAGCCTCGCTTTATGCCGGAAAGACAAAACTCGATATATTACTCGTTCCGCTCGGAATGATGCTTTTAACGTTTATAGGTTTTTATTTGGCGTATCCGTTTATTTGGATAATAGGTCAGCTAGGCGTATTGATATCAAAGGCGACGACCATCACGCCGTTTTTAATGGGAATAGTAATTTCCGTAATAATGGGCGTACTGCTTACGATGCCGACGTCCTCTGCGGCGATATGGATATCGGTTGCGAGCGGTATAACGGACGACGCAATGCTGATAGCGGGCGGAGCGGCGGTAGTCGGCTGTTCGTGCCACATGATAGGGTTTGCCGTGGCGTCGCTTAGAGAGAACGGCGTTTCGGGGCTTATATCTCAGGGTATAGGAACGAGTATGTTGCAGATACCGAATATAATGAAAAAACCCGTAATAATGCTTCCCGAGATAATTTCGAGCGCAATTTTAGGCCCGATATCGACTTGTGTTTTCGGACTGAAATGTAACGCCGTAGGCGGCGGAATGGGCACGAGCGGACTCGTCGGAGTATTCGGGGTAATAGACTCCAATCCGGATATGAACGGTTGGATACTCGCTTTGGCGATAGCGCTTCTGATATTTATTTTACCGGCAGTTTTAAGTTTCGGTTTCTCTGAAATTTTCAGAAAAGCGGGTTGGATAAAATTCGGCGACCAAAAATTAGAATAAACCGACAATTTACCTCATAAAATATATCGAGGTAAATATATGGAAAATTCAGCGCAAAATCTCACGTTAGAGAACAGACGGTTATTGAAATTAAACGGCGTTTTGGACGTAGGCTCGTTCAACGAGTCGGAAGTGAAGTTAATGCTGCCCGAGGGCGTCAAATTGACGGTAGTCGGCGAAAAAATGCAGATTATGGGGTTTGATAAGCGCACGGGCGAATGTGCGATATCGGGCAAAATAAACGCATTAAAGTATTCGGATAAATCTTTACCCACAGCCAAGCGGTTCTTTAAATAATGTTCGTTACCGACAATCAGATTTTTTATTTTTGCGAGAGTTTGTTTATAGGTATAATCTGCGGTATAATTTACGAACCGTTCGGTTTCTTTTCCGGAATTACGGGTAAGAGGGCGGTAGAGATAGCGACGGATATAATATTTTTTATTTTCGTATTTTTTGCGTATTTCTTTTTATCGGTTTTCTTTTCGTTTCCCAAGTTCAGATTTTATTTGTATGCGGGAACGATTATAGGTTTTATGCTTTGGCAACTTTCGGCGCATAAAATCCTTGCAAAATGCTATAAACCGGTGTATAATAGAATATATCTTTTACGGAGGAAGATCAATGACGGAATCAAAAATGCGGCGGCTCGTATCGGCAGGAACGGTAATGGCGGAAATACTGTTCGTAGTTCTCATAGCGTTTTTGGTGTACCAGTTAGTGGTAATGGGCGCAAAAAAGTCAAAAATAGAAAAATTGCAAACGGAAATCACAGAGTTACAAGAGGAAAAAAAGAACCTCGAAAACGAAATAGACCTCTGGCAGCAAGAATGGAAAATAGAGGAGAGGGCTCGCCAGATAAAAAACAGTAATTGATATGAACGAAGAAAAATACGGCGTTTTAGACGTCGGTTCCAATTCCGTCCGAGCGCTTGTGTATTCGGACGGAAAAACTTTATATAGCGGACTTATAACTTCGAGGCTCGGCGAGGGGCTTGGCATAAGCGGAAAACTTTCCGCTGTCGCTATGATACGCACGGTAAATGCGATAGAGGAACTAAGCGCCAAGTGCGTAATAGCAGGGGCGGACAAGGTGTTTGCGTTTGCGACGGAGGCGGTCAGAAGCGCCGAAAACGGCGACGAATTCGTTTCTTTGGTAAAGGAGCGGACAGGTCTTGACGTCGAGGTTATAAGCGGCGACGAGGAGGGCGAACTCGGACTTTTGGGCGCGCTAAGCGGCAAAGACGGCGGGATAATAGATATAGGCGGTGCGTCCACCGAAATAACCGTTGCCAAGGGCGGAAAGATCGTTTATTCTCATTCAATGCCGCTGGGGGCAGTAAGGCTTACCGATTTATGCGGAGAGGACGAAAAGGCGCTTTACGAAAAAGTCAGCGTCGGCGTTTCAGGGTATGGCGAATTGCCTTGCGGAGTGGACTATTATTTTATAGGCGGAACCTCCTCTGCCGTATGTATGGTAGCGAAGAATATGAAAAAGTTCAGAAGCGAGTTCGTCGACGAAACCGTCTTGACTTACGATGATATTGCAGAGAGTTATTCAAAAATCAAGAACGCCACTTTAAGCGAGAGGGTAAACGACTTGCATATCGACCCGAAGCGTGCGCAGATAATAGTCGGAGGGACGTATCTCATAAAATTTCTCTTTGAGCGATTCGGTTTTGAAAAGGTTACCGTCAAGGTAAATGACAATATGCTCGGATATCTGAGAAAAAAAGTATTCGGAGAGGGTTATGAAAAAAAATAAGATAGCAAAGATAATATGGCTATGCGTGATATACGTGCTTGCAGCCGTATATTCGGTCGTATTTTTCATATCTGTTTATAAAGGGCCTATATCTATCCCGATAGGTATAGTCGGGGCGTTGTTGCTGTATATATTAAACGCCTTAATTCACGAGTGCGGACATTTGGCGGCTGCGAAGATTTACGGTTTTAAGCCGATAAAATTTTCCTTTTCGGTATTCAATTTCGACTTTACGCAAAAAAAAGTAAAATTTTATTTAAGAAGAAGCGACTATGCCGGCGAAACGGACGTGGTTCCCACTAAAAGCGGAAACTACGTAAAGCGTTATACCGCAGTTTTAATCGGCGGTTTGGCAGGCGGATTTTTATCTTTCGTTTTATTTGCATTGCTGTTCTTTATTTTTGCGTTTAACGGATATATAGCGGCGCTTTTTGCGTCATTTCCGCTCGTTTTGGCGTCGTTTTTGATAAATATGATTCCAAGACTTTTGCCGAATAGCGACGGGGCGTTTATAGTAGCGGTTACGGACGAAAAAAACAGGCGTAGTATAGATGCTTATTTTGAGATTTTGTATCTGTTAAACGATGGTAAAACGTTTGCCGAGATGCCGAGCGAATTGTTTTTTTCACGAGATATGGGCGACCTTATGTACCAAGAAGCCAAGTTGTGCGAACTTATGTTGGCGGAAGAAATCGGGGATAGGGAAAAGATTTTATCTGCGGCAAACGACCTCTTTACCCTTGAATTCCGACTTGAAGACGTCGGTAGGGAACTTGTCTATGCCTATTCTGTTTTAGGCGATAGGGAGAAAATAAACGCCTTACAAGCGGAGATAGCCTCGTGCGATAAGGCAAACGATTTGAGATCCAAGCGAGCATTGATAGCATACGCAAAACTTAGAGATGACGAAAAGTACGTCGAAGTCGCCATGCCTACGGCGCTTAAAGAGTGCAAAGAATGGTATTTAAAGGGCGAAGGGCGATTTAACGAAAAACTTATCGAAAAAATATAAAAAAATACCGCAAACAGGGCTGTTTGCGGTATTTTTTTGCGAAAAACGCTTTACTTATTTTAAATAATAAGTTATAATAAGTATATAAGAATATAAGTAAAAAGGAGAAAAATATGGGAAACGATACCAAGGTCGAAACGAGTTACGGCGCAGACCAGATACAGGTTCTCGAAGGCTTAGAGCATATCAGAAAGAGACCGGGAATGTATATCGCCTCGACGGACGCTCGAGGGCTGCATCATTTGGTCAAGGAGATAGTCGATAATTCCGTCGACGAGGCTTTGGCAGGATATTGCGATACCATTACCGTTACGTTGAATGCGGACGGTTCGTGTTCGGTAAGGGATAACGGAAGGGGTATACCCACGGGAATACACGAAAAAGAGGGCGTGTCTACCGTAGAAGTCGTTATGACCAAGCCCAATGCGGGCGGCAAGTTCGGCGGCGGCGGATATATGGTTTCGTCCGGACTTCACGGCGTCGGATTAAAGGCGGTTAACGCATTGTCCGAGTGCGCCTCGGTAGACGTATATCAAAACGGCAAGCACTATCGTCAGGAGTACGATAGGGGCGTTCCGAGAGCGCCTCTTGCGGTAATGGGCGACTCGTCCGAAACCGGCACTTGTATAACGTTTAAACCCGATTACGAGATATTCGAGACCACTATTTTCAATTACGATACGATAAGGAGTATTTTAAGGGATTTTGCCTTTTTGAACAAGGGCTTAAAAGTCGTTTTGGACGACAAGCGCGAAGGGCAAGAGGCACACGATGAACTCCTTTATAACGGCGGAATAATAGAATACGTCGAATACTTGAATGCGAGCAAGCAACCGATAAGCGAGGTATTGTATTTCGAGGAGAAATACGATGCGGTATCTATCGAGATAGCGATGCAATATAACGACGGATATACCGAGAACGTTATAGCGTTTGCGAACAACGTAAACACGAAAGAGGGCGGCACGCATATAGACGGCTTTAAATTTGCCCTATCCAAACTCATAAACGACGCCGGTAAAAAATTAAACCTCGTTAAAGACGACGATAAACTTTCCGGCGAGGACGTAAGAGAGGGACT
Organism: uncultured Clostridia bacterium; assembly: GCA_905235815.1. Taxonomy (GTDB): domain Bacteria; phylum Bacillota; class Clostridia; order Christensenellales; family Borkfalkiaceae; genus UBA10281. The sequence goes on from CAJOMT010000001.1 coordinate 22,494, forward strand.
GACGGCGGTCATATCGGTCAAATTGCCCGAGCCGCAATTCGAAGGTCAGACCAAGACGAAACTCGGCAACAGCGAGATAAGAGGGCTTGTAACCAAGGCGATGACAGAGGGACTGGGAACGTACCTCGAAGAAAACCCGATGTTTACGAAAGAAGTTCTCACCAAATGTTTAACCGCAAAGCGAGCGAGAGAGGCGGCGAGAAAGGCGAGAGAGGCAACGAGAAAGACGGCGTTCGAATCCACTGCGCTCCCCGGGAAACTTGCCGACTGTTCCGAGAAGAATCCGGAACTTTGCGAGATATACCTCGTCGAGGGCGATTCCGCAGGCGGAACGGCAAAGCAGGGCAGGGATAGGAGATTTCAGGCGATATTGCCGCTTAGAGGCAAGATATTAAACGTAGAAAAGACGAGAATAAACAGAGTTTTGGAAAACGAGGAGATCAAGGCGATGATAACTGCGTTCGGCGGCGGAATGCTCGATGACTTCGACGTTACTAAAATTCGTTACGACAGAGTTATATGTATGACCGATGCGGATGTAGACGGTTCGCATATAAGGATACTTCTTTTGACTTTCTTTTTCAGATATATGCGGCCGCTCGTCGAGCAAGGGCACGTGTATATCGCTCAACCTCCGCTCTACAAGGCGACGAAGAATAAAGTAGATTATTATTTCTACAACGACGCCGATAAAGAAAAGTTCTGCGCCGAAAATCCGAGATGCGATATACAGCGTTATAAAGGTCTCGGCGAGATGGATAAACAGCAACTTTGGGATACCACGATGAATCCCGCGACGAGGACTTTAAGAAAAGTAACGATAGAGGACGCCGTTGAGGCAGACGCACATTTTTCGCTTTTAATGGGCGAGGAACCCGAACTTCGCAGAAAATTCATAGAAGAAAATGCGAAATTTGCGAACAGAGAGTTGGATACTTAAAAGGGGGTTGAGAAAAAATGGCAAAGAAAGAATTCGAGCAAGCGCTTACCGATGAATTCCGCAAAACGCTTGAGATGACTAAAATAATAGACATCGAAGTGGAAAAGGAATTAAAGCAAAGTTTTATCGACTATGCAATGTGCGTAAACCGTTCGAGGGCTATACCGGACGTAAGAGACGGACTCAAACCCGTTCACAGAAGAATACTTTATTCAATGAACGAACTCGGACTTACTCCGGACAAGCCTTATAAAAAGTGCGCAACGATAGTCGGTGACGTACTCGGTAAATATCATCCGCACGGCGACTCATCGGTTTACGACGCACTTGTCAGATTAGCGCAAGACTTTTCGATAAATATGCCGCTCGTAGACGGGCACGGAAACTTCGGTTCAGTCGACGGCGATCCCGCAGCGGCGTATAGGTATACCGAAGCGAGAATGAGTAAAATGGCTCTCGAAATGCTTCGGGAGATAGATAAAGAAACGGTCGATTTTTATCCGAATTTCGACGATACGAGAATGCAGCCGGTAGTACTTCCGGCGAGATACCCGAACTTGCTCGTAAACGGAGCGGACGGCATAGCGGTAGGTATGGCGACGAACATTCCTCCGCACAATCTCGGCGAAGTCATAGACGGAACGGTTGCGCTGCTGGATAACCCCGATATCACCGATGACGAACTTATGAAGTATATCCCTGCGCCGGACTTCCCGACGGGCGGTATAATAATGGGCAGGAGCGGTATAAGGAACGCATACCGTACGGGCAGAGGCTCTATAATATTGAGAGCGAAGTGCGAAATAGAGGAATTCAATAACGGCACTCGTGAGAGAATAATAGTAACCGAACTTCCGTATCAGGTAAATAAGCAAAAACTTATAGAGACGATTGCCGATTACGTAAAGAATAAGAAACTCGAAGGCATATCCAATATAAACGACGAGTCGGACAGACACGGTATGCGAGTCGTGATAGAAGTTAAAAAAGACGCAAACGCACAAGTGGTGTTGAATTCGCTTTATAAGCAGACCAACTTGCAAGTAAGCGACGGAATAATACTTCTCGCATTAGTCGGAACGGATCCGAAAGTTCTCACTCTCAAAGAGATATTGACTCATTACGTCGATCACCAGATAGACGTAATAGAAAGGCGAACGAGATACGATTTATTAAAGACTATGGAGCGTGAGCACATAGTCAAGGGGCTTGTTATAGCGCTTGCGAACATAGACGAAGTCATAGCGATAATCAAGCGCAGTAAGGATAAAGACGAGGCGAGCGAGCAGTTAAAGGCGGCGTTTTTACTCGACGACAAGCAAGCGAACGCAATACTCGAAATGCGCCTTCAAAGGCTTACTTCAATGGAAGTTGACAAACTTCAAGAGGAACTCCGCCAGTTAGAGGCGACCATTGCCGACCTTAACGATATTTTGGAGAAACCCGAAAGAGTAAGGGCGATTGTAAGGAATGATTTAGAGGAATTAAAGGGCAAATACCCGACTCCGAGAAAGACGGAAATTTCCACCGACTACGCCGATATAGGCGAGGCGGACTTGATCGAGAGAGAGGACGTCGTCGTATCGATGACGCACATGGGATATATCAAGCGTATGCCCACGAAAGATTGCAAGGCTCAGCGCAGAGGCGGCAAGGGCGTTACGGCGCATAAAGCGAAGGACGAAGATTTCGTCGAAAATATGTTCGTCTGTTCGACGCACGACGATTTGTTGTTCTTCAGTTCTCTCGGCAAAGTGTATACGATAAAATGTTTTGAAGTGCCCGAAGCGCAAAAGGTTGCGAGGGGCAGGGCAATAGTCAATCTGATACAAGTTGCCAACGGCGAGAGAATAACGGCGGTAATTCCCAGAAAAGAAATAATAGGCGACGAGCCGACAGATACCGAAAACATTGAAAGTACCGACGAATTTGAGGACAAAAAGTCTGAAAAGAAGAAATCCGAGGGCTATATAATAATGGCGACCCGCAACGGATTGATAAAGAAGACGGCGCTCTCCGAATTCGATTCCATAAGAAAGGGCGGAAAGATAGCGATAAGTCTTTTAGAGGGCGACGAACTCATATCCGTACAACTTACGGACGGCTCGCAAGAAGTGCTTATAGGTTCTCATTTCGGTAAATGTATAAGGTTCAGCGAAAACGACGTAAGGTGTATGGGCAGAGATACGCAAGGCGTGCGTTCTATGGACTTGGACGAGGGCGACTACGTAATCGATATGACCGTAATCAGACAAGGCGATACGATTATAACCGTTACTTCCAACGGATACGGCAAGCGCAGCAGCATTGACGAATACAGACTTCAATCCCGTGCCGGCAAAGGTATAAAAGCGGGTACGTTTAACGAAAAGACGGGCTATCTCGTAGGCATTAAGCCGGTAAGCGAAGGGCAAGACGTAATGATGATATCCGATTCGGGAATAGCGATAAGGACGCAAGTCGACGAAATTTCGCTCATAAGCAGGGATACGCAAGGCGTAAAGGTTATGAGATTGGATAATGCAAATCTTGTATCTATCGCAATAGCGCCTCACGAGGACGAAGAAGAAATCTCAGAGGGTGACGAGGAAGCCGAAAACGCCGAAACTTCTACTGAAGAATAAAAAAACATAAAAATAAAATTCCGACTCAAATAATTGAGTCGGAATTTTATTTTTTAAAAAGTTTTTAAATAACAATATATTCATAAAATAGCAAATAAATTACAATAAATTATAGTATATTCACGTCTTTTAAGAGCATAAGGTCCGGACCTTCGTATCCAACGAAAACGTCCTCGGTATCTGAAAGTTTTACCGTCTTTAACACGTCGCTGAGTTTAGCGCTCATAGTGATAGAAGTTATGGGCGTTTTGGTGTTTTTGTCGCAAAGATAAGCGAGTCTTATTTCTCCGCCTATATAGTCGTTGAATATATCGAGCTGAATACCCGATAAAGACACACATTCAATATAAGGTTCTTTATTCAATTCTTCCCTTTTTAAAGAGCCTTTTTCGAGTTTGGCGAGGCGAAGGTTTCCGCTCGGCTCATCGACTCCGAGGTATTGACCGAAGCGGTATGTGCCGTAATAGTTTTTAACGATTCCGCCGTCAATTACTTTCACGTCTTTAAGCGAGGAGCCGTCCTCGTCGAAGAATGCGGAATTTTCGCTGCCAGCTATCATTGCTTTCATAGTGATAGTGAGTTTATCACCGTCGCCGTTTTGCTGAATGTCGTCGCCGATTTTAAAGGGGTTAGCGTGCGCATAGACGGCGCTGTAATTAAGCGACATTAAAAGTTCGAGCAAAACGCCGTAAATTTCCGAGTTTCTCAAAAGTACGTTGGTTTTGAGCGGAGTTTGCGGTTTGGTAGCCAAAGCCCTGTCTTTTACTTCTTTGATTTTTCTCGCAATTTCCGCCGTGAGTTTTTGCGGGTTAAATTCGGTAAAGCGGTAGTCCTCGTAGAGTTCCACCGAAAGTTTTTCGTCCGTAAACGTAGGAATCGCCTCGATCATAACTCTGGCGTTATTTTGCGTTTTATCGACGCCGTTACTGTTTAAAACGTGCGTTTTCTCTTTGTAAATGAATATTTCCACGGCGTTTAAAGAACAATTTTCTTCATTGTCTGCGGCGAATACCGCTTTGGCAATTTCGGCGCCGAGTGTTTTTTCGTCAAAATCGTACAAGTTAGAGGGTAGCGTTTCATCGAGCGTTCCGCAAGGCGGAAGTTCATAAGGGCGGTTGAATACGAGAGCGGCGCGGTTTATAGCGGCGTCGATTTTTCCGTTTGCCGACTTTTCGTCGTCGGACTGTAATATTTCAAAAGTGGAATCGCCCAAAAATTCACCGTGTTTAACGTAGACCGTAACACGTGTCGATGAGGTATCGGTACTTCTTACCGTTTCGAGTTTTTTATGCACGAAGAACAGTTCGTAAGAAGAAGTTGCCTTTTCGCTGACGCGATAAGCGCTTAAACGTTCGTTTTCCTTTAAAAGTTTAATAATATCTATCATCCGAGTTTCACCCTCACTTTAAGATTTGGTCCGCCGTCGGACACTCTTACCCATTCTTTATAGCCTTTGCCGCAGTAACCGGTGCCAAAGACTTCGAAGTTATCCGAGATCATAGAAATGGATTTAAGAAGGTCGGGAACGTATCCGCTCATTACTACGGGCGAAACGTAATTGTCCGTAAGTTTTCCGTCAACGATTTCAATGCCGTATTCCGCCGTGCATTGTATTTGCCAGGTTTTCGGATCTTCCATACCGTTGTTGGTTTCAAAGAGCATATATCCGTGTTTTACGGATTTTATCATATCTTCGAGTTTGTCGTTTCCCTTTTCAAAGAAAGTATTAGTCATTCTCGAATAAGCTTTTCTCTTATAGCTTTCCCTTCTTCCGTTGCCGGTAGGCGCAGTTCCGAGTTGGTTAGCGGAGGCGAGGTCTGAAAGACCTGCGACCAAGATACCGTCTTTTATTATCTGCGTATCGTGTGCGAGTACGCCGTCGTCGTCGAAGAAGAAAGAAGCCGCGCTGTGCGTTGCCGCTGCGCCGTCGTGCATATTCGTAATGGGCGAGGCGACGTATTTGCCGATATAGTTTTTGGCGAGCGCTCTGTCTTTGACGAACATATCCATTTCGACGCCGTGGCCGAACGCCTCGTGAGCGATAAGTCCGGTTATCGAACTGTCCGTAATAACGTCATAAACGCCGGGAGTAATAGGCGACGCTTTTGCAAGGTGCGCCGCAAGGTCTACGACGTAATCTTTGCAGTTTCTCATTCCGTCGATGATATCTTTTAATTTGTCCGAGCCGAAAGATTTTCTGGCTTGCGACATTTTCCCGTCGAAGTAAAGCGCTATAACGAAAGCGTTAGCCCAGGAGTAATGCTGAGAAAGTTCTCTGTTAGCGGTTATGAAAAGTTTTGATACGGTATAGGGCGATATGGCAACGATAGCGTTTAAAACCTTATCGCTTGCGCTCAGAACGTCTTTGGAAACTTCTTTGCAAACGCTCAGGAGTTCTTCGTCTGAATAATCGTCGAAGTCGGATTGTCTGACGAAATCTTTAACGAGCGGTTCGTCGGAGAAATCCTTTATCCCTACCGTTTGTTTGACGAGCGACGGATCGACTTTTACCTTTTCGGTAATTTTTGCCGCAAGTTCGTTTAAATCTCCCGAAATATCGTTTAACGAATATTCGTAAAAAGCATTTTTGTCGTGCATTTTAATGACGAAACCGCATTCGCCTTCGTTTTCGCTGACCGAAGATATGTTTTTATCTGCACGGTAAGCCAAAGCGTGCGTTTCGCTGCCGAGTATGCTTACGTAGCTAAAACTTTTTGAAAGGATATTTACGAGTTCTTTGCAGTTTTTTCTTCTGCTGTCTAAAAAACTTGAAAATTGCATACTTTATCTCCTTACATTTATTTAATTTATTATAACAAAAACGGTATATTATGTCAATTAAACTATGTAATATAATTAAAGTAGATGTCAATTTTATATGATTATTCTGCGAAAATTGTTTGAAAAAGAGATAAAAAATCGGCTAATAGCTTATTTTTAAAAAAAACAGTTGAAAAAATAATAAATTTGCTATATAATAGTGATACTAAAAATGACACTTTCAAGTAATTCAAGGTGATTTATGAACGATTATACTACTAAAAACGACGCAAATATAATTTCGGATTTGGAAAGCGGGTTTACACCCGAAGTGATAACCCTTCCGATGGTGGCGCTGAGAGGTAAAGTATTGCTTCCGAATATCGCCACTTCGTTCGACGTAGGTAGGGTAAAATCTTTAAGCGCCATAAACGCCGCTGTCGATTCGTCCGATTCGCTTGTTTTCGTTGCGGCGCAAACGGATTCAAAACTCGAAAACCCGACCGAAAAGGATATATATAATATAGGCGTAGTATGCCGCATAAAGCATATAACCCGTATGCCCGGCGAAAATATAAGGGTAAACGTTGAGGCGCTATACGTTGCGGAAATACTCGAATATTTAGACGAAAAGAAATATTTTATGGTAACCGTAAAAGAAATATTTATGGATTACGGCGATAAACTCGAAACCGAGAGTTATTTAAGGTTTGTAAAGGGCGAACTCACGTCTTTTTTAAACGGTGCGGGCACAAAACTCAACAAAGAGGTATTCGCTTCCGTTCTCTCTATGGAAGACGCCGACGTTTTCGTGAATACGGCTACTTATAATATTACTTTCAAAGAAGATGACAAACAGAAGATATTGTCTACTTTTTCCGTGAAAGAAAAACTGTATGCGTTTTACGGACTTTTGGTAAATGAAATAGAGATAGCCAAACTCGAAAAGGTAATTTCGGATAAAGTAAGAAAGAGCGTCGAAAAGAGCCAAAAGGAGTTCTACCTTAGAGAGCAACTGAAAGCGATTCATAACGAACTCGGCGACGACGAAGAAGAGGAAAAAAACGCATTAGAAGAAAGGATCAAAAACAAAAAAATGCCTAAAGAAGTAGAAGAAAAGGCATTGAAAGAACTTTCGAGAATGGATAAAATGAACCCTTCCTCTCCCGATTATACTGTTTTAAGCACTTATATCGATTGGTTACTCGACTTGCCGTTTGAAGAGCATACCGAGGACAGGTCTGATCTTATAGAGGCTGAAAAGATACTCGACGAGGATCATTACGGTCTTAAAAAAGTAAAAGAGAGGATAGTCGAATACCTTGCCGTCTTAAAACTTACGGGAAAGATAGGCGGTTCGATTTTATGTCTGTACGGTCCTCCGGGCGTCGGAAAAACGTCGATTGCGAAATCGATAGCGAGGGCGCTTGACAGAAAGTTCGTCAGAATGAGTTTAGGCGGCGTTAAAGACGAAGCGGAGATAAGAGGACACAGAAAGACGTATATCGGCGCAATGCCGGGCAGAATAATGTATGCGATGAAAGAGGCGGGTACGGTAAACCCCGTAATTCTGTTGGACGAAATAGATAAAATTTCGGGAGATTTAAGGGGAGATCCTGCCAGCGCATTGCTCGAAGTATTAGATCCGGAACAAAATAATACTTTCAGAGACAGGTATCTCGAAATACCTTACGATTTGTCGAAAGTGTTGTTTATCACTACTGCGAACTCTCTCGAAACGATTCCTGCGCCATTGCTCGACAGAATGGAAGTCGTAGCGCTTGACGGGTATACGAGAAACGAGAAATTTGAGATAGCAAAGCGCTATTTAGTTCCGAAGCAGATAGAGAAAAACGGTCTTAACTCTAAGCGCATAGAATTTTCAGAAGATGCGATTTATCGACTTATAGACGGGTATACGAGAGAAGCGGGCGTCAGAAATCTCGAAAGAGAGATAGCGAGCGTATGTAGAAAAGCCGCCACGATGTATGCCGAGGGCAAGAGAAGAAAGAAGATAAATATAGAGGGCAAGAATATAGAGGAGATGCTCGGCGGCGAGCGCTATTCGTATACCGACGAATTAAGGGAAGCGGAAGTCGGAGCGTGTACGGGGCTTGCCTGGACGGCAGTCGGCGGAACCACGCTTACGGTGGAAGTTGCGTTAAGTCAGGGCAAGGGCAATCTGCTCCTTACCGGACATTTGGGCGACGTAATGCAAGAGAGTGCGAAAATAGCACTGTCTTACGTCAAGATAAATGCGGAAAAGTATGGACTTAAAAAGGAAACTTTCGAGAACACGGACGTACACGTTCACGTACCCGAGGGCGCCACGCCGAAAGACGGGCCGAGCGCCGGCGTAACTTTGGCAACGGCTATATTGTCTGCGTTTACCGGTAAAAAGGTAAGGGGCGATATAGCGATGACGGGAGAATTGACGCTTCGAGGCAAGGTTTTGCCGATAGGCGGTTTAAAGGAAAAGAGTTTGGCGGCGTATCGTTTGGGAATAAGAACGGTTATAATGCCCGAAAAGAACAAAAAAGATTTAGAGGATATTCCGAGCAATATCGTACAGGAAATGAAGTTTATTCCGGTAAGCGATATTTCGCAAGTGTTTAAGAACGCAATTTTGGAAAAGTGAGGCTATATGCTCGTAAACGGTGCAAAATTTATAACGTCAGCGGCGGTTCCCGCCCAATTTATAAAGAGTGAAAAGCCGATAATTGCGGTTGTGGGAAAGTCCAACGTAGGTAAGAGTTCGTTTATAAACGCACTCGCAAATCAAAATAAACTTGCCAAGACTTCGAACACTCCGGGGCGCACTCGGCTCATAAATTATTTCGACTTCGGCGAATTTATCATTGCCGATTTACCGGGGTACGGATATGCCAAGGTCTCGAAAGAAGAAAAAGAGAGATGGGGCAAAGTAATGGATAAATTTTTCGCCGACAAGGCGAACGTCGATTACGTATTTTCTTTGCTCGACATACGTCACCCCCCGACAGCCGACGATCTGACTATGATAAATTATCTGCATAAGACCGCATATTCGTATGTCTTTATTGCTACGAAAGCCGACAAAATATCGAAAATGCAAGTCGGAAACAGAGTGAAAGAAATAGCGGCTGTTTTCAAAGTTACTACGGATAAGATAACGGCGTTTTCGGCGGAAACCAAGCAAGGCAAAAAAGAAATCGAGGATAAGCTCGATATTATCATTCCGGCTATAAAACAGCAAAAAGCGTCTGAATAATTAGAAACTAAAAAGGGAGATATTCCGACAAAATTCGGAAATATCTCCCTTTTAAAATTCAGAATTTTATTTTCATTTGTCTATCGTCAGCGTGTCGTATCCGTCCGAGTTAAATGAAAGCGAATAAAATGCGGTAAGACCTTTACGCATTTCGTCGTAATCGGCTGCGAAAACCGTTTCGACGGCGGAATGCATAGCGAGTTGCGCCAAACCGATATCTGCGCTTCGTATCGAAACTTGCGCGCTGCTTATTGCGCCGAGCGTGCCGCCGCAAGGAAGATCGGAACGCATATAGAAATCCTGATATTTTACGCCTGCGTCTTTAAACACTGTCTTAATTACGGCTGATGAAAAAGCGTCGGTAGTGTAATTTTGGTTGGCGTGGTGTTTAATGACTATTCCTTCGCCCATTTTAACTCTTTGCACGGGGTCTGAAAGTTCAGGGTGATTGGGGTGCACGGCGTGTGCGTTATCTGCGGAAATTATAAACGAATTTGCAAGAGCGGCGGAGAATTCTTCTTCGCTTTTTTTAAGGGATAAGGCAATGCGCTTTAACGTATCGAATAAAAACTTCGACGCCGCGCCTTGTTTCGTATGACTGCCGACTTCTTCATTGTCGGCGATATAAGCCACGTTTATTGCTTTCGGCGAAGCGCTTATGATTGCCTCGACGGAGGAGAGGGCGCTCGTCAGATTATCGATTCTCGGAGCGCATAAGAGTTCGTCTTGAAGTCCGGCGCTAAACGGTGTTTCGGCCGAAACGATAAACAAATCGCAGTCGATTACTTCTTTACCGCAAGCGGCGGCGTTTATTTCGGAGCGTATATCTTCGCTGCCGATGACGCTTTCGATGGGCGACATATCGGTCTGTGCGTTCAGTTTGAAACCGTCGTTGGCGTTTCTGTTGAAATGTATGGCAAGCGACGGTAAAACGAAAGTTTTCGAAGACGTAAACAGCACGTTTTTAAGCGTGTTGCCGTCTTTTACGATAATTCTGCCGGCAAGTTTAAGCGGCCTGTCGAACCAAGTGTAAAACAGACCTCCGCCATATCTTTCCACGTTGAATTTCTTATAATTGTCGGATTTAAGATCCGAGCCGAATTTTACCTTAAAACACGGCGAATCCGAGTGCGACGCCACTATATTGAATCCGAAGTTTTTGCCCACGGTAAATGCGATTACCGACGAGCCGTCACGAACGGCAAAATATTTTCCGCCCTCGCTGATATTCCAGACTTCGTTTTCTTTAAGTTCCGAAAAGCCGTTTTCAAGTAGTATCTCCTTTACGTTATCACAAGCGTGATAAGCGGTATAAGAATTTTCCAAAAATTGCGTAAGTTTCATAATTCACCTCTTTGAAATTATATCTTAATCTCAAAAAAAAGTAAAGTGATTGCACAAAAAAATGCTCAGCTAAAATATAATACACGGGAAAGACTTATGAGAGCGAAAAAAACGGTGGATTTAAACGCGATAAAGGCTAATTACGAGAACGTAAAGGCGCTTGCCGGCGGCAGGCGAGTTATGTGCGTTTTAAAAGCCGACGCATACGGACACGGCGCAGTAAGGGTTGCAGAGTTTCTGCGCTCCAAAGGCGGCTACGCCGTAGCGACAGTTGATGAGGCTATGGCTTTAAAAAATGCGGTTCCGAACGATACTGAAATTTTGATTTTGGGTAAAGTCGAAAAGTGTGATATTCCGGACTGCGTCAATAACGGCGTTTCGGTTACGGTAGATAATATTGCCGAGTTGACTTATTGCAATGAAATAGCGGAGCGTATGCACAAAGAGGCAAACGTGCATATTGCCGTAAATACGGGAATGAACAGGATAGGCGTAAAGTGGAGCGAGCCGCCGACGCTTATTAAAGCGGCGAGAACTCTCGGCTCCGTCAAATTGAAAGGGGTATACAGCCATATTTATTCAAGGGAAAGCGCTCTGTTGCAGAACAAAAGATTTAATAGTTATTTAAGCGGCGATAAAGAGAAAAACTATTTGACGCATCTCGCCGCAACGCAGACTTTATGCGATGAAAATATCGGGTGCGATATGGTAAGGGTTGGTATCGGGCTATACGGTTACGGGCTTAAAAACGCTTTTCCAGCGATGGGCGTAAAATGTCGTGTTTTGTCTGTTAATCGACTTATAGCGGGGGATATTGTCGGATATGACGGTCGATATATAGCAAAAAAAGAGGAGTTTTCGGCGACGCTTTCGATAGGGTATGCGGACGGGCTTATGAGGAGTTATACGGGCGGAGAAGTGATTATAGGCGGAAAAAAGAGAAAGATAATAGGCAACGTTTGTATGGATATGTGCTTTGCGCTGGTTGACGAAAAGGTGCATGTTGGGGACGAAGCGGTAATAATAGGCGCAATGGGCGATAAGCAAATTACCGCCGAGGACGTTGCGCTTAAAACGAATACTATACCTTACGAAGTGCTTACGTCTTTTAAGCGAATGGAAACCGAGTATATAGCGGGCGGGCATTCCGTTTTTTTATCGTAGATAAAAAATTGCTTGACAATTCTTGCGGTAATGTATAAAATAGAGTATATAATTATTATTACGAGGTGCGTTATGGCAGAATTTATGGGAGATTTAAGAAGGACGGATATGTGCGGCAATTTGCGCATAGGCGACGTCGGCAGAGAGGTCGTCGTAATGGGTTGGACGCAGAGGAGAAGAAACCTCGGCAGCCTTATATTCGTCGATTTAAGGGATAAAACCGGAATAGTTCAGATAGTGTTCGACGATACGACTGAGAGCGCCGTATTTAAAAAGGCGCAATGCGTTCGTTCCGAATACGTTTTGGCTGTAAAGGGTAAAATAAGAGAAAGGGAGAGCAAGACGGACAAGATCCTTACCGGCGATATAGAAATTCTTGCCGACGAGATAAAAATTTTATCGGAGGCGGACGTTACGCCGTTCGAGATTTCCGACGACGTGAACGTCAACGAAACTTTAAGACTTAAATACAGATATTTGGATTTGAGGAGACCGTCGCTCCAAAAGAATCTCTTTATGAGAAACGAGATAACGAAAGCGGCGAGAAAATTTTTCGACGAGAACGGTTTTGTGGAGATAGAAACTCCGATGCTCGGCAAGTCCACGCCTGAGGGGGCGAGGGATTATCTCGTTCCGTCGAGGGTACACCCGGGTTGTTTTTATGCTCTTCCGCAATCTCCGCAACTCTATAAGCAACTGCTTATGATTTCGGGATTTGACAGATACTATCAGATAACGAAGTGTTTCAGAGACGAAGATTTGAGGGCAAACCGTCAACCGGAATTTACGCAGATAGACGTGGAAATGAGTTTCGTCGAAAAGCCGGAAGACGTAATGTACCCGATCGAGGGCCTTATAAAGAACATTTTCAAGTCTACGATAGGACTTGACCTCGGCGACGGGCATTTCAGACAGATGACGTATAAAGAGGCAATGGAGAATTACGGTTCGGACAAGCCCGACACTCGTTTCGGACTTAAAATAGTAGATTTGTCCGACGTTTTCGCTCATTCGGAATTCAAGGTGTTCTCCGATGCGTTGGCGATAGAGATAGGACCTATTCGCGGCAGCGTGAGGGCGATAAACGCCAAGGGACTTGCGAATAAATTTTCGAGAAAAGAACTCGACGCCACGGTCGAATATGCCAAGACTTTGGGAGCGAAAGGGTTATGCTGGGCGACGTGGCAAGCGGGAGCGGAGCCGAAGTCGTCGTTTGCAAAATTTCTGACTGAAAAAGAGAGCGCCGAAATGGCGGCGAAAATGGGCTTTGAAGAAGGCGACGTTTTGTTTATCGCCGCAGATAAAGATTACGTGGTATTCAACACTCTCGGCGGAATACGTTTAATGCTTGCGGAAAAATTCGGACTTGTAGACAAAAACGAGTACGATATATTGTGGATAACCGAATTCCCCATGTTCGAATGGTCGGAGGAGGAGAATAGATTTATGGCGACGCACCACCCGTTTACCGCACCTCTCGACGAGGATTTGGAAATAGTCGAGAGCGCACCGGACAAGGCGAGGGCAAAGGCTTACGACTTGGTAATAAACGGACAAGAATCGGGCGGCGGCTCTATTCGTATACATTCGAGAGAAATACAGCGTAAAATGTTCAAGATACTCGGATTTTCGGAGAGCGACATTCAGGCAAAATTCGGATTTTTCGTAGACGCATTCAATTACGGAACTCCTCCGCACGGCGGACTTGCGTTCGGACTTGACAGACTTACTATGTTGCTTACCAAAGACGAATCGATAAGGGACGTAATAGCGTTCCCGAAGGTTCAGACGGCGTCGTGTCTTATGAGCGAAGCGCCTTCGACGGTAGATGATAAACAGTTAAAGGAATTGTATATAAAAATAGACGAGGAATAAAACGATGCGAATAGAAGATTTTAAAAAAGTAAAGATAGATGCGATGAAAGCGCACGATAAAGATGCGGTTACCGCACTCAATACGGTTATAAACAAACTTATGCTTGCCGAAATCGAAAAGAGGGCGGCGGGAGCAGAGATGACTGATGCGGACGTAACTCAAATTCTTCAAAAGACTATAAACGAATTGACCGAAGAACGAGAGGGGTTCGTCAAGGCGAACAGAGCGGAAACGGTTGCGAGTTTAGATAGGCAACTTGAAACGGTAAAGCAATATTTGCCCAAAATGCTCGACGACGAAGAAATAAAAGAGATAATTTTGTCTTTGCCCGACAAGTCCACGCCTTACGTTATGAAGTATTTTAAGGCGGAATATAACGGCAAGGTAGATATGAGAAGAGTGGGCGAAGTGCTTAAAACTCTGTAATATTATGGAAGATTTTGCGCAGAATAATTACAGCGAGGCGCTTGTCGCCGAAATAACAGCGGAAAAAGCGGCTCGTAGATATGTTCGAGTTCCCTTGATTTTATCGCTGTTAGGGCTTATTTTCTCGGTAATTTACGGCGTGGGCGGAATATTATCGGTTATTTCGCTGATATTGGCGTCCGTCCGCCTAAAAAAACGAAAGTCTGAAGCGTTGAGATGGGCGGTCGTAATTTCTGGCGTAACTTTGGCGCTCTGCATTTTTTACGTTTTGGCTATTATAGCGGTAACGTTTTAGTCTGAAAATTTCTACATAATGGACGGCGAATCTTTGGCGCTTTTGGAATTGCTTAAAAGAAGTTGCGGCAGAAGTTATAAACTTGTGCCTATCGGCGAAATTCCGGAAGCGCTCGATAATGTTACCGAAGATAAGATTAAAAAAGAACTCGATATTTTATCCGCAGAGGGGTATCTCGATATAAAGTACAGAGACGACTCCGTATTTTTATGTAAAGTAACTCCGCTCGGATTTATCGTTAAAGGCGAAGAACGGCTCGAAAGTGACGGAAGTGCTAAATGGCAAGTAAAACCAATACGAATATTCGTCGCTGCGTTTTTCGGTTCTCTGCTTTCGGGTGCAATTTTAATGGCGTTAGCGGCGGTGATGAGATATGCTCTCTAAACGCGATTGCGCCGTATTAAAGGCGATATTAAGTTGTTGCAACGGAAGCGAAACTTGTCTTATCGAGGAGGAAAAGTTAAGACAAGATGCAAAATTGAGCCGCCTTAAAGATGAAAAATTTACTAAGACTATCGACTCACTCTCTGCCGAGGGGTACTACGATCTTATTCGATGCGAAAGGGGCGGAACGCCCATGCTTTGTATATCACCGAGGGCGAAGGCGAGGTATTTTAAAGACGAGCAATATAGACAACTTAGGAGTATGCTGATTAAAGTTCTTTTTACGCTTGTCGGTTCATTGCTTGCGTTTGTCATCTCTAAGGTTTTATATAATATTTTTTAAAAAGTCGGCCTATAAGTCGATTATTTGCTATTTTTGATATGGAAGAAAGAAAGTTCAAAATACATTCCGAATACGTTCCGACGGGCGATCAACCCCGTGCGATTGAGAGTTTGACCGAGGGGATAAACGACGGATTGCGTTCGCAAGTGTTAGTCGGTGTAACGGGCAGCGGTAAAACTTTTACGATGGCGAACGTGATACAAAACGTTCAGCGTCCGACGCTGGTAATTGCGCACAACAAGACGTTGGCTGCTCAGTTATGCAACGAACTCAGAGAATTTTTTCCGGACAACAGAGTAGAGTATTTCGTTTCGTATTACGATTATTATCAACCCGAATCGTATATCCCGTCTACGGATACATATATTGAAAAGGACTTATCCATAAACGATGAAATCGATAAGTTACGCCATAGCGCCACTTGTTCTTTGGCGGAGCGTCGAGACGTAATAGTCGTCGCATCGGTTTCTTGCATATACGGGCTGGGCGCACCGGAGGAATATTATGCGCTTGCCATATCTTTGAGAGAGGGTATGACCGTCGACAGAGACGAACTTATGCGCAAACTCGTTTCGAGACAGTACGAGAGAAAGGATATAGATTTTTGCAGGTCGTCTTTCAGAGTGCGAGGCGACGTTTTGGAGATTTTCCCATCCTCAAACGATGAAATATATATAAGAGTCGAATTTTTCGGCGATGAAATAGAAAAGATAAGCGAATGTGAATTCGTTACCGGCAAGGCCATAAACAGATTAAAACACGTTGCGATTTTTCCGGCAAGTCACTATGCGGTAGGCGACGAAAAGATGGAAAAGAGCCTCGGTGAGATAGAAAGGGATATGCGTGAAGAAGTCGAGGCGCTTAAAAAGCAGAATAAACTTCTCGAAGCGCAGAGGCTTTTGCAGAGAACGAGTTACGATATAGAAATGATGCGAGAGATAGGCTATTGTAGCGGCGTAGAGAATTACAGTCGTTATTTCGACGGCAGAAAGCCGGGCGAACCGCCGTTTACTCTCCTCGATTATTTTCCGAAAGATTTTATAGTGTTTATCGACGAAAGTCATATGACCGTACCGCAGATAAGGGCTATGTATAACGGCGACAGAGCGAGAAAGACCAATCTCGTGGAATACGGTTTCCGTTTAAAATCCGCTTTTGACAACAGACCTCTTACGTTTGACGAATTCGACAAGCGAATAGTACAGCAAATTTTCATATCTGCAACCCCTGCGGAGTACGAAAAGAGCGTAGCGGATAATTTTGCCGAACAGATAATACGACCCACGGGACTTTTGGATCCGCTCGTTGAAGTGAGGCCCACTAAGGGGCAGATAGACGATTTACTCGCTGAAATATGCAGAATTACGGGCAGCGGCGGCAGAGTTTTGGTTACGACGCTGACAAAGAGAATGGCGGAAAGTCTGACTGACTTTTTAAAAGAACATTCGGTAAAAGCTCGGTATATGCACAGCGACATAGACACTTTGGAGAGAATCGAGATAATACAAGAACTGAGAAAGGGCGATATAGACGTATTAGTCGGCATCAACTTGTTAAGAGAGGGGTTGGACTTGCCCGAAGTAAAACTCGTTGCGATACTCGATGCGGATAAGGAAGGTTTTTTAAGGAGCGATACGGCTCTCGTTCAGACGATCGGCAGAACTGCACGAAACGCAGAGGGCAAGGTAATAATGTACGCCGATACCGTAACTGACAGTATGCGCCGTGCGATAGACGAAACCGCCCGCAGGCGTAAACTACAAGACGAGTATAATAAGGAACACGGGATAATTCCTCAGACGATAGTCAAGAAAGTAGTCAACACGATAGAAATAACTAAAAAAGTAGACAGAACGAAAGATATTAAAGTTCAGGATATACCCGATGAGATAGAAAAACTCAAGGCGCTTATGAAGATAGCGTCGCAGAACCTCGATTTCGAGAAGTGCATCGAGATACGCGACACTATTGCGAAACTTAAACT
Organism: uncultured Clostridia bacterium; assembly: GCA_905235815.1. Taxonomy (GTDB): domain Bacteria; phylum Bacillota; class Clostridia; order Christensenellales; family Borkfalkiaceae; genus UBA10281. The sequence goes on from CAJOMT010000001.1 coordinate 39,884, forward strand.
TAAAATGAGATCATGAAAAAATTTTTGATAAAATACAAATTCTCTTTTAATTTGTTTATCGGATACGCGAGCTTATTCGGCCCGCTCGCGGTAATGGTAAATTTGAATCAAATTTACGAAATTTCCGACGGAGTGAACTTTGCGGTCGGCGTAGGTATAACAGTGTTTGGAATCGTTTGGTTGATATATTTTGTAATAAACCATTCTAAAATAACCAAACAACGAGAGAAAGATAAAATACGAAAAATAGAAAAAATCGTGCATAGCCAAAAAAGCGCAGTTCTCGTCAGAAAAAGAGCCTTTATCGGCAATTTTTCGTTTTTGTCCGGGTTATTGTCGTTTTATACTGCGTGGTTATTGTTTTTCCCTTTTTCGTATTTTAACTCAGCGGGATTTTGGATATTCCGCGGGTGTTCCGTCGTTCTGACGGCTTTTGGGGCGATATTCAGTTGGGTAATTCCGCGTAAAATGTTGATTTATAAAGGTGGCGTTCTGATAATCGACAACGGGGAAATAAACAAAAGTATAAATCCCGACGAATTGAGCGGCTGGGAAAGAAGGTTCGAGAAACGCAAAGGCAGCAATACATTCGCATGGTCGTTATATTACGATTTGGCGTTAAATATAAACGGTGAAGAAATTATTTTAAAAAAAGCCGATTCGGAATACGATTTATGTTTCAAAAAAACAATTCAAACGATCAAAAATATGACGACCGATAAACCCGTTCAGACGGAGCGGGAAATATAAATAACGGACTTTTTAAAAAACTATGAAAGAATTTATAACTGTAAGAGGCGCGAAAGAAAACAATTTAAAAAACGTAAGCATAGATATACCAAGGGATAAACTCGTCGTATTTACGGGACTTTCGGGGAGCGGCAAATCGACGCTTGCATTCGATACGATATTCGCCGAAGGCCAGAGAAAATATATGGAGAGTTTGTCGAGTTATGCGAGAATGTTTTTGGGGCAGATGGAGAAACCCGACGTCGAGAGCATTGAAGGACTATCTCCCGCCATATCGATAGACCAAAAGACTACCTCGAATAACCCACGTTCGACAGTTGGAACGGTAACGGAAATATACGATTATTTAAGGCTGTTATACGCAAGAGTGGGAACTCCGCATTGTCCTAAGTGCGGCAGAGTGATAGAAAAAATAACGGTGGACGACATTGCCGAGATCGTACTCGGAATGGAAACCGGTTCTAAAATACTCGTAAACGCACCCGTAATAAGGGGCAGAAAGGGAGAGTATACCAAACAACTCGAAAGTTACAGAAAGAGCGGATTTGTAAGGGTGGAAATAGACGGTTCGGTCTACGACTTGTCGGAGGAGATAAAACTCGATAAAAATATCAAACATAATATATCCGTCGTCGTCGATAGGTTGATAGTAAAAGACGGTATAAGAAAACGTCTGACGGATAGTCTGGAAACGGCGCTCGGACTTGCCGAAGGGCTTGTGGAAATCGAAAAAGACGGCAAATCCACCGTTTATTCCACTAATTACGGCTGTCCGGATTGCGGAATTACGATAGCCGAACTCGAACCGAGGTTGTTTTCGTTTAACAATCCGTTCGGAGCGTGTCCGAAGTGCAAAGGTCTCGGCTTTACTTCGAAAGTCGATCCCGCTCTCGTCATCGGTAATCCGAACAGAACTCTCAGAGAAGGAGCGCTGACTGTAACGGGTTGGAATCTCGATAACGGCAAGATGGCGGAGATGTATTTCAAGTCGCTTGCGAAGCATTACGGATTCAGTTTGGACGTGCCCGTAAAAGACTTGCCGAAAGACGTAATGAATATTTTACTTTACGGAACGAACGGCGAAAAGATAAACGTAACTTACACTTCGAGGACGTTTAACGGCAGTTACAATACGGATTACGAGGGCGTAATACCCAATCTCGAAAGGCGTTACAGAGAAACTACGAGCGACTATACCAAGAGCGAAATAGAGAAGTATATGGTCAGTGCGCCGTGCGATGAGTGTAATGGCAAAAGATTAAAAGACGAGGCGTTAGCAGTTACTGTCGGCGACAAGAACATAATAGATTTATGCGATATGTCGGTAGTAAAGATAAAGGAGTTCATTTCGGATCTTAAACTTACGCCTACGCAAGAGATAATATCCAAGGCGATATTAAAAGAGATAAACGCAAGGCTCACGTTTTTGGAGGACGTAGGGCTCGGGTATCTGACTTTATCGAGAAGTGCGGGAACGCTTTCGGGCGGCGAGGCGCAGAGAATAAGGCTTGCCACGCAGATAGGCAGCGGTCTTACGGGCGTTTTGTATATTTTGGACGAGCCGAGTATAGGCTTGCACCAAAGGGATAACCAAAAACTTATAAACACGCTTTTAAAATTGCGTGATTTAGGCAATACGCTTATAGTCGTCGAACACGACGAGGACACTATGCGTGCGGCGGACTTTATAGTCGATATAGGGCCGAAGGCAGGAGTAAACGGCGGCGAGGTCGTGGCTGCGGGTACGGTAGAAGATATCTGCAAGGCGAAAAATTCGATAACGGGCGATTATTTATCGGGGCGCCGTAAGATAGAAGTTCCCGCTTCGCGCGTAAAGCCCGACGGCAGATGGCTTACCGTTTACGGTGCAAAGCAGAACAATTTGAAAAATATTGACGTAAAATTTCCGGTCGGACTTATAACTGCGGTAACGGGCGTGTCGGGCAGCGGAAAGAGTTCGCTCGTAAACGAAGTAATATTGCCGGTGTTATCCAACTCGTTAAACGGCGCAAAGATGCGGACGGGAAATTATAAGGATATAAGCGGAATAGAAAATTTTGATAAAGTTATAGCGATAGACCAGTCACCTATAGGCAGAACGCCGAGGAGCAATCCGGCAACTTACACGGGTGCATTTACGCATATAAGGGAAATTTTCGCTGCGTCTTTGGACGCAAAAGAGCGAGGATATAAGGCAGGCAGATTTTCGTTTAACGTTTCGGGCGGCAGATGCGAACGCTGTCAAGGCGACGGAATAATCAAGATAGAAATGCATTTTTTGCCGGACGTCTTCGTTCCTTGCGAAGCGTGTAAGGGCAAGCGCTATAATTATGAAACTCTCGAAGTCAAATATAAGGGCAAGAATATATCCGAAGTACTCGATATGACGGTGGACGAGGCGGTCGAATTTTTTGAGAACGTGCCGAGGATATACGGAAAGATAAAGACTTTGCAAGACGTGGGGCTGGGGTATATAAAACTCGGGCAATCCGCAACTACGCTATCTGGCGGCGAGGCGCAGAGGGTAAAACTCGCAACCGAACTTTCCAAGCGCTCGACGGGCAGAACGCTATATATTTTGGACGAGCCTACTACGGGATTGCACTCTTACGACGTCGATAAATTGATAAGCATACTGATGAGGCTGAGAAATTCGGGGAATACCGTAATAGTTATAGAGCACAATTTAGACGTCATCAAAGTAGCGGATTATATAGTGGATTTAGGCAAAGAGGGCGGCGACGAAGGCGGAAACGTCATTGCGGTCGGCAGTCCTGAAGAAGTAGCTGAAAACAGCGAAAGTTACACGGGGAAATTCCTCAAAAAATTACTTGAGAGATGAAATATGATAAGAGATGAATATAATAAAAATCAGAGCAAATCGTCGAACTCGGCTGAAAGCAAAAAAAAGTCGTCCATAAGAGACGGCTTAGAAGAAACGGAGAAAATAAGCAAAAGGTCGGCTCGTAAAAAAGCGAGCATGGGCGAGAGGAATTATTATGCCTATCAAGTAAAGAGATTGCAAGACCTTTCGAGAGCGGTTTCATTTTCGAATAATTTTTCGCTCGTGATATTTTCCGTGTTATACGTGTTGATATTGGCAGTGTATATATTATTATTGCATAGCGAGACTCCTTACAGTACGGTAAGTTTTATAATATGGAGCAGTATATATGCGGCGTTCGTTATATGGTATTTAGTTTGGAGATTTGCACTGAAAGCCAAAGTTGCAAAAAAAGCGGAGTTTTACAGAAAGGAACTCGAACGTATGAGTTTTGAAAGTTTGAGTAAGATAAGCAAAGCGTATAATTTTTATTCTCAAAACGAAAATAGTTCAAACAATGAATGATAAAATCAAGTAAAAGGGCTATCGCAAGCGGGGCGATAGCCCTTGAATTTTATTTTAAAAGTTTAGCGACATTCGTCCGCTTTGCCTGCGCAACCCAAAACGTCCTCGAGTTTATGCTCGACGATTTTTTGTACGTTAGCCCTTGCGTCGCCCAGATATTGTCTTGGGTCGAAGTGATCGGGGTGCTCGACTAAATGCTGACGAATAGCGGCGGTGCAAGCCATTCTGAGGTCCGAATCGATATTTATCTTGCAAACAGCCATTTCAGCGGCTTTTCTGAGCATTTCTTCGGGGATACCGATAGCGTCCGGCATCTTGCCGCCGTAAGCGTTAACTGCTTTTACGAATTCTTGCGGAACGGACGACGCTCCGTGAAGAACTATCGGGAATCCGGGCAATCTTTTGCCGACTTCTTCTAAGATGTCGAATCTGAGTTGCGGTTTTTGACCGGGTTTAAATTTATATGCGCCGTGCGAAGTACCGATTGCGATAGCGAGCGAGTCGATGCCCGTTTTCGTTGCGAATTCGTATACTTCGTCGGGGTTGGTAAACATAGCGTCGTCGGCGGAAACGTTTACTGCGTCCTCGATGCCTGCGAGTTTACCGAGTTCGGCTTCGACCGTTACGTTTCTGTCGTGAGCGTATGCAACGACTTCTTTGGTGATTTTGATATTTTCTTCGAAAGGATATTTCGATGCGTCGATCATAACCGAAGTGAAGCCGTTATCTATACAACTTTTGCACAGTTCGAAACTGTCGCCGTGGTCTAAGTGCAAAACTATCGGCAAATGCGAAGTTTCCTCTGCCGCCTCTACCAAATGTTTAAGGTATACGGGGTTAGCGTACTTTCTTGCGCCGGACGAAACCTGTAAAATCAAAGGTGCGTTTTTTGCAACGCCGGCATTGACTATTCCTTGAATTGTTTCCATGTTATTGACGTTGAAAGCGCCTATTGCGTAACCGCCCTTATAGGCCATTTCGAACATCTTTTTAGAATTAACTATCGGCATATCAGCCCTCCATTTATTATTTACAAATACAGTATACACTTTTTTTTTGAAATTTGCAATAAAATAAGTTGACAAATATGTTAAATTTTGTTAACATTAAATTACTGAATCGATGAATGTTCGGAGAGTAAGTGCCATAGACGGATATTTACCTTTTATTTTAAATTTTTTAAAATAACGGCGAGATACCACTATAAATTTGCGATAGGCACATACTCTTTTAAGGAGAAGTAAAAAATGAGGATAGCAGTAATAGGAATTGTTATTGAAAAGGACAGGAGCGCAGCCGGAAAGGTGAACGAGATACTGTCCGAATACGGAGATTACATAATGGGAAGAATGGGAATACCCAGCCCCGAAAACGCAGTTTTCGTGATAAGCGTTATAGTAAAGGCTACCAACGAAACGATTTCGGCACTTACCGGTAAACTCGGCAGAATTCCGTCCGTAAACGTCAAATCTGCCGTAACAAATAAAGAAATTATATAAAAGAGGTACGTTATGAAAAAATTTATTGCATTGATGTTATCATTCTCGGCTCTCTTAATGCTGTTTGCATGCGGCGCGGGAAATGAAAGCGGGTCCGACAAAAAAGAATTGAACGAAGTTACTTTAACTTTGGGCGTCGTAGACGGAGCGCCGTCTTTGGCGGTTACAAACGTTTTGGCGGATGGATTTACCTACGTCGACGGAAACACGGAGTATACGTTAGAAGTGGAACTTGTCGGCGGAGCGCCTGACATAAGAGCGGGACTTATAAACGGAAGTTACGATTTGGCGATAGCGCCTTTGAATTTGGCGGCGGCGATATATAACGCAAAGCCCGAACTCGGCATAAAACTTGCTTCCGTAAATATATTCGGTTGTCTTTATATGATAGGCGATAACGCCATAGAAGATTTATCAAAGTTAAAGGGCAAGACCGTAATAAGCGTTGGCGCCGGCGGTACTCCGGACGTAGTACTCAGGAATTTGCTCGGCAAAAACGGTATCGGAATAAACGCCGAAGGCGAAAATGACGGCGAAAAGGTAACAATAACTTACGCCGACGATTCAACGGGCGTAGTACAAGCGCTCAGCAAAGGCGAGGCAGATTTTGCGATTTTGGGCGAGCCTGCCGTAACGACGCTTTCAAACAGACTCGGAAAATGCGTTGCGCTCGATATGCAAGCGGAATGGAAAAAGGCATACGGCGACGTAAATTTCGTGCAAGCCGGATTATTCGTTACGGGCAACGTTTCGAGTTCTTTGACAAAAGCGATCGTGTCAAAACTTTCTGAAAATGCCGATTACGTAAACGACAATATCGATAAGCTGACTGAAATTTTCACAAGCGCAAACAGCACTTTAAAGAGCACTGCGTTTTCGCAGGCCTTGATAGAAAGGTGTAATATAGGTTGCAGAGGGGCGTCAGAAGTAAAAGAGGACGTAGTGAGGTTTTTGACTGCGGTATACGAGTACAATGCGAGTCAGGTCGGAGGAAAGTTACCGTCTGATGAGTTTTATATATAAATGAAAGTATTAAAGAAGATAGGTCTGCCGCTGCTTGCCGCCGCAATAATTATAGCAATTTTGTATTTGGCGGCAAGTGCGATAGGCAGTGAATTGATATTGCCGTCGCCGACAGTGATATTTAAAGAGTTTTTCGGATTATTAAAGACGAAAATTTTCTATCGCGAACTCGCAATGAATTTGTGGCGTTCGTTTTATAGTTTTGCTTTGGCGTTTTTGCTTGCCGCATTTTTTGCTACGGTGATGAGTATGAGCGAGGTCGCCGAAAAACTTTTCAATCCTTTCATAATGGTTATGAGGGCTATTCCGACGATATCGGTAATACTTTGGGTACTGATGATTTTTAAAAGCGACGCAAGTCCGGCGGCAATATCTTTCATCGTAATTTTCCCAATGCTTTATTCTGCGGTAATATCCACCGTAAAAGCGAGGGATAGAAAACTTGACGAGGTCGCAAAGGTTTACGGCATAAAAAAATCCGACGTAATATTCAAAATGATTTTGCCGGACGTAGGGGAGAGGCTGATACCGCAGATAGCTTCCACTTTTGCGTTTAACGTCAAGTTGATTATAGCCGGCGAGGCGTTGTCTTATACGAAACTCAGCCTCGGCAGGGAGATGAAGATTGCCAATGCCAATCTCGAAACGGCGAGGCTGTTGGCGCTCACTGTGGCGGTCGTACTTTTGAGCATAATTGCGGAATACGTTTTGATAGGAATATGGCAAATTTCAAAGAGGGCTGTTTATGGATATACTCGTAGAAAAATTGACAAAAATTTACGATAAAAAAACCGTGCTCGATAATTTTTCGATTAAATTCGAAGAAGGCAAGGTGTCTGCGGTAATGGGCCGTTCGGGAGTCGGGAAAACGACGCTTTTAAACTGTATTGCCTCTCTTACGGATTACAGCGGAAATATCAGCGGAGTTGACGGCGTTTCGTATATTTTTCAAGAGGACAGACTTGTTCCGTACCTTAGCGTTTACGGCAATTTAGAGATGGTCTGTACCGATTATGACAGACATAAAAGTTCGCAAAAAATCAGAGAAATACTTGAAAAAGTGCAATTATTGGATAAGGCGACGTCATTGGCTTCGAACTTGTCCGGAGGAGAGAAAAAGAGGGTTGCGCTCGCTCGTGCTTTCTTATCCGAAAAAAGCGTTATGCTTTTAGACGAGCCTTTAAATTCTTTGGATATAGGTTTAAAACTTCGCTTCAACGAATACTTTTTAAATCTGATAAAGGAAGATAAAAAGACTGCGGTATTCGTAACGCACGATATAGACGAGGCGCTCTACGTTGCGGACTCGGTGTATGCGATAGATCGTAGCGGCGCCGTATACAGTCACAATTTTGCCGCCGACAAGTACGATAGAAAGATAACTTGTGAGGAGTGTTTGCAAGTAAAGGAAGAATTAATCAAATTTTTGGTATAAAAATTTTATTTGGGTCAACAATAATTGTATACGCAGAGAACCCCGATATCGATTTATTACATAAAATATAGTGGGGGCTTTGCATAGAGAGGACCTGAAATGATTAAAAGAGGAGAACTTTACTATGCGGATCTCAGTCCTGTGGTCGGGAGCGAGCAGGGCGGGATAAGACCCGTACTCGTAGTGCAAAATAACGTTGGGAACAAATATAGTCCCACTGTGATAGCGGCGGCGGTAACCAGCAAAATGAATAAAGCGAGGTTGCCGACGCATATAGAACTAAATGCCGAGGAATACGGACTGAATAAAGATTCGGTCGTCCTGCTCGAGCAGATTCGCACGCTCGACAAGCGCAGACTAAAAGAGCGAATAGGCGAATTGCCGATTTCTACTATGAGGCTCGTGAACGACGCTCTTATGATAAGTCTCGGCTTTGCCGAAAAAACTGTATAAAAAATGCGGGCAAGATTCATTTAGCGAATCTTGCCCGCATTTTAAATTATTCCGTAAAAATCATTGATTTATTTTAATATATCTGTTAAAATAAATATAGGTATTATAATAATACATTCAGGTAATACGTTCAGAGGTGTTTTTATGGACAAATGGGACAAGCGTTTTTCCGAAATGGCGCAGTTTGTGGCAGGCTGGTCGAGTTGTTATCAGCCCAACAGACAAGTCGGAGCGGTAATAGTAAGAAACAAGCGCGTTTTGACTACGGGTTATAACGGAGCGCCGAGCGGAATACAAAGTTGTAAGGATAGAGGCGAATGTCTGCGCAGGATAAACAATATTCCGAGCGGTACTCAACTCGAAATGTGCTATGCTGTGCATGCGGAGGAGAATGCGATAGCGCAAGCGGCAAAACTCGGAGTATCCGTCGAGGGCGCAACGCTATACTGTACACATCAACCTTGCATAATATGCTGTAAGATGATAATAAATTCAGGCATAAAACGGGTGGTTTATAAAGACGGCTATCCGAACGAATTTTCATTGAAATTATTTAACGAAGCGAAAGTTTCTGTCGAACAGATAAAAGACGATATGGAGGAAGTATGAATACGAACCCGATAGTAACAATAGAAATGGAAAACGGCAAGAGTATATACGTTGAATTATATCCCGAAATTGCGCCGAACACGGTAAACAATTTTATATCGCTTGTCGGCAGCGGATTTTACGACGGACTATGTTTCCATAGGGTAATATCCGGATTTATGATACAGGGCGGAGATCCCAAGGGGAACGGCACGGGCGGACCGGGCTATACGATAAGAGGCGAGTTTACGAAGAACGGCTTTAAAAACGATTTACCCCATAAAAGAGGCGTTATATCGATGGCACGTTCAATGATGCCTAACAGCGCCGGATCGCAATTTTTCATAATGCACGCCGACGCGCCGCATTTAGACGGACAATACGCCGCATTCGGCAGAGTTATCGACGGAATGGACGTAGTAGACGAGATAGCTGAAACCAACGTCGATTACGACGATAAGCCGTTAAAGGCTCAGATTATGAAGAAGGTAACCGTAGATACGTGCGGAATAGAATACGAACCACCGGAGAAGTATTAAGCATATAAATAATTATGCTGATTGCGGATTTTCACAACGATATTTTAACTTCGAAAAACTTTTCAAAACTTCCTGAAAGTTATAGCCAGAACAAGATAGTAACCGCCGTATATAACGACGGCAGACCGTTTGCAGACGCTCTGCGCCTTGCCGAAGTCGGCGAGCTGATTGCATTCGAGGATTTGGGTTATAAGGACGTCGACGTGGATGCGGTGATAAGTAAGCGCCCGAAATACGTAGGAATTACGTGGAACGGCGAGAACAAGTTCGGCTACGGCTGTAATTTTACCGAAGGTTTAAAGGGCGAGGGCATATCGCTTATAAGAGCGTTAAATAAGGCAGGGATAGCGGTTGATACCGCGCATATCTCAAAAGGCGGATTTAAAGACGTTATAGACAACGCCGAAAAAGTGGTAAATTCTCATACTTGTTTTAACGGTGTATATCGACATAAGAGAAATCTGGACGATTGGCAATTAGATTTGTTAGTTCGTCGTGGCGCTATGGTCGGAGTTACGTTTTGCGGCTATTTTATGACGGATAGAAAGACGTGTGAAATTTCCGATTTAACTGCGGAAATAGATTATTTTGCGCAGCGTTACGGGATAAATAATCTGTGTTTGGGCACGGATTATTACGGGAGCGATTTTTTCCCGAGCGGACTTAATGATTATAATGATTTTTATCTTTTAGAGGAGAGCCTGATTCGGCTCGGCTATAAAAGAGAGGACGTTGAAAAAATATTTTACGGCAATTTAAACGAATTTTTGGAGAACGATCGATGAACGATGAAATTTACGAAAATCCGCTCGTAACGAGGTATTCGAGTGCGGAAATGGCGAAAAATTTTTCGGACGAAAAGCGCTTTAAACTTTTTCGTAAATTATGGGTTGCTTTAGCGGAGAGCGAAAAGGAACTCGGCTTGCCTATTTCGGACAAGCAGATAGAAGAATTGAAAGCGAACGAGGATAATCTGAATCCGGAAGTCGCCAAAGAATACGAAAAATCTTTGCGCCACGACGTAATGGCGCAAGTGTACGCATACGGAGAACAATGTCCGACTGCGAAGCCTATAATTCATTTAGGTGCAACGAGTTGTTTCGTAACATGCAATTCCGAACTCATAATTATGAGCGACGCGCTCGATATAATCGAGAGAAAGCTCGTAAACGTAATAGATAAACTCAGCAAGTTTGCAATGCAATATAAAGGCGTTGCAACGCTCGGATATACTCATCTTCAACCTGCGCAGCTTACCACGGTCGGCAAGCGTGCGACTCTTTGGCTTAACGACCTCGTTATGGACTATGAATCTTTGCAAGCCCTTAAAGCCAAGTTTAAATTGCGTGGAGTAAAGGGTACAACCGGAACTCAGGCGAGTTTTTTGGATCTTTTCGGCGGCGACGATGAAAAAGTGAAAGAACTTGAAAGGAAAGTCGTAGAAAAGATGGGATATAAAAAGGTTTATCCGGTAACGGGGCAGACATATCCGAGGAAATATGATTATAGCGTATTATGCGTATTGTCCGAGATAGCGCAGAGCGCCTATAAATTTGCTAACGACATAAGAATACTTCAAAGTATGAAAGAAATAGAGGAGCCGTTTGAGAAAACGCAGATAGGCTCGTCGGCAATGGCGTATAAGAGGAATCCGATGCGCTCGGAAAGGATATGTTCTCTTGCGAGATACGTGTTATCTTTGCCGATAAATTCCGCTATTACCTCGTCCACGCAGTGGTTTGAAAGGACTTTGGACGATTCGGCGAACCGCAGAATAGTAAATGCGCAAGCGTTTATGGCGGTGGACGGAATATTGAATTTGTATATGAACGTAGCCGAAAATCTCGTGGTATACGAAAAAGTCATAGAAAAGCACGTTGCGGCGGAACTTCCGTTTATGGCGACGGAGAACATAATGATGGAATGTGTAAAGGCAGGCGGCGACAGACAAGAACTGCACGAAAGGATAAGAGTTTTGTCTATGGAGGCAGGGAGAAACGTCAAAGAACGAGGCGAAGAAAACAATTTGCTCGAACTTATAAGGCAAGATAAGGCGTTCGAGGCAGTATGGGATAGGCTTGACGAGATAGTTGACTCCCGAAAATTTATCGGGCGAGCGGAGAAGCAAGTCGAGGAATACGTCGGCGAATATATAGAGCCGATATTAAAGTCAAATAAGTCGCTTTTAGGCGAAAAGGGTAAAGTGATGGTGTAGAATATGCAGTATAAAGTTTATTGTCTTTTAAAGGCTCAAGAGAGCGGACAGCAAGATAAAATCGTGCGTGTGAAAGTGATTGCGGAATGTATTTCCGAGGCTTTGACTAAGGCAAAAGAGTTGTTTTCGAAAAAACTCAGAGAGCGCAAATTCAACGTCTTTATGTACGAAACTTATGGTAAATAGAAGGGAGGTAAGAAAAATGGGTAAATTCGGCGCAATGCTCGACATGTCTCGAAATGCGGTAATGAAACCGCAAAAAGTAAAAGAATACATAAAAATTCTTAAATCTTTCGGTTATAATTCTATACAGTTATATACCGAAGACACGTACGAAATCGAGGGCGAACCGTATTTCGGTTATTTACGTGGCAGATATTCGATTGCCGAACTCAAAGATATAGTTGATTATGCAGAGAGTTTGGATATGGAAGTTATACCTTGTATTCAGACGCTTGCGCATTTAAACCAGATGTTTAAATGGGGCGTATACCGAGAAATAAATGATTGCGAAGACATTTTGCTTATCGACGATGAAAGGACTTATGAGTTGATAGATAAAATGTTTTCGACGTTAAGAAAATGTTTTAAATCCGAGTATGTCCACATAGGTATGGACGAGGCGCACAACGTAGGCTTGGGTAAATTTCTCGACAAAAACGGATATCAGAACCGATTTGAAATTTTAAACAGACATTTAGGACGGGTTATAGCCATTGCCGAAAAATACAATTTCAAGCCGTTTATGTGGTCGGATATGTATTTCCGTTTGGCAAATCACGGCGAATATTATCTTGAAAATCCCGAATTTCCGGAAGGGGCAAAGAGCAGCTTACCTCAAAACATAGCGCTTTGCTATTGGGATTATTATCATGACGATGAAAATTTTTACGCCAAAATGATGCGTGCGCATAAAGCGACGGGCAAAGAGATATGGTTTGCCGGCGGAGTGAATACGTGGTACGGTTTTGCAAGCGGCAACACGCTGGCGCTCAAAAATATGATACCGGCAATGAATGCGGCGAAAAAAGAGGGAATAGAGAACATATTTATGACTTTATGGGGAGATAACGGCAAGGAGTGCTCTTATTTTTCCGCATTGCCGTCATTGTATGCTATTAAACGCGTGTATGACGGTGAAACTGATATGGATAAAATCAAGCGCGAATTTTCGGAAATTACGGGAGAGAGTTTTGATGCGCTTTTAGCGCTCGATTCCCCGAACTTCGTGTCCGGAAATGATAATTCTGCGAAGGGAATATGTAAATACGCTTTGTATTCCGATCCGTTTTGCGGTTTTTTGGATACCTGTTTAACAGAAGGCGAGGGCGAAAAGTATAAAGATATAGCAAGGGAATTAAACGCTTATGCTTTGGAAAGTAAAAATTACGGCTATATTTTCGAAAGTTTAAGCGCATTATGCGAAACCTTGTCTATCAAGTACGATTTAGGACAAAGGACGAGAACGGCTTATGCTTCCAAAGATAAAGAGGCGTTGAAAAATTTGCTGCCCGATTACGACCGTGCCGTAAATTTGACTGAAAAGTTCTATGAAAAATTCAGAACGCTTTGGTATACCGAAAATAAGCCCAACGGGTTTGAGATTCAGGATATAAGACTTGGCGGACTGATACAGAGGCTTAAATCTTGTAAGATGGCTTTGCAAGATTATATTTCGGGTAAGTTGGAAACTCTTGCCGAATTGGACGAGCCGCTTTTGGACTATTACGGTAACGGAGAGAAATTCACGAAAAACCCTGTAATGTACAATGGTTGGAGTTCAAACGTAAGTCCAAACAAAGTATAATTCACCAAACTATAAAAAAAGTTATAGTGCGTCGCACTATAACTTTTTTATTTCGGTTTTTAATCAATAAATGCCTTCGGCTATCATTGCGTCGGCAACCTTCTTAAATCCTGCAAGGTTTGCGCCGACAACCAAATCGTAAGGTAAATCGTATTCAGTCAAAGCGTTTTCTATCTGCAAATAGATATTGTGCATAATATCTTTTAATTTACCGTCCACTTCTTCGGCGGTCCAGGTCAAGCGCTCGCTGTTTTGAGTCATTTCGAGTCCCGAAGTCGCAACGCCGCCGGCGTTTGCCGCTTTGCTCGGACAGATGATAACGCCGTGTTCTTTTAAGTATTCCATCGCTTCGAGAGTCGTGGGCATATTTGACACTTCGTTGATGAATTTTACTTTGCATTCGACTATCTTTTTAGCGTCGTCGAGCGTTATTTCGTTCTGCGTAGCGCACGGCATATAAATATCCGCCTTAACGTTTCCCCAAGGCTTTTCGCCCTCATGGAACGGGAGACCGTATTTGTCGGCGTAATCTTTAATTTTGCCTGTCGTACTCGAACGCATTTTAAGGAGATAGTCTATTTTTTCACCGCTAACGCCGTCCGGATCGTAGACGTAACCTTGCGAACCGGAGATAGAAACGACTTTGCCGCCGAGTTCGTTGATTTTAATGCAGGCGCCCCAAGTTACGTTTCCGTAGCCGGAGAGGGCAAAGGTCTTGCCTTTTATATCTTCGCCGAAGTGTTTCAAAACGTCCTCTAAAAAGTAAACTGCGCCAAAGCCGGTCGCTTCGGGACGGATAAGACTTCCGCCGAACGCCATTCCCTTGCCGGTCAAAACGCCGTTTTCGTATTGTCCTCTTATTTTCTTATATTGTCCGAACAAATAGCCTATTTCTCTGCCGCCGACGCCGATATCTCCGGCGGGAACGTCGAGGTTGGGGCCGATATGCCGATATAGTTCATTCATAAAGCTTTGGCAGAATCTCATTATTTCCATATCGGTTTTTCTGGCGGGGTTAAAATCCGAGCCGCCTTTAGCGCCGCCCATAGGTAAACTCGTAAGACTGTTTTTAAAAGTCTGTTCAAAGCCCAAAAATTTCAAGATACTTTGGTTGACGGTCGGGTGAAACCTGAGTCCGCCTTTATACGGTCCGATAGCATTGTTGAATTGAACTCTGTAACCTCGGTTGACTTGATAATTGCCGTTGGCGTCCTCCCAAACGACTCTGAAACTTATGATCCTATCCGGCTCAACCATTCTTTCGAGTATGCAATTTTTGCGAAGCAAAACCTCGTTTTTGTCGACTGCAGGCTCTAAGGAAGTCAAAACTTCGGTTACGGCTTGAACGAATTCGGGTTCGTTGGGATTTTTTTGTTTAACGGAATTTATAACTTCCGCAATGTATGAGTTTTTGATTTGCATAAGGCACCTCTATAAAAGTTTAATTTTTTACGACAAAAAGTATTATACCACATAGATTTTTAAAAATCATCTGTTTTATTTATATTTGCCTTTCATAATTTCTTATGAAAGATAAAAGCAAATTTTATACCAAAAAGATTGAAAATGTGGAGAATGTATAGTATAATAAAAATCAGAAATCGGAGAAAGATAAATGGACAGATATATAATAGCGATCGGCGGCGGCGATTTACGGCAAAAAGAAACTCTTAAAATAGACGGAGCGATAGCCTCTCTTGCGAAAAAACGTGCGGGGGAAAAGCGAGCGTATGCTTTATTTATAGGGACTGCGAGCCACGATTCAATGCCGTACTATAATACTTTCCATAAAACTTACACGGGCGAATTGGGTTTAAAGACCGACTGCGCATTGACCGTGTACGGAGAAATGGATTACGATAAAATAAAGGGTAAATTCGAAAAGGCGGATATGATTTACGTCGGCGGCGGAGATACCTTATATATGATTGAAAAGTGGCGAGAGTCGGGAATATACGATTTAATAATCGACGCATATAATCGCGGAGTAATAATAAGCGGATTGTCCGCAGGCGGTATATGCTGGTTTTCGGATATGTTTACCGATAGCGAAATGGTAGATAAAAGCGGCGCTTATTCATTTGCAAAAGGAATGGGCATAGTAAAAGGCTGCGCTTGTCCTCATTATAACGAAAGAAAAACAGACCTCATTTCTTGTGAAAACACGCTGAATAATTTACCGATTTTTGCAATTGAAAACAACTCGGCAATAGTTTTAAGAAACGAACTGCTCGTCGGCAGTTTAACTTGCGGCGGCAACGCTTTTATTCTGAATAACGAAAACGGAACCGTTTCGGAAAACATTATAAAATCAATGGATTTATCTGAATTTTTTTAAAGTTTTATGTAACACATAATACCGTTTTTTATACAATATTCAATGAAATTGTGTAGCGCAATAATTTTACACTTTCACAAAAAATTCACAATACTGTTTTAAAACGGTAATGCTACTATTATATAATGGTTTTAAATTTATGGAGGAAAAGCAATGAATAAAATACTTATTGTCGATGACGAGGATAAAATACGAGAGGTGCTTGCAGAGTATGCGGAATTCGAGGGTTTCGCCTCCGAGCAAGCGGCTGACGGTATGGAAGCGGTCGCCAAATGCAAAAGCGAAGATTTCGATTTGATTTTAATGGATATAATGATGCCGAAACTCGACGGCTATTCTGCGGTAAAAGAAATAAAGAAGATAAAGGATATACCCGTTATAATGTTGTCGGCGAGGGGCGAAGAATACGATAAACTGTTCGGATTTGAAATCGGTGTCGACGACTATGTGGTTAAGCCGTTTTCTCCCAAAGAGGTAATGGCGAGAATAAATGCTGTTTTAAAGAGAAATAACGGTAATAATAAGAGCGTCGGGCAAAATAGGGGAACGCTGAAATTTGACGGTTTAGAGATCGATATGCTCGGCAGAAACGTATACGTTGACGGACAAAAGGCGGAACTTACACCGAAAGAATACGAACTGCTGTTCTATATGGTAAACAATATCGGAATAGCGCTTTCGAGGGAAAAATTGCTTGCAGACGTTTGGGGTTATGATTTTTACGGAGACGACAGAACGGTCGATACCCATATAAAAATGCTTAGGAGCAACCTCAAACAATATAGAAAATACATAATAACGCTCAGGGGAATGGGATATAAATTCGAGGTATGAAGAAGGGTAATTTCGGAAAACTGAAATTTAATATGTGGTTTTATTTTCTGATATTTACGGTGCTGATAATCGGACTTATATGGGTTATACAACTCGTATTTATGGAAAATTATTACAGTAACGTAAAGACTTCGGAAATGCGGAATTACGGAGAACTTATAGACGTTGCGATAAATAACGAATCGGATATAGAAAAACCTGCAAGAGAGTGCAGAGATAGAGGAATTTACGTCTATATATACGGTATTGAAGCAGACGGTGAAGTATACGTTTTGTATAACTCGATAGAGGATTGCGACGACTTGCTTTTGTTGGACGCAACGCAGAACCTGCTTAGGGAAAACGCAGAAGATTATATAGGCGTATATAAGAGCGGAAACTACAAAAGACGAGGGGATTTATACTACGTTTCGAAAACGGATTATAAAGGCGAGAAAGCGTATTTGATACTCACTTGTTCGCATAACGGAATGGCGGACGTATTGAGCGTAATGCACATTTTGCTGGCAGTGATTACCGTAGTGGTGCTCGTGATAAGTTTTATTTTGGCGTGGTATTTTTCGAGTAAACTGTCTAAACCCATAGACGAGATGTCTTTAACTGCGAAGAAATGGGCGGAAGGCGATAATACTGCGGTGTTCGAGGTCGGTAATTCTTATACTGAAATAACCGAACTTGCCGACGCTTTGAACTATGCGAAAGAGGAAGTATCGAGGTCGGGCGAATTGCAGAGGGATCTGCTTGCCAACGTATCTCACGATTTAAAGACTCCGCTTACGATGATAAAGGCGTACGCCGAAATGATAAAGGATATTTCGGGAGACAATAAGGAAAAGAGAGAAAAGCATACTCAAGTTATAATCGACGAAGCGGACAGGCTGACGATGCTCGTTAACGATATACTCAATCTTTCCAAACTTCAGTCGTCGGTAGACGATTTGACGATGACCGAAATAAATTTGTCCGAACTTACCGAGCGTGTTATCGGCAGGTTTTCGGATTACGTAGAGAACAAAGGTTATAAGATCGAAGCGGGGATAGCGCCGGATCTTATTACGATAGCGGACGAGAAGAAAGTGGAGCAAGTAATATATAATCTTCTCGGCAACTCGATAAATTATACGGGCGAAGATATGACGGTAAAAGTTTATCTGACGGCAGAGAACGATAAAATTCTGCTTGAAATAATCGATTCCGGAAAGGGCATAAGCGAGGAGGCAATGGATACCATTTGGGAGAGGTATTACAGGTTTTCCGAGACGAATACGAGGCCGGTTAAAGGTACGGGACTTGGGCTATCGATAGTAAAGGCTATATTGGACAATCATAAACTTGAATACGGCGTAAGGAGCAAGAAGGATTGCGGCAGTAATTTTTACGTTAAATTCAATAGGGTAAGAAATGAATAACGACTATTTAAGGGTGAATTCAAAAGAGGAACAAGAGGGCGTAACCGAGGGGAAGTATGCGGCGAAAGCAGAGGTAAAAAACGAAAATTCAAACGGCAATACGACTCTTTTTTCGCTTTTTAATTTCAAGAAGGCGCATAGTAAAGATACGACGACCAACTTTTCGGTAACGGCGAAAGTGTTTTTGCCGTTCGTCTTTGCCATAAGTGCGGCGATGTTTTTGCTTCTCGTGGCGTTTGTGGTAAAGGGCGTCGAACTGCTTATTATTGCTTCGCTTATAACTGCGGTGATAATGCCGCTTTTGTTTATGTCGTTTTTTTACGAACTGAACAGTCAGAGGAACGTTTCGGCAGTCGACATATTATGCGGATTAGTTATAGGTATTGCGTATTTCGTACTGATTGCGGAAATTTACGAGCATACTGTATCTTATCTGAACAATATCGAGAGATTTACCGAAATTATCTTTGCCGTTATAAGCGATCTCGGCTTGTTTTTGATAAGTCTGCTGTTTGTAAGGGTACCGAAAAAAGCGAACGTTTTCGGCTCGATGCTTTTGGTTATAAGCGTATTTTCGGGCTTCGTATTTGCGAGGACAGCGATAGTCGTTATCGACTCGCTTTTTACGAGCGCACAGATAGGAACGGATAATCCGTATCCCGTGCTTGCAATAATACGTTCGGGCGAATATTTCGATAAAGTTGTATCAGACTATGTGGTTGCGCTTATAAAATTCGGTATTTACGAGTCGTTTTTGTATTTTACGTGGGCGATAATAATCGGCGGCGTAATCGTATTGAGAATGTCTCCGGTTAAAGTTATTTACAGAGATTCTTCTCTGTATTTGCTCATCGCCTTGCAGATATTGCTGAACATACTTCTCGTCATCGGATCGTCGCTACTATTACTCAGTATAATACTGAACGTTGCGTGCGTAGTATTGTCGCTCATAGTATCCGTCAAGGTGCTAAACTATATAATTTCAACTAACGTTACCAAATAAGTCAATAGGGGGGCTTATGTATCCGTACGAATTGTTTTGGGGAATAGATTTATACGATATATTTATGGTGATCGGAATAATATCCGCTATCATCGTGTACGATAAGTATATAGAAAAACGCAATATTCCCGCAAAAGTCAGAGATTTTTATTTGATAATAGGCGTGGTGTCGATAGTTGTCGGCATATATAGCGCAGAACTTTTTCAATCGCTGTTCAATTACATTAAAACGGGCGTTTTCGTGTGGCAAGGTTTGACGTTTTACGGCGGAATAATCGGCGGCGTAGCGACGTTTATTATTTGTCTGTTTGCGTTCGGAAAGATATTTTTCAAAGAAAAAGAACATTTGACAAATTTCAGGCACGTCTACGAAGTTGCGCCTTGCTGTATTACGATAGCGCACGCATTCGGACGTATAGGCTGTTTGATGGCAGGTTGCTGTTACGGTGCGAAAACAGACGGTTTTCCGGGAATATATATGCCGCAAAACGGCGGATATTTCATACCTATACAGCTTTATGAATCGTTATTTTTGTTTGCGCTTTTCATCGTGCTTTCTTATCTTTACAAAAAGAATAACAGTTATACGTTTATCGTATATTTGATTTCTTACGGCGCATGGCGTTTTGTGATAGAGTTTTTCAGGGCAGACGAGCGTGGCGCATTTATACCGGGGCTTACCCCTGCGCAAGCGATTTCGCTTTTGGCGATAGCGGTCGGTATCGGAATGGCGATATATAAAGCAGTCAAAGATAGCGGTAACAAATCGGCTGAAAAAAATTCATAAAAAATCAAAAAATGAGAAACGCTCTCCGAAAGTATTTGCCTTTCGGGGAGCGTTTTAAAGTATACTGTTTTTATATTCTCTCGGCGTCATCGTAGTTATTCGCTTAAACGTCTTAGTAAAGTGCGGCAGAGAGTCGAAGCATAAGAGGTTCGCTATTTCTGAGAAGTTCTTGTTTTCGCGAATAAGCGTTTTGCTCTCGTCGATTTTGAGTTCCAGATAATAATTTATAATGGTTTTGTCTGTTTTTTTCTTGAAAGTTTTGCATAGCGTTGTCTTGCCGTAGTGAAGCGATTCGGAAATTTCATCGAGGCTTAATTTTTTATAAAGACTATTCTGCAAAATATTGATTATTTCATCTTCGAGAGAGTCAGAAGTTTCAACTTTTGATATAAAGACCGCAGAAGACGATGGTTTAGCCGTTTCGTACCTGATTATTTTAATGAGCAGTTCTTCGAGATTGTTCTTTATAACCTGCGCCCCGCCTATACTCGGGTTGTCTTTTAAGACAAGTTGGTTTAAATTCGGATCGAAATCGGGGATAACGAACGTATTTTTCGCCTCCGTCATAATTGACGAGAGCAGAAATCTCAATTCTTCCGGCAAGGCAAAATGCTTGTCTTTAAAGTAATTCATAGTTTTAGACTTGCACTCGAAACTTATTATAAAAATGTTTGCCGGGTTAACGTTGTCGCACTTGACGCTGTGCCCGACGCTCGGCGCCAAAAATATAATTTCTCCCTTTTTCAAGTTGTACACTTTATCGTTTACGGTTACGTAGACTTCGTTTTTATCGCAATAAATAATTTCCCAGAAATTGTGTTGTTCTTCGGGGAATTCATAGTTTTTGTCGAGTTTTTGATAATGTATGGTAACGATTTTCGAAATGTTTAACAGGCTCGAAATCTTATACATATAAAAAGATTTGTTTTCCATAACGAAATCATTATATCAAATCTTCGGCTGTTTTGCAATATATTTTAAATATTTTTTTTCGGAAATATTATATAAATTTATTGAAATATTTTCTATTCGCAAAGTAATAATAAAGGTATATAATATAGTCGGAGGGACGACAAATGATATTCAAACCTGTGTTGGATAAAAATTTCAAGCCTATGGCGGTAGAGTTTAAAAATTTTATCGAAGAAGCAAAAAAAAGCGATAATCATCTGCTTGAAATATGCGTCGAGAGGAACGACGGATATAATTATATATTTTCTTTTCCGGTATTTTCAGGCAAGGCCGAACTTGACAGAAACATCAAGATGGCGGATAGGATAATAAAGAGCATATTGTGGGTTGTCGGAGGATATAAAATATATATTCGCGGCGACAAGGCCATTTATGATAACATAAAGAAAGCGTATTCTATGGGCGGTTCGAGAGAGTTCGACAAACTGTTTATGGAACGCGTTTACGAAAGCGAATTCGAAGTAATTTACTGCGATAAAGATTTTCCGAAAGAGAAGAAGTGCAATCTGTCTGTCGGCGGACATTTAGACGGTTGCAGAATAGGATTTGACGCCGGCGGCAGCGACAGAAAAGTCAGTGCGGTAATCGACGGAAAAGTCGTTTACAGTGAAGAAGTTGTTTGGTTTCCGAAGATAAATTCGGATCCCGAATACCATAGAAAAGAGATTTTAGCCGCAATGCGCCAAGCGGCGTCGAAGATGCCGAGGGTTGATGCGATAGGCGTATCTAGCGCAGGCGTTTACGTAAACAATAAAATAATGGTAGCGTCTTTGTTTTTAAAGGTCAGCGACGAAGATTTCGAGAAGAAAGTCAAGACTATGTACATTGATATAGCGAACGAAATGGGCGCACCGCTTGAAGTGGCGAACGACGGCGACGTAACGGCGCTTGCCGGCGCTATCGATTTAGGCGATAACGAGGTTTTGGGAATCGCTATGGGAACCAGCGAGGCGGTAGGATATATCAATTCCGACGGCGGTCTTAACGGTTGGCTTTCTGAACTTGCGTTTGTTCCCGTAGATTTTGACGATTCGGCTATGGTGGACGAATGGAGCGGAGATTACGGCTGCGGAGTTAAGTACTTTTCGCAAGACGGCGTAATTAAACTTGCCGAACTCGGCGGCTACAAATTCGAGGACGGTTTAAGCCCTGCGGAGAAACTCAAAGTCATTCAAAAACTTATGGCAGAGGGTTCGCCTTTGGCAAGGCAGATCTACGAAGATATAGGCGTATATCTCGGTTATACGTTGCCGTTTTATGCGATGTTCTATGATATAAAACACGTCTTACTGCTCGGCAGAGTAACCAGCGGCGAGGGCGGCAATATCATAATGAATAAGGCTGCGGAAGTATTGAAAGAGGAATATCCCGAACTTAAATTCAAAATAGAAATGCCCGACGAGAATAACAGAAGGGTAGGTCAAAGTATAGCGGCTGCGTCGCTTGCCGCAAGCAGAAAATAAAAAAGGAGAGAATAAAATGAAGGTAATTATAGCTAAAGATTATGAAGAAATGAGCAAAAAGGCTTTTGAAGTAATGTCGGAAACGATAAAGAGCAATCCGCAAGCGGTAATAGGATTGGCTACGGGTTCTACTCCCATCGGACTTTATAAAAATATGATAAAGGACCACGAGGAGAACGGTACGAGTTATAAACAAGTAAAGACCGTAAATTTGGACGAATATGCGGGACTTGATTATTCGAGCGACCAAAGTTACGTCTATTTTATGAGAGAAAACTTATTCGACCATATAGACATCGACCTCAAAAATACCAATATCGAAAACGGCAAGGCGGCGGACAGACAAGCGGAATGCGATAGATACAATGCGCTTTTAGACAATATGCAACAAGATTTGCAAGTGCTCGGCATAGGTTCTAACGGACACATCGCTTTCAACGAGCCGGGAACTCCTTTCGGGAGCGTAACGCATATAGTAGACCTTACCGAAAGTACGATAAAGGACAATTCGAGAATGTTCAAGAGCATAGACGAAGTTCCCCGTCAAGCGTTTACGATGGGACTTAAAAACATAATGAACGCAAAGAAGATACTCATTCTTGCAAACGGTGCGAATAAGGCCAAGGCTGTTTACGGACTCGTAAAAGGCGAAGTTACCGAAAGCCTTCCGGCGAGCATATTGCAACTTCACCCGAACTGCATACTTATAACGGACGAAGCGGCGGGAAGTTTACTTAAATGAAAGGTTTTAAGGGCGTAAAAGCGTACGTTTACGGTAAAGGCGTTATTACTACGGATATAGGTATCGAGGACGGTAAAATCGCCTATATCGGAAACGGCGAAAAAGAAATAGAAAAAATTTGCGATATAGACGGCATTTTAGTTCCGGGATTTATCGACGAGCATATACACGGCGCAGGCGGCAGCGATGCGATGGACGCAACAAACGAGGCGCTTCAAACCATATCCGAGTATCTTGCTATGGAAGGAACGACGGGATTTTTGGCTACGACTATGACGCAGAGCAAGGAGAATATAAATAACGCTTTAAAGGCGGCTGCGAGCGCCATAAAAAATGGAAAATTCCGTGGCGCAGAAGTTTTGGGCGTGCATTTGGAAGGGCCGTTTATATCTCCTAAGCACGTAGGTGCGCAGCCTCTCGAATACGTTCTGAACCCGTCCGTTGCGGAGTTTGAAAAGTTTCAAAGAGCTGCGGAAGGGAACATAAAAATAGTTACATTGGCTCCCGAAGAAAACGGCGGCACAGAACTTACGGAGGCTCTCAAAAAACAAGGCGTCGTAGCGTCTATAGGACATACGGGCGCAACGTTTTCGGACGTAGAAAAGGCGGTCAGGAGCGGAGCGAGGAGCGTTACGCATACGTACAATGCGCAGACGGGACTTCATCACAGAGAGGCGGGAGTAGTCGGCGCGGCAATGCTGTTTAATGAACTGAATTGCGAGATGATATGCGATGGTATACACGTGAGCATACCTGCAATAAAACTCGTAATAAAGAATAAACCGCACGATAAATTTACTCTTATAACCGACGCAATGCGAGCGAAGGGAATGCCTGACGGCGTATCCGAACTCGGCGGACAGGAAGTATTCGTAAAGGGCGGCGAAGCGAGACTTAAAGACGGTACTTTGGCAGGCAGCGTTTTAAAGATGAACGTGGCGATAAAGAATTTGGTCGAAAGAGTAGGCGTGCCGTTTACGGACGCTGTGGACTTTGCGACGGCGAATCCGGCGAAGAATATAGGATTATTCGGAGAAAGAGGAAGTATAGAAGTCGGCAAGCGTGCAGACTTTACGGTGCTTAAAAAAGACTACGAAGTCGAAATGACAATGGTAGGCGGCAATGTCGTTTATAAAAAATAATCGAAAATCGGCGCAATGCGTCGATTTTTTTAAAAATTTCAAACAAACAGGGTAAAATCTGAAAGTTTTATGATATACTATATACTATGGAAAGAAAAGCGGTAGAAAAACCCGAAATAATAAAATCGGTGTTGACGGTAATAACGATAGTCATCGTCAGTGCGGCGTCGATCGTTTTCGGTATTCTTTACATTGAAAATACAAATATTGAATTTATCAGGAAATACAGCCTTGTAATCGAAGTTTTGCTTTCGGTGATAGTTGCTTTGTCAACGGGACTTGCCATAAGTTTTTTAGCTGTAAATAAAGAAGCCGTATACAAGTTGTTATTCGTGTTTTTGGTACTTGCCGCAATTTTTCTCTTGGTCTTGTATATAACGCAGATTACGGGCTTGTGGGATAAAGTAGACAGTATCGAGGATCTCAGGGAATACGTTGCCGGTTACGGCGCATATACGATTCCGGCATTCATAGTTTTGCAGTTTTTGCAAGTCGTAGCGTTGCCAATTCCCGGAATGGTAACCACGGGTGCCGGAGTCGCTTTGTTCGGGCCGTTTTACGGAGCGCTTTACAGTTTTATAGGGATAACGGCGGCGTCTTTCGCGGCGTTTTTCATAGGCAGAAAACTCGGAGTAAAGGTCGCCGGCTGGATAGTAGGTCAAGATAGTCTTGATAAGTGGCTCGGCATTGTAAAGGGAAAGGACAAAGCGGTACTTACGTTTATGTTTATATTCCCGTTTTTTCCGGACGATATTTTGTGCTTTGTGGCAGGGCTGT
>CAJOMT010000001.1:65021-68968 GCA_905235815.1 uncultured Clostridia bacterium
GGATATTTTTCGGCAATGATAACGATTGCAAGGCTTATATCCGTTTTCGTTACGTCGTATTCGTTCAACGGGAACATAATACCTTACGATACTTGGTGGGGACTGCTTATTTGGGCGATAATATTCGTAATGACTGCGGCGCTATGCTATTACGTATATAAACACGGCGATAAAATCGAGAAATTTTTCAAAAAACGGTTTTCGAGGAAAAATGGCGGAAAGGACGATACTTCACGTTGATTTAAATAATTTTTATGCGAGCGTCGAGTGCTTGTACGCTCCCGAACTCAAAGATAAGTATATGGCGGTTTGCGGGAGCATAAGCGAGAGGCACGGAGTCGTTTTGGCAAAGAATCAACTTGCCAAAGAGATGGGCGTAAAGACGGG
The DNA here is from genome assembly GCA_905235815.1 of uncultured Clostridia bacterium. Lineage (GTDB taxonomy): Bacteria > Bacillota > Clostridia > Christensenellales > Borkfalkiaceae > UBA10281. Next base: position 65,409 of record CAJOMT010000001.1, read on the forward strand.
AATGACTATAATCGAGGCGAGTAGAATTTGTCCCGGAATAGTTTTCGTTGAGGCTCATCACGACAGATACGAGATATGGAGTAAAAAGGCTAAGGATATATATCTTAGGTTTACCGATAAAATGGAGTCGTTCGGTATAGACGAGGCGTGGCTGGACGTAAGCGAAAGCAAGATTTTCGGCGACGGCGTTACGATAGCGAACTCGATAAGAAACGCCGTTAAGAGCGAACTCGGCTTGACGGTTTCGGTGGGCGTAAGTTTTAACAAGGTATTTGCGAAACTCGGTTCTGATATGAAAAAACCGGACGCAACGACGGTAATAACGAGAGAAAACTATAAAGAAACGGTATGGGGATTGCCGGTAGGGGATTTATTGTACGTCGGCAGGGCGACTTTAAACAAATTGCAGAAAATCGGGATAGATACGATAGGCAAACTCGCCACGGCGGACTTCGATTACATATCGTCGTATCTCGGGAAAATAGGCGAGAATTTATGGATAAGCGCAAACGGAAAAGACGATTCGCCGGTTCAGTCGGAGCGGGCGGAAGATATAAAATCCGTCGGCAACAGCATAACTTGTTATAGGGACTTAAAGGACGAGGAGGACGTTGCGGTACTGTTGACTTCTCTATGCGAAAGCGTATCCGAGAGGGTAATGAGGTACGATATAGGCAAAGCGACCACTTTAACCTTATCCGTTCGCGATGAAGAACTCAATTGGTTTACAAGACAGGGAAAATTAAAGCGACCGTCTTGTTTGTCCGAAGATTATTTTGAAAAGGCGATGTCGCTTTTTAAAACTAATTATAAATGGGATAAAAACGTGCGCAGTCTCGGAGTTTCGGTTTCGGGGTTCACCACTGAAGAACAGATGATTTTCGGCGAGAGCGACGACTACGAAAAAAGGTTGAAACTTGCCAAAACCGTAAACGGTATAAGGGATAAATACGGCGACGGCGTTATGAGAAAGGGTATAACTTTAAGAGATAAAAGTTTAACGAAAGGCAATATAGACGGCGGCGGCAGTCTGCCGCCTGCGCATAATTAAAAAAGCACGTTTAAAATGTTGTAATTTTTCGGACGATATGATATAATATGCAAGTCAGTAACGGTCGGAGGCAAAAATGATAGACGGAAAATTATTGATAGAAAAACTTATTACATATTCAAAAGCGTTTTTATACACGAGCGAACTCGACGAGATTTTTTTGAGAAATACTCTGCTCGTGCATTTCAAACTCAAAGAGCCGATGGAAAAAATTCCGAATCTCGACTATATCAAGCACATGACGGTACCCGACGTGCTTTTTAACGAGATCAAAGATTACGCTTTGGAAAATGCGATAGCGGAAGACGATACGCAAGCGACGTTGTTTGCGGCTTTTATAATGGGGCAGATAACGCAAAAGCCTTCCGAGATAAACCAATCGTTCAAATATATCCGAGAAAAATTGGGCGCTCAGCCGGCATGCGATTATCTCTATAAATTGTGCGTTATGAATAACTATATTCAGAAATCCGCAATAGAGAAGAATCTGGGTTGGACTTACAAAGACAAAAACAACATACTCGAAATCACGATAAATTTAAGCAAGCCCGAAAAAGACAATAAAGACATAGCGAAACTCGTAGCCGACAGGGCAAAGCCGAGCGAAAAAAAGTATCCGCTGTGCGCTATTTGCGAGGAGAACGAGGGATATTTAGGCTCGTATACTCATCCGCCGAGGGCGAATTTGAGAACGGTATCCGTAAATATCGGCGGCGAGGACTGGAAAGTACAGTATTCCCCGTATGCGTATTTCGATGAGCATTGTATAGTCTTTAACGAAAAGCATACTCCGATGAAAATGGGCAGAGAAACGGTTTCGAAATTATTGGATTTTATCGATCTTTTTCCGAACTATTTCGTTGGCAGCAATTCCGACTTGCCGATCGTGGGCGGCTCAATATTAAATCACGAGCATTTTCAAGGCGGAAGGCATCTTATGCCCATGCACAAAGCGCCGATGCTCTACCTTTTAAATTCAGAGAAATTCCACGACGTAGAAGTGGGGATATTGGACTGGTACAATTCGGCGATAAGGCTTACGGGATATAACAGAAACACCGTCAACGAACTCGGCGGAGACATAGTCGAGGCATGGAAAGTGTATCGTGACGAAGTGGCGGGGATAACAAACAGCGAAGAAGAGAGACATAATTCCTGCACGGTAATAGCGAGGTTTCTCGACGATAAATACTGCCTTGAAATAATACTCAGAAATAACGCCACCAATGCTAAATATCCGGACGGAATATTCCATGCCCACCCCGAATATCACAATATCAAAAAAGAGGGCATAGGTTTAATAGAGGCGATGGGGCTGTTTATTTTGCCGGGCAGATTAAAGGCTCAGACTGAGGAGATATCGGCAATACTTTGTAAGGAGAAGAAATATGTTCCGATCGAAGGCGATCCGATGTACGTACATAAGAATATGATAGAGAAACTGCTTAATGAGAATCCGAACGTAAAGGATAGGAAAAAAGCGGACGAAATAATAAAGAATTATATCAACAACGTTTGCGTCGGAATACTTGATAATACGGCGGTATTCAAGAAAGACGAAGCGGGTTATATAGGGTTCAGAAGGTTTCTATTGACTTGTTCGGTAAAATAATTGAAATTTATTATAAAAAGATGCAACGAAGTTTTTGTTTGCATTTATTTTATTACGGTGATATAATATATCAGTAAATTATAATGGAGGAGTTTTATGAATAAAATAGAACTGCTTAAATTGCGAAGGGCAAAATTGCTCGATTCGGGAAAAGAAATAAGAGATAAAATCTCCGAAATTATCGATGAAAACAGTTTTGTCGAACTCGATGGATACAGTTTTTCGAAAAATGATTTTTACGATGAAGAAATAGCCGGCGAGGGCGTAGTTACGGGTTATGCAACTATCGGCGGCAATCCGGTATACGTCATAGCGCAAAATATTTCCGAAAAATATGGCGGCGTAAGCCTTGCCAATTGCAAAAAAATAAGGAAATGTCAGGAAAAGGCATTGGAGTCGGGTTTTCCCGTCATCTATCTTCTCGAAAGTTTAGGCGTGCAAGTCGGGGAGGGAGTAAACGTCCTCGAAGGGATAGCGGACGTAATGAGAGCGTCGTCCGAATTAAAGGCGACCGCCGTTCAGATTTCGGTGGTACTCGGAAAGGTTTACGGCTCGACGGCTCTGCTTGCCGCAAACAGCGACTTTTGTTTTGCGCTTAAAGGCGCCGAAATTTGCTATGCGAGTCCGCTCGTTATCGCTGCGTCTCAAAAGTGTGCGGATGCGGGAAAAGTTGCCGGCGCCGCTAACTTTGAAAACAACGGCATTTGCAGCGGAGAGATTGAAACTCTCGGCGAGGCGAGAGAGAAAATAATTTCCGTTTTGGATATGGCGCAAGGTTGCGGTATAGTCGATACGGACGACGACCTAAACAGGGCAAGTGAAAATTTAAACGAAAAGTGTTGCCCGAAATGTATAGTCGACGCAGTATTCGACGACGGTAAATTTTTTGAAACCAAT
>CAJOMT010000002.1 GCA_905235815.1 uncultured Clostridia bacterium
ACATAATGGAGATATCGCAAAGCGGTATCTTTTTTTGACCTATAAAGGCTGAGAAACAGAAATTTGCCTGAAAAAGCCAAAATTTATAAAAAAGTTTTGTCAAATTAAGGAATTTTGTTTGACTTATAATGCCCCTTCGTATTATAATATTAAGGTACAATTACTGTTAATGTCGCATTGTATGCGCTAAAAGGACAGGAGGCAAAGATGAAGAAAGGCAAATCAATAGCACTTCTCGTAATTACGGGATTACTGATTGCGTTTTTCGGAGTGGCGTGTTTTGCGAATTTCGCCATACCGGACGGAGTGCTGAAATTTTTCGGGGCACAGCCGAAATATAATTACGTTTCGATATTCGACCAGATAAGCAAAGGTATAGACTTAGAGGGCGGATATTATGCTGTAATGGAACCTGTTACGGATGATGATGCTCTCGTGGCGTCTAAAATCAACGACGTAATAAGAACGCTTAGGGCGAGACTTGACGACAAGGGTTATACCGAAGCGACTATTTCAATACAAGACGGAACAAAGTTAAGAGTAGAGATACCGGACATAGACGATGCGGATGCAGTCTTGGAACTTTTAAGTTCTCAAGGCAAACTCGAATTCAGAGATTATACCGGCAAGGTTTGGCTTGACGGTGAAAACGTCAGCGGCGCACGTGTCGGATACGATGAAAACGGAAATTACGCCGTCGTTTTGGAATTTACTCCGGCAGGACAGGCGAAGTTCTCTCAAGCGACTGCGACCGTTGCGAATTTCACGGACGGCAATAACATTTTGTATATTTATCTCGGGGATACGCTGGTATCTTCACCGAGCGTACAAAGTCAGATAACGAGTTCGAGTGCGCAGATAACCGGTAAGTTTGAATACGAAGATGCCGAAACTTTGGCAGCGGTAATATCCGGCGGCGCTTTGGATTTGGAGTTTACCATAGGTACTACGAGTAAAATCAGTCCCACGCTCGGACAAGGCGTAGTCGATAATGCGCTTTTGGCAGCCGGTATAGGTATGCTCATTATATTTGCCATTTTGATAATATTCTATGGCGGAATGGGCGTAGCGGCGTGTATAGCGCTTTTGATTTACGTAATACTCTACGTTATCGTCCTTGCACTTTTCCCGTGGGTACAGTTGACGTTCCCGGGAATTGCGGGTATAATTCTTTCGATAGGTATGGCAGTAGACGCCAACATTATAATATTCGAGCGCATAAAGGAAGAATATGCGAGCGGAAAGACTATGAACAATGCTATAAAGACAGGTTTCAGGAGAGCGTTCATAACGGTACTTGACTCCAACCTTACCACGATTTTAGCGTCCATAGTACTTTGGATATTGACGTCCGGATCTATTCAAGGTTTTGCAATAACGTTATTCCTCGGCGTAATATTGTCGATGTTCTCGTCGATAGTCGTAACGAGAGGGTTTATAAATTTATTGAAGCCTCTGCCGAAAAATCCTGAAAAATTTTATGGGCTTAAAAGGAGGGAAGAGTAATGAAAGACCTTTCTTCAAGCGGTAAAAAGATAAAAGTTGTAAACAAGTTCTTTATATTTTTGGGTGTAAGTTTAGCGATAATTTTGGCGGGCTTACTCGTAACGATATTTAAAGGTTTAAACATAGGTATTGATTTTTCGAGCGGTGCCGAGATAGACGTTACCGTTACCGATGAGAACGGAATAAACGATGCGGAGTTTGAAAAATTCGTCAATTCGTGGCTCATGGGCGAAAGACAAGACGGAACCAAAGGCGATCAGTTCGAAGTTGCCGCAACGCCTCGTATTTCAACTACTCCGGGTAAAAGGACTTACGAGTTCCGTATAACCGATAAGATGAAGAAGGCGGACGGTACCGCAGTCGATATGTCCGCAATAATAACCGATCAAGAGTCGGAGTATTATAACAAGAAATTACTTGCAAGTACGGTCAATCAACTTGCGTCAGATATCCGCGAACCCATAGAAGATTATTTCAAGACCAACGTTGCGGCGTTTAGCGGTAAGACGGAAACCGAACTTGCCGAGATGATAGAGATCAACTATTCTACAACCGATAACTCGGTAATGTTATATACGGTAAGGACTGCATTTATAGCGGCGGCGGTTGCGATTCTCGTAATGCTTATCTATATAATGTTCAGATTTACTTGGATATCCGGTTTAGCGGCGATATTGGCACTGCTTCACGACGTCTTGATAATGGTTTCGTTTATGGCGTTTACAGGCACGGCGATAAACTCCGTATTCATTGCGGCGGTAATAACTATTATAGGTTATTCGATAAACGCTACGATAATCGTATTCGACAGAATAAGAGAACTGTTAAAGACTCCTTCGTGTAATGATATGAGCGATGCGGAAATAGCCGACGAGGCAATATCTCATACGATAAAGCGTTCAATTCTTACTACGGTTACGACTTTGGTCGTCATAGTTCTTTTGGCGATATTAGCGCCGTCATCTATAAGAGAATTCGCATATCCGATAATATTCGGTTTGATTGCGGGCGCATATTCGTCAATATTCCTTTCGGCTCCGATTTGGGTATATTTGAGAAAGCTTTTCAAACAATCCGGAAAGCGTCCCAATGTAAAGAAATCCAAAAAGAGCAGTGCGGTTGCTGAGGCGCAAGGCGTATAATTTACAATTATCAATAAAAATTCGGCGGACGGACAAATTCCGTCCGCTTTGACTTAAAAAGCAGAAACGACGGCAAATTTTACGGTATATATGATAAAAGAGAGAGAGATACCTAAAAACAGCGAAAAGACGATAGAAGATATTTCCGCAGCGGCGGGGGTATCTTATGACTTTGCGAAAATTTTGGTATCTCGTGGCATAGATACCGTAAAGAGTGCGGTCGCTTTTTTAAATCCCGACTTGAAAGATCTTCAAGATCCGTTTGCGCTTAAAGGAATGAGAGAGGCGGTAAACAGAATTCACGAGGCTAAGGAATCGGGTGAAACCGTCGTTATTTACGGCGATTACGATGCGGACGGAATTTCCGCCGTTGCAGTATTATATAAGTGCTTAAAGATTTTCGGAATAGAGGCGTATGCCGTTATTCCCGAAAGGAAAGACGGATACGGACTGACTGAGGGCGTGTACGAGCAGATACTCGAAGAAATTAGTCCGGATCTTATAATAACCGTCGACTGCGGAATAAGTGCGGCAAACGAGGTCGAGGACTTAAAAGATTTAGGTGTAGACGTAATAATAACCGATCACCACGAAATACCGGACGTCATTCCGGACTGCATAGTGGTAGATTGTCACTTAAAGGGCGAAGTCGATAATTTTGAATATCTGTGCGGCGCAGGCGTTGCGTATAAACTCGGTTACTGTTTAATAGGCGAAAAGGCAAATGCGTATTTGGATATGGTTGCAATAGCGACTATTGCCGACAGTATGCCGCTTATCGGTGAGAACAGAATTTTGGTGAGCAAGGGCATTGAAATTTTCAAGAGCGGCAATGCTCAGAAATGTCTTAAAATATTGGCGGAATTAAGTGAAATAAAAGAATATACGGCACATACGCTTACGTATTCAATAGCGCCGAGAATAAATGCCGCAGGCAGAATGGGCGACGCATATTCCGCACTGCAACTGTTCTTATCTGACGACGTTTTCGAAATGAGGACTTTAGCCGCAAAATTAAACGACTATAACGTCAAACGGCAAGCGGAATGTGATTTATTATATAAAAGCGCAAAACAAAAGATTGCTTTAAATAGTTCGGATAAGGCAATAATCATATACGATGAAGGTTGGAATAAGGGACTTATCGGTATCGTTGCGGCAAGACTTGTCGAAGAGTACAGAAAGCCGGTAATAATGTTCTCATTAAGCGACGGGGTTTTGCACGGGAGTGCGAGGTCGGTTGCCAATATAAATATATTCGACGCAATAAATTCGGTAAAAGATTTAACCGAGTCATTCGGCGGACATTCACAAGCGGCAGGCGTAACGTTAAAATACGAGAATTTAGAATTGTTCAAAAACAGGTTGAACGAGTATTTGAGCGCAAAATACGACATATCCGTCTTTTTACCCAAAACTGAAGTCGATATGATAATTAACAAACCTTTTACTCTGCAATTTGCTCGTGAACTTAAAAGATTAGAGCCTTGCGGAGTCGAAAATAAAAGACCGAGTTTTGCCGTGGCGTGCGAAGAATTAAATGCGGCCCCTCTCAAATACGGCTCGCCGCACTTGTCGATAAAAACCGATTACATAGATTTGTTATGGTTTGGCGGCGTAGATAATATGCCCATACTGAATTCGCCGCTTAAAAAATATTTGATTTTCGAGCCGAATATTTCGGTCTATATGGGCAATGAAAGTTTAAGAGGTTTCGTCAATTATATTGAAATATGCGCAGAACAGTCCGAGAAAATAAAGATTGAGGCGCTCGGCAAACAGTTAAAAGACATACCGAATAAAAATGTCGATTATCGACTTATAGAGGGGCTTTTTGCCGAAAACTTGATTAAACAAGCGGAAAAAGAAGTCTATGGCACGCTGTTTATAGTGAACGATTTCGAAACTATAACGAAGTTCGATTTAAGTAAATTCGAGATATGCGCAAATAGACAAGTGAAGAAAGGAAACGTAAGCGCCGTTTGCTATGGCTTAACGGGCGACGTTCCGGACGGGTATAATAAAGTCGTCTATCTCGACAAGCCGCTTGCCGCTATCCGTACAGATGCAGAGGTGTTTGTAAATACGGACCACGTGGGGTTTAAAGACAACTTATCAACGGATAGGCAGATATTCGGAGAAATATATTTGGCTATAAAGCACGGCAATTACAGAGGAAGTTTTGAAAAGATAGCGTTTAGCGAAGATTTCGGGCAAAACCCCGCCGAAGTTTTATTTGCGCTGTACGTATTCGAAGAATTGGGGTTAGTATATTATCAAGGCAATTTATTAAAAGTAAATTCGGAGAAGCGTGTAGATCTCGCTTCTTCCAAGATATATAATGCGGTGGCAGATTATGAATGAAGTATTGAATCGTATTCAAAATATTTATAATCCACAAGAGGCGGCAATACTCGAAAAGGCGTTTAATTTTGCAAAAGACGCACATGCGAATCAAAAGCGTGCCTCGGGAGAAGAATATATAATTCATCCTATTGCGGTTGCGGGGATACTCGTAGACCTCGGAATGGACTATTCTTCCGTTGCCGCGGCGTTTTTGCACGACGTAATAGAAGATACTCCCGCAACCGAAGAAGATATAAGTGAAAATTTCGGCGAAGAAATATTGGAATTGGTAAATGGGGTAACGAAACTCGATAAAATAGAGTTCAACTCCAAAGAAGAAGAACAGGCTGAAAATTTCAAAAAGATTTTCGTCTCGATGGCGAAAGATATAAGAGTCATCATCATTAAACTTGCGGACAGATTGCATAATATGCGCACGCTTGAATACCTTTCAGAAGAAAGGCAACAGCGAATGGCTCACGAAACGCTCGATATTTACGCTCCTATTGCCGGTAGGCTCGGTATTTCTCAGATAAAATGCGAACTCGAAGATTTATGCTTAAAATATATTGATCCTGAGGCTTATAATTACCTTGCCGAAAATATCAATATGGAAGTAAACGAGCGTCAGGAATTCGTTGATTTTGCAGTAGAGGCGATCAAGGGAATTTTGGCGGAGTCGAACATAGAAGGCGAAGTATTCGGTCGTCCCAAGCACTTTTACAGTATCTACAAAAAAATGAAAAGGCAGAATAAAACGTTGGATCAAATTTACGATTTAACGGCTGTCAGAGCGATAGTAGGCACGGTAGACGAGTGTTACGAAGTATTCGGCAAAATTCATAAGCGTTGGAGACCTATACCGGGTAGGATAAAGGATTATATTGCGGTTCCGAAAGAGAATATGTACCAGAGTTTGCATACGACGGTAGTTACCGATTTCGGAAAGATTTTCGAAATACAGATAAGGACGTATGAGATGAACCGTACCGCAGAATTCGGTATAGCGGCGCATTGGAAATATAAAGAGAACAAGGAATCAGAGGACAATTTCGATAAGAGGCTCTCGTGGATAAGAGAGATAATGGAATGGCAGGGCGGATTGAACAATTCGACCGAGTTTTTGGAGAGCTTAAAGGGCGACTTATATAGCAACGAAGTTTTGGTCTTTACGCCGAAAGGCGAAGTTATAAGTTTAGTAAAAGACGCAACACCGATAGACTTTGCGTATAAAATACATACGGAAGTCGGAAATAAGTGCGTAGGTGCGAAAGTAAACGGCAAAATTGTTCCGCTCGGCACGACTTTAAACGTCGGCGACGTCGTGGAAGTAATAACTTCAAAGAACTCCAAAGGCCCGTCGTGGGATTGGCTCAGAATTGCGAAATCTTCGGGTGCCAAAGCGAAAATAAAGGCTTTCTTTAAAAAGGCGATGGCTACCGACAACGAGAAAATCGGCAAGACCATGCTCGAAACAGAAGCAAAGAACAGAGGTTATTCTTTTGCCGACTTGCTTAATCCGTTAAGTTTTGAATCGATAAGTCAAAAACTTTCGTTTACGACTGAAGAAGAGATGTATGCGGCGGTCGGTTGCGGTGCGGTCAGCGTAAATCAAGTTCTGTTAAAGCTTATAGATTACTATAAGCGCAGTATGCCGCAGAGTCAATTATTGCCCGAAAATAAAGAAAAGAAGAAAGACGGCGACGTCGGCGGCGTCAGAATAAAAGGTCTTGGCGGACTGCTCGTTCGATTTGCCGGTTGTTGTAATCCGATGCCGGGCGACGATATTATAGGTTTCGTTTCGAGGGGCAGGGGAGTAACCGTGCATAGGCGAGATTGTCCCAATATGCGGAACGAAGATTCGGCGAGGTTCCTCGAAGCGGAATGGACGGGTGCGCAAGGCGTATATACTGCGTCTATCAGAGTTGTCGGCGGCGAAGATACGCCTGTTCTCGTACTCGTATCCAACGCTTGTTCGGGGCTGGGTATAACTATAACGTCGGTAAACGGGCGTATCGATTCCAAAAAGAGGCAATCGATAGTAGATTTCACGGTTAAACTCAATAAGAGCGAGGCGCTCGATTACTTATTCGCAAAAGTTAAGCAAAATTCTGACATAATAGACATTTGCAGAATATAAAAGCGGAAAAAATATAATGAATATAACGTCAAATTTGATTTGGCTTCTGCCCGAACTCAAGGAAGAAGTCAAATTTTTTAAAAATACGGACGGACTCGAAATAGTTCACCGTCATATTCAAAGCGATGAGTTTGCCGACGAGATAACGATAAACGGCAAGACATATTCGTTTGCGTTTGAACATGCATATAGCGGAGATATTGAGAAAAAGAGGTATCTTAAAAGGTATGCAAAACTTGCGCTGTATAGGGCTATGAGCGATTATCTGGGCGAAAAATTGCCGTGGGGCGCATTGACGGGGATAAGACCTGTAAAGTTTGCATACTCTGAGGGCGAGAATTGGCGAAAAGAGATGAACGAAGTGTTCGACGTTTCCGAGCAGAAACTCGACTTGGTCGCAAGGATAATGAAAGCGCAGAGCGGAATATACGAGATAAAAGAGGGCAACTGCGATTTATTTATCGGAATACCGTTTTGTCCGTCGAGATGTTTGTACTGTTCGTTTATGTCGAGCGAGATAGGCAAGAGTAAAAACACGGAGGAATACGTGACGGCGCTCGTGAAAGAAATAGAGAACGCCAAGCCGTTTTACGGCAATCTTCGCTCGGTATATATCGGCGGCGGAACGCCCATATCCTTGCCTATAAGTCAATTAAAGCGCATTTTAGAGGCAATCGGAGAGGTTAAATGCGAATTTACGGTAGAAGCAGGAAGACCTGACTGCATAGACGGTGAAGTGCTTGAACTTTTAAAGGACTATAACGTTACGAGGGTGTGCGTAAATCCTCAGACGTTTAACGATTCGACGTTGCGGATAATAGGACGAAAACATACTGCGGCGGACATAATCGAAAAGTACGAATTAGTCAAAAAGTACGGTTTTGACGTAAACATGGATTTGATAGCGGGACTTCCCGACGAAAGTTTCGAAGATTTCAAGTACAGCGTAGATAAGGCGGTAGAACTTTCGCCAGATAATATAACCGTACATACGCTCTCTTTAAAAAAAGGCAGCGTTTTGAAAGAAAGGGTAGAAAGACTACCCGACGGCGAGATAGAGAAAATGATAGATTACTCGGCCTATAAGTTGATAAACAGCGGTTTTAACCCCTATTATATGTATCGTCAGAAGTATATGGCGGGCAATTTAGAGAATACGGGATATGCAAAGAGCGGCAAAGAGTGCATATACAATATCGACGTAATGGAGGAGATTGCGGACAATCTGGCGTGCGGCGCAAATGCGGTGTCGAAAAAATTGTTTTCGGGCGGCGAAAGGATAGAGCGCTATGGTGCGCCGAAAGATATTCCGACATTTGTGGCAAAGATAGATAAAATAATCAGCGAAAAAAATGAGTTATTTTTATCGAAATGACTTAAAAACGTTTGCAATTTTATGTTTAATATGGTAATATATAGAAGTGCTTTGAGCAAAGTTTAACGAATACTCGACGTTTTGCTATGCTTTAAGTGAATGTTTCCATACTGGGAGGATAAACAAAATGGAAAAAGAAAGAAAAACCGAAATCATCAACGACTTTAAGCGCCATGACGGCGACACGGGTTCAACGGAAGTTCAAATTGCCCTTTTGACCGAGAGGATCAATCATCTTAACGAGCATTTAAAACTCAACAACAATGATAAACATTCTCGTCGCGGGCTTTTGAAAATGGTAGGTCGCAGAAAGGGCTTGCTCGACTATCTCAAATCTGTAGATATCGATAAGTACAGAGAGATAATCGCCAAACTCGGACTCAGAAAGTAATGGTTTCGGAGGGGTATTTAAGCACCCCTCTTTTTACTGTTCGGATTTGAAATGTTTTTGATATATAGGAGTTAAAAAGGAGAAAAAAGAACAATGTTGGAAAATCACAGGATTTTTAAGACCGAAATCGGAGGAAGGGAAGTATCGGTCGACGTAGGAAAGTATGCGCAACAAGCGAACGGCGCTTGTTTCATCAAGTGCGGAGAGACCGTCGTAATGGTAAACGTAACGATGGCGCCGACTCCGAGAGAGGGAATGGACTTTTTCCCGCTTTCGGTAGATTATGAGGAGAAAATGTATGCGGTCGGAAAGATTCCGGGCGGATTTAAAAAGAGAGAGGGCAGAGCGAGCGACAAGGCGATACTTGTTTCCCGGTTGATAGATAGACCTATAAGGCCGCTATTCCCGAAGGGATTATTTAACGACGTAACGGTAGTTGCCACCGCCATTTCCGTAGATCCGGATATTGCGCCCGAACCGCTTGCAATGCTCGGAAGTTCGATAGCGCTCAGCATATCGGATATTCCGTGGGCAGGCCCGACAGGATCTGTCGTCGTCGGAATAGTGGACGGAGAATACGTTATCAATCCGACGCTCGAACAAAAAGAGAGGAGCGTATTGGCGCTCAACCTTTCTGGAACGAAAGACGCTATAATGATGGTCGAGGCAGGAGCGAAAGAAATAGACGACGAGCAGATGGTAGGCGCTATTTTGTTCGGCCACGAAGAAATTAAAAAGCAATGCGCATTCATCGAACAGATAGTTGCGGAAGTCGGCAAACCCAAACTCGAAATGGATCTCTATCACGTTCCGGAAGACCTTGACGCAGACGTAAGGGCTTATGCGAGCGAAAAACTCGACTATGCACTCGATACTTTCGACAGAGAAGAAAGACAAGCCCGTCAAGATGAAGTCGAAAAAGACGTATTGGAGCATTTTGCCGAAAAATACGAGGGAATGGCGAGGGAATTAAAGGATTCTCTCTACTATATAACCAAAGAAAAAGTAAGAGCGAAGATAACGAATACGGGAGTTCGTCCGGACGGCAGAGCGCTTACGGAGATAAGACCTATATGGTGTGAATGCGGAATTCTTCCGAGAGTTCACGGCAGTGCGGTATTTACGAGAGGTCAGACTCAAGTAATGACAACTTGTACGCTCGGCACGGTTTCGGAAGTTCAGAAACTCGAAGGTCTCGATAACGAAGAATCCAAGAGATATATGCACCATTACAATATGCCCGGTTATGCGTCGGGCGAGGCGAAGCCGCTCAGAAGCCCGGGCAGGAGAGAGATCGGACACGGCGCTTTGGCTGAAAGGGCGTTGGAGCCTGTAATTCCGTCGGAACTCGAGTTCCCGTATGCGATAAGGCTCGTTTCTGAAGTTTTGTCCTCTAACGGTTCTACCTCGCAAGCGTCGGTGTGCGGTTCGACGATGGCGCTTATGGACGCAGGCGTACCGATAGCAAGACCGGTTGCCGGTATTGCAATGGGACTTATAAAGGATACCGAGAGCGGAAAGATTTCCGTACTTTCGGATATTCAAGGCTTAGAAGATTTCCTCGGCGATATGGACTTTAAGGTTGCAGGTACCGTTAAAGGTATCACGGCAATACAAATGGATATAAAGATTAAGGGTATAAGCGAGGAGATTTTAAGAAAGGCAATAAGTCAGGCGAACGAGGGCAGACATTTCATTTTGAACAAGATGCTCGAATGTATCCCCGAACCGAGAAAAGAACTTTCGAAGTATGCTCCGAAGATAATTTCGTTTGAAATTTCTACCGATAAGATTAAAGACGTTATCGGCAGCGGCGGCAAGACCATAAACAAGATAATAGACGAAACCGGAGTCAAGATAGATATCGACGACGACGGAAAAGTATTTATAGCGACTTACGGCGAAGATATGGCTATGGCTGAAAAGGCAAAAGCGATGATAATGGCGATAGCGAGAGATCCGGAAGTCGGAGATATGTTTATTACCACCGTTGTAAGGATAAATTCCAAACTCGGCGCATTCTGCGAGATTGCTCCCGGAAAAGACGGAATGATTCACATTTCCAAGATGAGCCCAAAGAGAATAAATACCGTAGAAGAAGTTCTCTCTATCGGAGACAAGGTCAAAGTCGAGATTATCAAGATAAGCGAAAAGGGTATAGACCTTAAACTTCTCGAAAAAATCGACGATGCAGAATTGTCTGAATAAAGGAAAAAGGGACTGATTATCGGTCCCTTTTATTTAATATATTGGAGGTAAAATATGTACAAAAAGATACTAACCATACAAGATATTTCTTGCGTTGGGCAATGTTCTTTGACGGTTGCTCTGCCCATAATTTCCGCTTGCAAGATGGAAACGTGTATTTTGCCGTCCGCCGTTTTATCTACGCATACGGCAGGCTTTAAAGGTTTTACTTTTGCCGATTTAACGGATGAAATGCCAAAGATAGCGGATCATTGGAAACGTGAAAATATATCGTTTGCTGCGATTTACACCGGATATTTGGGAAGTCAAAAGCAAATCGATTATGTGAAAGACATTCGCAATAATTTACTTGAAGATGGCGGAAAGATGATAGTAGACCCCGCAATGGCGGATAACGGAAAACTTTATCCTGCCTTCGATATGGAATTCGTAAAGTCTATGAGAACGCTTTGCGAGGGGGCGGATATAATACTTCCGAACATTACCGAGGCTTGTTTGATTGCGGACGTAGAGTATAAAGAAACCTACGATTACGAATATATAGACGGACTTTTGAAGAAATTGCACGATATCGGCGCCAAGAAGATCGTGCTTACCGGAGTCGGATACAAGCAAGGCAAAACGGGCGTTGCCGTATACGACGGCGAAAATCATTTATATTATGAGCACGACAAGATATCCAAGGGTTGTCACGGAACGGGCGACGTATATGCGTCGGCGTTTGTCGGTGCGCTTTTAAACGGCAAAAGCGAATTCGACGCCGCCACGATTGCGGCTGATTTTACCGTCGAGTGCATTAAGAACACGATAGACGACGAAAGCCATTGGTACGGCGTCAAATTCGAAAAATGTCTTGAATATTTGATTGACAGAATAAAGTAAGAATAACTTAATTTTAAAGCAATGCTTTTAAGCGCTTTTCGTAACATTCTTCGAGGTCTTTAAGTTCTTGTGCGAATTTAATGACCGCTTGCGGCGCTTCTTTGTTGGCGGTAATGAGCGAGCCGAGTTCGGTAATACCGGTTACGGTACCTTTAATCATCATTTCGGCGACGTGAGAACGAGAATCGTCCTTTATCGTATCCATTTTGACCGCAGTATACATCATTGCTTTTTTCATCGGGTTGAGGTCTTTGGTTTCGATACCTCTTTCCTTCATATAAGCGGAGATAGAGGAGATGAATTTTTCATAGCCTTCGTATTCGTCGGCGAGTTCTTTTTTCATTTCTTCGTTATCCGTTTCGGGTTCGATATCCGAAATTGCTTGCAGACCTATATGCGCATTTTTGAATATAGCGGTTAAAAGTTCTTTTTCTGTTGATTTTTCGTCCATAATAACTCCTGAATTCAATTTATAAAAATAGTATTGCCAAAAAATGCAAAACAATGCAAAAATATTTGACAAATAAAAACGAAAGTGTTATACTAATTCGGCAAGTACCGCTCGGGAAGGGCAAAAGTTGCCTTTTAAGGCACCCCGAATAATTATCCCGGCGAGGAGGTCTATATGTACGCAATTATGGAAAACGGCAGTAAGCAGTACAAAGTGACCGTAGGCGACGAAGTTCAACTCGAACTCATACACGCCGCAGTTGGCGAGAAGGTGGATTTTCCCGTACTTCTCATATCCGACGAAAACGGAATCAAGGTCGCAGACGACGCAAAGGCTTACAAGGTAACCGCCGAAGTGTTGGAGCACGATAAGGCTAAAAAGATTATCGTATTCAAATACAAGGCAAAGAAAAATGAAAGAAAAAAGAAAGGGCATAGACAACCTTTTACCAAAGTTAAGATTGTCGATATCGCATTGGCTTAAAGGAGGGCTTAAATTATGTTGTTGATCAGATTATTTGCACATAAGAAAGGTGTCGGAAGCACGAGAAACGGCAGAGACAGCAAAGCAAAAAGGCTCGGCGTTAAGCGTTCTGACGGTCAAGCGGTTTTGGCGGGAAATATTCTCGTAAGACAGAGAGGAACGAAGTTCCACCCCGGCAACAACGTGGGCATCGGCAGCGACGATACTTTATACGCTTTGACTGACGGAGTTGTCAAGTTCGAGAGACTCGGCAAGGACAAAAAACAAGTTAGCGTTTACGCAAAATAATTTATAAGCGGAAACCCATTCGGTGTGTTTCCGCTTGATTTTTACTCTATGAAAAAATTGATATACGACAGCGAATTTTTTGATATAAAAGACACTTTGGAGTGCGGTCAGATATTCAGATTTAAGCCTTTTAAGGACGGGTATTTGATTTTTTCGCTCGGCAATGCGTGTTATGCTTATAAAAGCGGCGACAAAACCGTGGTCGAAACTGACGACGAGGAGTATTTTTATAAATTTTTCGACCTCGGCGAAGACTATTCTCGAATTTTCGGGTATGCAATGCAGTGCGATTTCGACGTTGTAAAGAAATCCGCTTCCGCCGGCAAGGGGATAAGAATACTCAGACAAGATCCCGAAGAAATGCTCTATTCGTTTATAATTTCCCAAAATAACAATATTCCGAGAATTAAAGGAATAATCGAGAAAACTTGTTCGGCTCTCGGCGACAGGAAAGAATTTATGGGCGAAGAGTATTACGCATTTCCGAGCAGTGAAAAATTAGCGGAAAAGGACGAGAAATTTTATTCGGAATTAGGGTACGGCTATCGTGCGGGATATATGACGGCGGTTTCGAAAGCGATGACGGAGGGGTTTAAAATAGACGATTCGCTTCCTACCGCAATGCTCAAAGCGAAACTTTTGACGCTCAAAGGCGTGGGGCCGAAAGTTGCCGATTGTATATCGCTTTTCGGGTATCACCGAACTGACAGTTTTCCCGTGGACACGTGGATAGAAAAACTTTACGTCGAGGACTTCGGCGGAACGGAGAAAGACAGAAAAAAGATAACGGAATATTTTCAGAATCTTTTCGGGGAATATTCGGGTTACGTACAGCAATACGTGTTTTTCTACAAGCGAGGCAATTAAAAGCGGGCGGAATTTTCCGAAAGGGAGATTTCGCCCTTAAAATTACATTTTTATAGCAAATTTTAACAAAAAAAAGGGTTTTGCAAAAATTTTGTAGTATAATATATATAGATATGAAAGAAACGACTTTTTTAAAGGAAAATGAATTTTTTTCGCCGTTTGCCACGAAATCTGCCGAAACCAAGGGCAGACTAAAAGAGGAAGAACCTTGTGATATGCGCACGGAATTTCAGCGCGACAGGGATAGGATAATTTATTCCAAGTCGTTCAGGCGCTTAAAGAATAAGACGCAAGTTTTCTTTTCTCCGGACGGCGACCACTATATGACGAGGCTGACGCATACGTTGGACGTGGCGCAGATAGCGCGTTCCATATCGCGTTGCCTTGATTTAAACGAGGATCTGTGCGAGGCGATAGCGCTCGGTCACGATTTAGGACATACTCCGTTCGGGCATGCGGGCGAAAGGATATTGAATAAACTTAATCCGAACGGCTTTGAACACAATCGTCAATCTTTAAGAGTCGTAGACGTTTTGGAAGACGACGGCAAGGGGTTGAACTTAACTTTCGAGGTGCGAGACGGAATTTTAGAGCATAAAAAGAGCGGTCACCCATCTACTTTGGAGGGGAAGGTCGTATCGCTTTCGGATAGGATAGCTTACGTAAATCACGATATAGACGACGCACTGCGCGCAGGGATTTTGACGATTGAAGATTTCCCCAAGGCAGATATGGAAATTTTGGGCAAGAACACGAGCGAGCGCATAAACACGATGATAAAGTCCATATATAATTTTTCGGCAGGTAAAGACGTTGTCGATATGGAACAAGACGTTAAAACTGCGACTGAAAACTTAAGAGATTTTATGTTTAAGTACGTGTATTTGACGCCGTTTGCGAGGTCGGAAGAAGAAAGGGCGAGCGAAATGATCAGCGCTCTATACGGATATTTTAAGAAAAATCCGGACAAGCTGCCGCAGTTTTATAAAGATTTAATGAGTAGTTGCGATATAGACACCGTCGTTTCGGACTACATATCGGGTATGACGGACAGATACGCCGTATATATTTTCGAACAGATATTTGTACCAAAGAATTTTTTTGTAAGATAGAATGTTAAGCGACGCATTTATCGAGGAGATAAAACAAAAGAATAATATCGTAGACGTAGTCGGTAAATACTGCACCTTAAAAAAGCGAGGAAGCAGTCATTGGGCGTGCTGTCCATTGCCGAACCATTCGGAGCGTACTCCGTCGTTTTCGGTAAACGAACCCGGTCAATTCTATAAATGTTTCGGGTGCGGCAGAGGCGGAAACGTAATAACTTTTATAATGACGATGGAAAATCTCGACTTTGTCGGGGCGGTGAAACTGCTTGCCGAGCAGTCGGGAATAGCGATGCCGGACGACGATAGGGGAAGCGAGCAGATAAAAAAAGACCGAAGCGATAGGGATAGATTATTGTCCTTGATGAAATCGACTGCGCTGTTTTATGCACATAATCTTATGGCAGACGGAGCGGACAAGCATAGAGAATATTTGCTTGAAAGAGGTTTTGATACGGCTACGGTTGCGACGTTCGGGATAGGTGCGTCTTTGGATTTTGACGGGCTTCCAAAGCATTTAAGGGAACAAGGCTATACCGACGAGGAGATGATAAAGTGCGGCGTATGCGCTAATTACGAAAGGGGCGGCAGAAAAAATATAGGCGACGCTCTCTACGGCAGACTTATTATTCCCATAATAAACAATATGGGTAACGTCATAGCGTTCGGTGGCAGACTTCTCGAAAAAAAGCCGAATTTTGCCAAGTATAAAAATACGCAAGAAACGGTATTGTTTATAAAGAACAGAACATTATATAATTTAAATAATTTAAAAAAAGAAAAGGCGAAAGGTAATTTATCGTCCGTAATAATGGTAGAAGGCTATATGGACGCAATTTCGCTGTATAGAAGCGGTTTCAAAAACGTGGTCGCCTCAATGGGTACGTCGCTAACAGTCGAGCAGGCTCGTATGTTAAAGAGGTATACCGATACGGTACTGATAAGTTATGACGGCGACGGCGCAGGGCAGAAGGCTACGATAAGAGGACTTGAAATATTAAAGGCAGAGGGGCTGGAAGTAAAGGTAGTAAATCTTCCTGACGGGCTGGACCCCGACGACGTTATAAATAAGTACGGGGCGGAAAAATACGGCGAACTATTGGAAGAAAGTATTCCTCTCGTCGATTTTAAACTCTTTAACCTGTCTGAATCTTACGATCTTAAAGACGTATCTCAACGCCGAAAATATATATCGGAAGCGATAAAGATAATATCGGCGAGCGACTCGGAGAGCGAGCGAGAAGATTTACTAAAAAAACTCAGTCGAGAGACGAGTACTACATACGAGTCTTTAAAGCGCGATATGGACAAGCAGATAACAGGCGAGACGGCGCCGACTGTCATAGACAGCTTAGTTGGCGGCGAAAGGGCGGGCGGAACGGTAAACGCCGAGAGGTTTATACTTTGCGCAATGTTATTTTCAAAGCGGTATGCGGAAAATTTCGACGTGTTTTCGATAAATTATTCTTCGCCGACAAGGGAGAAGATAGCGGATATAATATCGAGTTACAGAGAACAGAGCAAGGAAATTTTTCCGGCGACCGTAGCGGCTTTAATGGCAGAGGACGAACTTGCCGAGTATGAAGCGGTGCTGTCATCGGGAGATAACGTGTTCGGAAGCAGCGCCGAAACCAAGTTTTTTGAAGATTGTAAAACTTTGCTCGAAAAGGAAAAATTAAAAGAGGACTTAAAAGCGCTCAATTCGCTTTTCAAAGATGAAACTGATACCGAAAAGCGCAAGGATATAGCAAAACTGATTGCGGAACTCACCGCTAAATTGAGAAAATAGAACAGCCAAAGCATTATTTGTTTCGGCTAACGGAGGAAGAACAATGTCAATAACGGAAGAACAGTTAAAAGAAGTTATAACTCAGATAGTAAACGAATATAAAGACAAGGGTTCTATCGGGTCTGACGCATTATGCGACAAACTCGAAAAAATCGATGCGGATCCCGACCAAATCAACGATATTTACAAGGCAATCGAGGACAATAGAATAATAATCGTAGATGAATACGCCAAGGATAAGGAACTTTACGAGCAACTCATCAAAGAAATCAGTATGGACGATCCCGTAAAGATGTACTTAAAGGACATAGGTAAAGTTCCGCTTTTGTCCGCCGACGAGGAGATAGAACTTGCCAAGAGAATGGCAGAGGGCGACGAGGCGGCAAAGCGTAGACTTTCGGAGGCGAATTTAAGGTTGGTCGTATCGATAGCGAAGCGCTACGTCGGGAGAGGAATGCAGTTTTTGGATTTAATCCAAGAGGGCAATCTGGGGCTTATGAAAGCGGTTGAAAAATTCGATTATCAGAAAGGTTTTAAGTTTTCGACCTATGCAACGTGGTGGATAAGACAAGCGATAACGAGGGCGATAGCCGACCAGGCGAGGACGATAAGAATACCCGTACACATGGTAGAGACCATAAACAAAGAAGTAAGGGTATCGAGAATGCTTTTGCAGCAACTCGGCAGGGAACCAACGCCCGAAGAAATAGGCAAAGAGATGGGCATATCTCCGCAAAAGGTTATGGAGATACAGAAAATTGCGCAGGATCCCGTTTCCCTCGAAACGCCAATCGGCGAAGAGGAAGACAGTCATCTCGGAGATTTTATAGAGGACGAACAGGCGGCGGCGCCTACCGACGTAGTAGCGTTCTCGATGCTGAAAGAGCAGTTGATCGGCGTACTCGATACTTTAACCCCCAGAGAAGAAAAAGTTTTGCGACTTCGTTACGGAATAGACGACGGCAAGCCGAGAACGCTTGAAGAAGTGGGTAAAGAATTCAACGTTACCCGTGAAAGAATAAGGCAGATAGAGGCAAAGGCGATAAGGAAACTCCGTCACCCGTCCAGAAGTAAAAAGTTAAGAGATTATATAGAATAATATGTTTAAACCAAGCGAGAGGTTGGGAATAATTTTTTCCCTTCTCGAAAAGGTCGAAGTATTCGCAGATATAGGTGCGGATCACGGTTACGTTGCAGAGGCAATGCTCAAAGCGGATAAGTGTGAAAGGGCTATTGTAACGGATATTTCGGCGAAGTGTCTTAAAAAGGCGGAAGAAAATTTATCGAAAAATTTCGAGGGGCGATATGTTTCAATCGTAACCGACGGACTAAAAGGCGTCCCTTTCGCCGACGAAGTATTGATAGCCGGTATGGGCGGCGAACTGATTTCGGACATAATATCGAGTGCGGATTTTTTGCCGGAAATTTTCGTAATTCAGCCGATGAAGAATACGGATTCGGTAAGGAGAACTCTCATAAAGTCGGGCTATAAGTTCGTTAACGACTATACTTTTAAAGATAAGAAATTTTACGACGTAATAAAAGCAAGGCGTGGAAGTGATAGTTACAGCGAAGAAGAAATAGAGTTCGGCAGGGATAATTTAAGGGATAAGAGCGCCGCTTTCAGAGAAATGATTGAAATAAAAAGAAGTAAACTGTTCTCCGCATTGCAATATGCTGAGAACAAAGAAGTTATATTGGAAGAAATAGCGAAGTTGGATAAGGTTTTAAAATGAAGATAAGAGAATTTTACGACGCCCTTTTAAAATATGCTCCGCTTGAATTGTCTAAAAGGCTTTGCGAAACGGACGGCGGCTACGATAACAGCGGCGTTATAGTTGGTTTTGATAGTAGCGAAGAATTAAGCGGCGCCGTATTTGCGCTCGATTTAAGTTTCGGCGCGGTTGACCTCGCTTTAAAAAGAGGTTGCAATCTGATCGTAACTCATCACCCTGCAATCTATTCGCCAATAAAAAGCATAGAGGCAAATTCGCCTATTTATAAGTGTATACAAAACGGCATAAGCGTTATATCCATGCATTTAAATATCGATTGCGCCGAGAGGGGAACAGACTATTATTTTGCCGAAGGCTTAGGCGCCGAAAAGCAAATTATAATAGACGATTTCGGTGGCGGAACGGGGTATGGCAGAATATCCGAAATAGAGGAAGTTACGGCTAAGCAATTACTCGACCGCTATAAAATGCGTTTTAAAAGCGAAAGCGTGATATTATACGGCGACGCCAATAGAAAGATATCGAAAATAGGCACGTTCTGCGGAGCGGGATTAGACGAGAGGACGATTGACGAGTCGCTTAAAGCGGGAGTTGATTTAGTTGCTTCGGCGGATATCAGACACCACGTATTATTAAAAGCGATAAATTCGGGGCTTGCGGTACTCTATTGCACGCATTACGCTTGTGAAAATTACGGAATGAACAAAATTTGCGAAAATTTTGCAGTAAAATATAAAAACGAAAAAATAATTTACTTCGACGATGAAAGACTTTCATAGTCGAAATGGAGGCAAATATGATAAATGATTTACTTGAGTATCAGAAAGTAGACGGAGAATTGAGGGAAATCGAAGTTTCGCTCAGCGGCAGCGAGGAGCGTAAAAAAGCGGTTACGGCGCAAAACGTACTGAAAAATGCAAACGACAACATAGTCAGATTGGACGAAAAGGCTGCAGAATTGGCTAAACAATACGAGAACCTTAAAGCGCTATATGAAAGGCTCAAAGACTCTCAGTCCGATTACGAGAGCATAATAGACTCGTGCGAGGACATAAACGAGATAAATTATCTCAAAAAGAGGGCGCAGATTTTGACCGATGAGATAAATTCGTTGGTCGAGAGCATTGAAAATTTGTCCAAGGAAATAAAGGGCGTATTAGAGGAGTTTTCCCGCCTTCGTGCAGACACCAAAAAGGCGACTGCCGTCTATAAGGAGTTCGCGCCGAAATACAGCGAACTTAAAGCCTCCAAAGAGGAAGATATGGCAAAAATAAAGGTAAAACTTGCCAAAATCGAAAAGAAAATTCCCGAGGACGTTATGGATTCGTACAAGCGGCGCAGAAAGGATAAGATTTTTCCGGTCTTATATCCTGCGGATATGAGCGGAAAAACCGCGCATTGCGGCAGGTGCGGAACAGAACTTCCCATGGCATATAGCGATAACCTTAAAAAGGGAGAATTGGTAGAGTGCGATAGTTGCCATAGACTGTTATACAGCGAGGCGGCAATAACCAAATAAAACGAATGATGATGGGGATAAAATGAAACTAAACTATAAAAAGACGTTACTCGTCGGGTTTGCGTTTTTCTTGATATGCGCATTCTGGCAAGCCTATGATACCATAGTTCCGTTGATGCTTGTAAACAAATTCGGATTAAACCAGACGCTGTCCGGAATTATAATGTCGCTCGATAACGTTATAGCGGTATTTTTATTGCCGATTTTCGGGACATTATCGGATAAGACGAACACGAAATTCGGTAGGCGTACGCCATACATAGTTATAGGAACGATAGTTGCGGCGCTTGCGTTTTTCGGCTTGACGTTTGCCGACAATGCGCAACTTGCCAATATAAAGGCGAGCGATAGCACGACGTTTTATGCGGAATTGTTTGAAGAAAATGCGAACATAACAAACGCCGAATACAGCAGCATTTACAATAAGACGGTAGATAAAGAATATTCGGTACGAGATTATGCTTCGGAAATAGTTTTCAATAAAAAGTACGCAGAACTTACCGAAGAAGAACAGAACGGTGCGAAAGAGTGGTTTGTAAACATAAACAAGGCGTATAACGAAAATCACAGCGAGGCGGAAACTAAATACGCATATTTCGGCGGAAGGTATTATAGCGAATACGAAGAAAAAGACGGTGAGTATTACGCATTGTCCGGCGGAGACACCGTAAAAATAGAGAAATCTTCCTTAAATAGTGCGTTTACAAATCTGATAACGCCGGCAAGGAGCGCTTATGCGTGGAATAAAACGATAAGTAATCCCGTTCCGTTTATATTCTTCGGACTTTTATTGATTTTGACTCTCCTCGCCATGGCGACGTTCCGTTCGCCTGCGGTAGCGCTTATGCCGGACGTCACGATAAAACCGCTCAGGTCGCAAGGCAATGCCGTCATAAATCTGATGGGCACAATCGGCGGAATGATCGTTTTGGTGTTCGGAATAGTATTCGGAACGGGCAAGAGTTACAATCAGACGATGAGTTATACGGCGTTCATAGGCGCCGTGTGCGTATTGATGGTGCTGGCACTCGTTGCGTTTATATGGGGAGTCAGAGAGCCGAAATGGGTTAAAGAAATGGAAGAAGATTCCGTAAAATACGGAATTGAGGACGTCGAGACAAAAGAGGGCGAAGTCAAGAAATTATCCAAGGGCGAAAAGACAAGTCTTATACTTATACTTTTATCCGTTGCGCTTTGGTATATATCATATAACGGTGTAATTTCCAAGTATTCGCTTTATGCGACCAACGTTTTGCATAAAGATTACAACACGACGCTATTATTAGCGCAAGGTGCGGCAATCATTTCATATATACCCGTGGGGTATTTGGCGAGAAAGATAGGCAGAAAAAAGAGCATTATCGCAGGAGTGATAATGCTTACGGTCGCATTCGGCGGCGCTACGTTTATGTCGTCATCGTCGTCTGCAATTTTACTAAACCTACTTTTTGCTTTGGCAGGAATAGGCTGGGCGACGATAAACGTAAACTCTTTCCCTATGGTCGTAGAACTTGCAAGCGGCGGAAACGTAGGAAAGTTTACCGGCTATTACTACACGGCGAGTATGGCTGCGCAAATAATAACGCCCATACTTTCGGGTGGAATAATGGATTTGGCAGGCAGTATGCGCCCCTTATTCTATTACGCTACGTTTTTCTCGGCGCTTGCGATAGTTACTATGGCGTTTGTAAAACACGGCGACAGTAAGCCTACGGAGAAAAAGACGGTTTTAGAAGAATTTGACGCAGGCGACTAAGTCAGATAAATTTACAGATAAAACAAGCGAAAATTATTGAAATAAAGGTTGATATAAGCGATATGATTATCGGTTTTATCAGCCTTTTATTTTTTACCTTTGCAAAGTAAACCGCAGATATGTAAAAAATTGTTTCGGAAGAGCCGAAAACTGCCGAGGCGCATCGCGAAATATAACTGTCGGCGCCGTATTCTTTGAAAATATTGCTAAGCAATGCGAGACTGCCGCTACCCGAAAACGGCTTTATGAAAATCAGCGGAGTTATCTCTTTGGGTATTCCCAAAAATTCGGTTACGGGAGATAAGAAGTTGGTCAATATGTCGGTTAAACCGCTTTTTTCAAACAATTCGGCGAGTATAAGCATAGTTGTGAGGTATGGGAAAATCGATACTAAAAGAGGTATGGTTTTCGCAACTCCCTCCGCAAATGCGTCGTACGGCTTAACTTTTTTTATGACTGCGTAAATCATCAGAAGTATCAGCGCAACGGGGATAACGAGTGCAAAATATTTCATCGCTGCTTTCTCCGAAATTTTTTGCTTAATTTTAAAAGCGTCAGCCCGACGAGCGTTGAAACGAGCGTGGAAAGGAGAGTGGGCAAAAATATATCCGAGGGCGAAACGGAGCCGTATTGTTGTCTTAGCGCAATGACGGTCGTCGGCAAGATTTGAATACTCGTTGCCGATAGCACGAATAGCGTATCCATTCCGTCGTTATTTCCCTTTTCGGATAGCAGTTCTGCGGCGTTTATTCCGGCAGGAGTTGCTATTCCTCCAAGACCGAAAAGATTGGCGGAAATGTTTAGCGAGAGTTGTTTTTTTGTTTTCATATCGGGATTTGAAAATAATTTATCGATAGGTTTTGAAAGCAGCTTGGCAATTTTTTCAGTTATTCCGCTCTTTTCCGCAACCTCGTTTACGCCCGACCAGACCGCATATACGGCGGTGAGCGTAAGCGAAAGGGTAACCGCTTTCATCGCTCCGTCCGTCATAGATTTGAGTGCGAGTTCGGGGTCGAAAAAGGTGATGAGAATTACTGACGCCAAAAAAATTACGATAAAAATTACGTTCATAGTACAAGTTATGTCTATAACCGCTTTTTTATACTTTACATTTTATTAAAAATGAATTATAATTACATTGAGATGTTTAGAGAGGTGAATTATGGCTGAAAAATATTATATTACCACAGCGATTGCATATACGTCGTCAAAGCCGCATATCGGCAACGTTTACGAAGCGATACTTGCCGACGCATTTGCTCGTTTTAAGCGTAGACAGGGCTATGACGTATTTTTCCAGACCGGAACGGACGAGCACGGTCAGAAGATAGAGGAAAAGGCAAAATTGGCGGGAAAGACTCCGAAGGAATACGTAGACGAAGTCGCCGCCGAAATAAAATCGATATGGGATTCGATGAATATTTCATACGATAAATTCATCAGGACTACGGACGAATATCACGAAAAACAAGTCGCTAAAATTTTCAGAAAGTTTTATGATCAAGGCGATATTTATAAGGGATTTTACGAGGGTAAATATTGTACGCCTTGCGAGACCTTTTATACTGAAAGTCAACTCGTAAACGGCAAGTGTCCGACTTGCGGCGGAGAAGTGCATAGCGCGCATGAAGAAGCGTATTTTTTCAAGATGAGTAAATATGCTCCGAGACTTATAGATTATATTAACACTCACCCCGATTTTATAGTGCCGGTAGCGCGCAAAAACGAAATGATGAATAACTTCTTGAATGCGGGGCTACAGGACTTATGCGTTTCGAGAACGTCTTTTAAGTGGGGAATACCCGTCGATTTCGACGATAAGCACGTCGTTTACGTATGGGTTGACGCGCTGACCAATTATATTACGGGGATAGGCTACGATGCAGACGGCAATCATAGCGAGCAATATAAGAGATTATGGCCCGCAGACGTACACGTTATCGGAAAGGACATAGTAAGATTTCATACGATATACTGGCCGATTTTCTTAATGGCGCTGGGCGAGCCTTTGCCCAAAACCGTTTTCGGACATGCTTGGATACTTCAAAACGGCTGGAAGATGTCAAAGTCGAAAGGCAACGTAATGTATTCGGACGATTTAACTAAGATTTTCGGAGTAGATGCGGTCAGGTATTATTCGCTTGTATGTATGCCTTACGACAACGACGGAAATTTAACGCTTGAAATGATGACGGAAAAGATAAATTCGGATTTGGCAAACGTTTACGGCAATCTCTTAAAGCGTACGATAGCGATGTCGCAAAAATATTTCGGCGGCGTGGTCGAAAATGCGGGCGCTGACGAAAAAATAGACGAAGAATTAAAAGAACTTGCCATACACGCCTACGAAAATTTTGCCAAGAATATGGACGAATACAGAATAGCCGATGCGATAGAGGGGCTTATCGCCGTATTGAGGCGTGCAAATAAGTATATCGACGAAACAATGCCTTGGGTTTTATATAAAGACGAATCGAATTATCCGAGATTAAAGACGGTCTTATATAATCTTACCGAGACGCTCGTCATAATTACGTCGCTTTTAGATCCTATTATGCCCGAAACGGCGGAAAAGGCGTTGAAACAACTGAATTCACCGTTCAGAAAATACGAGGATATGGGAAAATTCGGATTATATGCAAGCGGCACTAAGGTTACCGACAATGCGGAGATAATTTTCAATCGTCTCGATATTGAAGAAGTTTATAAAAAGGCGGAAGAAATCGAGAATAAGTACGCTGCACCCGAAGAAAAACCCGAAATGTTACCCGAAATAAGTATAGACGATTTTGCAAAAGTGCAACTTAAAACCGCTCTCGTAACGGCGTGCGAAAAGGTTGAAAAATCCAAAAAACTTTTGAAACTTTCCTTGAAAGTCGGAGGGGATAGGCGCACGGTAGTAAGCGGTATTGCAGAATACTATAAGCCCGAGGAGTTAATAGGCAAGACCGTCGTTATGGTATACAATTTAAAGCCTGCCAAACTTTGCGGAGTGGAAAGTCAAGGTATGATACTTTGTGCTGAAAAGGACGGCAAAGTAAAGATAATTGAAAGCGAACTTCCGGACGGTTCGACCGTAAGATGAGATATATAGACGTTCACGCTCATTTAAACGATAGCCGCTACGGCGGCGATATAGCGCCCATAAAAGAGAGAATGAAAGGCGCTCACGTCGAAAGGGTAATAAACAGCGGATTTGACTATGCTTCGTCGGAATACGCCTTGAAATTATCGCAAGAAAACGAAGGAATGTATTTTTGCCCAGGTGTGCACCCCGATAATGCCAAGACCTTTTCGCCGGAAATTTACGATAAGTTTAAAATTTTCGGCTCGGATCCGAAATGCGTAGCGATAGGCGAAATAGGTTTTGACTTTCATTGGCTTGCGTCTACCGAGGAAGAGCAAGAGAGGGCGTTTGAAAAGCAGATGGAACTTGCCGACGAACTCGGCTTGCCGTTTGTCGTACATTCGAGGGATGCGACAAAAAAAACCGTAGATTTTTTACAAGACAGAAAGAGCCTTATCAATCACGGTTTTTTAATGCATTGTTATAGCGATAGCGCCGAAACCGCTCAAATATATTTAGGGCTCGGCGCATACTTTTCTTTCGGCGGTGTAATAACCTTTAAAAATGCCAAGAAAGAGGAAATCATAAGGAGTATTCCGATAGACAGAGTGCTTTCGGAAACGGATAGCCCGTATCTTTCCCCCGATCCGTTCAGGGGAACGATAAACGAACCGACGAGAATACCGTTAATAGTCGCAAAACTTGCATCGGTCTACGGAAAGAGCGTCGAGGAAACGGCAGAAATTATAAACGACAACGCCGATAGGTTATTTTTTAAATTATGCAATTAAAAGAAGTACTTATAAAAAACGATTTTCACTTTAAAAAGAAATTCGGACAAAATTTTATCACGGATAAAAATTTACTCGATAAAATAGTCGATTCGGCAGGGGTTACCGAGCAAGATACGGTGGTAGAAGTAGGCGTGGGCGGCGGAACGTTGACAGAGGCGCTCGCCAAACGTTGTAAAAGGGTAGTCGGCTACGAGATAGACAAAACTCTCGAACCTATTTTAAACGAAACTCTCGCCGCTTATGATAACGTTTCAATCGTTTTCGGGGACGTAATGAAGATCGATACTTCGTCAATTGAAGAAAATATCGGTGAAGAATACAAACTCGTAGCGAACTTACCTTATTATATAACTACGCCGATACTGATGAAGTTTATCGACGAGGCTGAAAAGTTGAAATCCGTATCGGTAACCGTGCAAGACGAAGTCGCAGACAGACTGTGTGCGGCGGCGGGAACTGAAAATTACGGAGCGATCACTGCGGCGATAGACGCCGTCGGCAACGCAAAGAAAGTTCTCTATATAGACAGGCGGAATTTTTATCCCATACCTAACGTCGATTCGGCATTGGTAAGGATCGATATAGACAGAAATAAATACGATATTCCGGATAGGTCAATGTACCGAGCGGCGGTAAGGTGCGCATTTTTAAGCAGAAGAAAGACGCTCGTAAACAATTTAATGCTTTCGTTCGGGTTTTCGAGGCAGAAAGCGGAGGAGATCGTCGCCGCTATCGGAAAAGATAAACTTGTAAGAGGCGAAACTTTAACTACCGAGGACTTCATAAAATTATCCGAACAACTTAATAAATAAAACCGCGTTTTGAATTTCAAACGCGGTTTTGTTACATTTATACGATTAAACGGCATATATTATAATGAGAGCAATAAAAGGAGGTTATAAAAATGTCGTTTTTTACAAATAATACCGGCGACAGATGTCCGGGCCGTATAACGGGTAATGCGTTAAACGGTCTTTGTGAAAAAGTCGTAATACAGACCGATAAGGTATTCGACGCTTGCATAAGGCAAACTCAAATCGACAACGTTTTATTGACTATAACGGATCCCATTCCTGCCGATCCCGTAACTCCGCTTACGTTTGTAAGCGCCAGAAGCAGTAGCACGGAAGAAGCGGTAATCACCGTAGTAGGCGTAACACCCATTGCGGACAGACCTAACTTTGCCCGTGTGCAGGCAACCGTTACCGTACCGATGGAAGTAGTTTATACGGACGCAAACGGCGTACAAGGGGTAGGGGGATCGAGTTTTACGTTTAACGTAGACATAGTGATGTACGTTCCCGAGCCGTCGATTATACCGTATACTATTACGGGCATCGTATCGGTAGTTGCTCCGGACGGCGAATACGTAGACGATCTCACGTTTAACGTATCGTGTTGTATTACCACTATAATGAAAGTCATTATGAGAGTGGATCTACTCGTTCCGTCTTACGGATACGCCACGATACCGCCGTGTCAGGAATATACCCAAGACGTATGTGCGGGATTCTTCGACTTGCCGATTTTCCCGGAAACTTAAATACATATACAAAGTCAAAATTATGGGCTGCCGCATTAAACGATATTTAATGCGGCAGCCCTTTGATTTTATAATTTAAACGGAATCTTTTTTAATTTTGCGAATTTAGGCAAACCGTTTTCGTATTCGAGTTGTGTTTCGCCCAAAATCAGCGGTCGGGCATAATCGATAAATTCTTGTTTCATTCCGTTTTTAGTGTCGTTTATCCAGTTAAGCGGAACAGATTTTTCTGCGTTTGCGACCTTTGAGAGCGGAACGGGTACGTAATCTATCGAATAATCGTCTATTCTTTTAAAGGCAATCATCTTATCCGTTTCGCCGTTAATCGCCGCTTTTACGGCGTATTTTCCGGCGTTATAGGCTTCGCCGATATCGGTCGAAGATGCGCAGTGCGCAGCGCAGCGTTGTAAGATATTAAATTCTATCGCCTTGCATTTAGCGCCCGTTTGAGATATTATTTCGCTCTTTAAAGCGCCGCATACGCCGCCGAGTTTAGTGTGCCCGAATACGTCGGTGTTGCTTTCGTCCTCGCCGACGTATTTCCCGTTTATGTATTTAATTCCTTCCGAAACGGCGACGATACAGTAGTTTTTCTTGTCTAAAACCGTTTTTACGTCGCTTATAAATTTTTCTTTTGAAAACGGCGTTTCGGGTAGGTATACGAGGTCGCATTCGTCAGAAAGCGCTGCCGATGCGGCGAGCCAGCCGGCATTTCTGCCCATAATTTCCGCTATTATAACTATCGGATCGCCGTAAATACGAGCGTCCAAAGAGAGTTCGGTAATACTTGTCGCTATGTATTTTGCGGCGCTGCCGTAGCCGGGACAATGGTCTGTTTCAGCCAAGTCGTTGTCTATGGTTTTCGGTATCCCTATAACGTTTACTTCGTAGCCGACTTTTTGCATATAGGCGGATATTTTGTCGCAAGTGTCCATACTGTCGTTACCGCCGTTATAGAAAAAGTATCTGACGTCGTATTTTTTGAAAACTTCGAGGATCTTTCTGTAATCCGTATCGTCTGTTTCGAAGTTTTTGAGTTTATACCTAACCGAGCCGAACGCCATAGCGGGGGTGAATTTAAGCGCTTGCAATTCCTCGATATTTTCTTTTTTCATATCGTAGAAATTTTCGTTTAAAACGCCCTTGATACCGTGCTCTGCGCACAGTACGCCCGTAATATTGCTTTCGTCAAGCGCTTGCAAGATTCCGCCTGCCAAACTCGCATTTATTACCGCAGTCGGGCCTCCGGATTGCGCAAATATGCATCTGCCTTTCAAATTTTTCATATAGTTTCTTAGCAAAGGGTAGTGGCAATATCGTAAAGTTCTCTGTTTATTTCTTTCTTAATTGCGAGTGCTTCAGTGATATTCATATCGATAGTAGCATTGTTTTTATAGCCTACGACTCTGTTCGTCTGACCGTCTATAAGGACGTCTACCGCTCTTGCTCCGAAGCGTGCGGCGAGCATTCTGTCGAACATGGTGGGAGTACCGCCTCGTTGAATATGGCCGAGAGTTGTAAGTTTTGTGTCTAATCCCGTCATAACGGGCAGACAAGAAAGTATTTTATCCACGTCGCCTGCGCCTTCTGCGAAAATGATAATATTCGAGAGTTTTCCGCGAGCCTTGTTTTTGTTAATCGCTTCGGCTATGTCTTTTATATCGTACGGAATTTCAGGTACGAGTATAAATTCTGCGCCGCCGCAAATGCCCGAATAGAGCGCTATATCGCCGCAATGTCTGCCCATAACTTTAATAATCGAAACTCTTTCGTGAGAAGTCATTGTATCCCTTAAAGAATTGATTGCCCAAAGTACGGTGTTTACGGCAGTATCGAAGCCGAGCGTAAAGTCGGTATAGGCAAGGTCGTTGTCTATCGTACCGGGTATTCCGACGACGTTTATTCCCTGTTCGTCCGAAAGGAGTTTAGCACCCGTGAAAGATCCGTCGCCGCCGATTACGATAAGTCCTTCGATACCGTGTTTTTTGAGGTTGTCCGCTGCGGTCTTTCTGACTTCCGGAAGTTTAAAATCCAAGCATCTTGCGGACTTTAAAATTGTTCCGCCTCTTTGAATAATGTCGCAAACGGACTGAGAATTCATCTGAAATATTTCATTATTGACGAGTCCTTCGTAACCTCTTTCAACGCCGTAAACTTCAAGCCCGAAATTTAATGCTCTTCTTACGCACGCTCTTATTGCGGCGTTCATGCC
Organism: uncultured Clostridia bacterium; assembly: GCA_905235815.1. Taxonomy (GTDB): domain Bacteria; phylum Bacillota; class Clostridia; order Christensenellales; family Borkfalkiaceae; genus UBA10281. Next base: position 29,602 of record CAJOMT010000002.1, read on the forward strand.
GGGAGCGTCGCCCCCGCTTGTTAAAATTGCTATTTTTTTCATAATGTCCTCCATTTAGTTTATAAATTTAATATCTTGTTCCTCCAAAACAGACATCAGTTCGTTTCTGAGACCTTGACAATCTCTTACCTTTTGCGATAATTTATAGTTCTTACCGTCTATTTTGAAGTATACGGATATATCTCCGCTGTATGACGAGAGAATATCTATCAAGTCGTCTTTATATATATTTGTTTCGTCGTTTAAAACCAGACATAAAAATTTTTCTGTCGGTTTAGTAGTTTCCGCCGTAGGTTTTTGGTCGTTTACGCTTTCGGCATAGTCTACCAGAACCGACGGTTTTTTATTATCTCTAAGTTGCAGTTTTCCTTTGATTTTAATGAGTTGTTCCGATTTGATTATATTTTTATATTGTTCGTATTTTTTCGGAAAGAACACGCACTCTACCGAGCCGTATACGTCCTCTATATTGACGAACATCATAGATTGGCCGCTTCTCGTGTTGATTTTATCCACCGAACTGATTATTCCGCCCATATATACGGACATATCGTTTTTTACGTCGGTATATACCAACTCTCCGTTTTCGTCCTCCTCGACGTTTAACAGACTTTCGGTAGTAAACGTACAGTCTTTGAATTTGTCCATATATTGGTCGAGTGGGTGTCCGGTTACGTATATTCCCGTAACGCTTTTTTCGAGGGACAATTTAGTCTTGCTGTCGTAATCGGGGAGGTCGGGGTAGACGACGCTGAAAGTGGTATCTTCTTCGAGGAGATCGCCGAAGAAACTCATCTGATTGCTTTCTTTTTGCTTTGCTATAAGGGTAACTCTGTCAATCAAGTCCTCGTACACCGCTATGAGTTGAGTGCGGTATTTGCCGAACCTGTCGAACGTACCTGCGTATATGAGATTTTCGACCAGCCGCTTATTGAGAACTTTACTTTCGCACCTCGAAATAAAGTTTTCAAACGAAGTGTAATCACCGTTTTCCTCTCTTTCTTTGACGATAGAGTCGATTGCTGACAAGCCTATTCCTTTAATTGCGGCGAGACCGTAACGTATTTTTTTGTCTTTTACGCTGAAAAATCCCACGCTTTCGTTTATGTCGGGCGGAAGGACTTGTATTCCCTCGTCTTTGGCGTAACTGATATAGTTGGTTATTTCATCGATATTTGTGATGCGGTTATTAAGTACCGCAGTCAAAAATTCCGCTTCGTAATAGCATTTAAGGTATGCGGTCTGATAAGTTACGACCGAATAGGCGGCGGCGTGAGATTTGTTGAACGCATATTTCGCAAAATCTTTCATCTCGTTCCAGATATTTTTTGCGACGTCTTCCGGTACGCCTCTCTTTAAACAGCCGTCTATCGCCCTTGAAACTTTTCCGTTTTTATCTACGGATTCGGGCTTGCCGTTTATAAATACCGCTTCTTCTTTTACCATCTCGTCTACTTTTTTCTTGCCCATCATTCTGCGGACCATATCCGCTTGCCCGAGGGTGTAGCCGGCGAGGTCTTGGACGATTCTCATAACTTGCTCTTGATATACGATACAGCCGTAAGTCTGTTTTAAGATAGGCTCTAAAAGCGGGTGAGCGTAAGTTACGAGTTTCGGATTATGTTTACATTTAACGAACTTCGGAATAGAATCCATAGGTCCGGGGCGGTAGAGCGAAACTGCCGCTATTATATCTTCGAGCGAAGTCGGCCTCAATTCTTTTAAGAATTTTTGAAAGCCTGCCGATTCCACTTGGAAAATCGCTTTGGTGTTTCCGGAAGAGAGCAGTTCGTAAACTTTCGGATCGTCGTATCCGGAATTTGAAAAATCGACTTCGACGCCGTAGTTTTCTTTGACGTATTCTATCGCCATCTTTATATCGGATAAGTTTCTCAGTCCCAAAAAGTCCATTTTAAGGAATCCGAGATGTTCGAGTTCGACTCCGGTATATTGGCTCGTAATATCGTCGCCGTTTCTGCCGAGCGGCATGTGCCTGTCCAATATGTCGGCGCCGATAATAACGCCGCAAGCGTGCGTGCTCGCTTGCCTCGGCGTGTCCTCGAGCTTGATAGCGATATCGATAACCCTTTTAACTTCGTCGCTCTCGTTATACATTTCCATAAGTTCGGGAACGGAGTAGTCTACGCCGTAGTCTTTTGCGCCCTCTTTCGGGTGGTATTGTCCGAACGCTTGACGAAGAATATTGGGCCTTTTAAGTTCTATTTCTTTTCCGTTTTTGTTGAATTTAAAGGGCAGTGCTTTGGAAAGCCTGTCGGTTTCCGCATAAGGCATTTTCAAAACTCTTCCCACGTCCTTAATTGCGTTTTTAGCCGCCATTGTTCCGAACGTTACGATTTTACAAACTCTGTCCTCTCCGTATTTGCGGCGAACGTAGTCGATGACTTCTTGCCTTCTGCTATCCTCGAAGTCCACGTCGAAGTCCGGAGCGGAAACTCTTTCGGGGTTTAAAAATCTTTCGAAATAGAGTTCGTATTTGAGCGGATCGATGTCGGTTATTCCTATAAGGTAAGCGACGATAGAGCCTGCGCCCGAGCCCCTGCCGGGACCGACCGAAATACCCATTTTTCTTGCGGCGTCGATATAGTCCCAAACGATAAGGAAATATTCTACGAAACCTTGTTTTATTATGACTTCGAGTTCGGTTTCTATTCTGTTTCGGATAACTTCCGTTTCTTCGCCGTATTTTTTCTTTATTCCCTCGTCTATTAGTTTTCTCAAAAATACCAAGGGTTCTTCGCCTGTTTCGGGCGTGTAATGCGGAAACATATAATGCCCGTATACGAATGCGAAATTGCACTTATTCGCTATTTCCAGAGTGGTGGCGAGAGATTCTTCGTCGCCGGGGAAGAGTTCCGCCATTTCGTCGTAAGTCTTTAAATAAAATTCGTCGTTGGGGAATTTCATTCTCTTCGGATCGTCGTAGTCTGCGCCCATCTGAACGCACATCAAAACGTCTTGCGAGAGAGCGTCCTCTTTTTCGATATAGTGTACGTCGTTTGTAACTACCGTTTTAATTCCGTATTTTTTCGAGTAGAGCCTGAGATATTTATTGACTTCGAGTTCTTCTTGCAGAAAATGATTTTGGAGTTCGAGGTAAAAGTCGTCTTTAAATACGTCTTTGAACCATTGTACGAGGTTTTCCGCCTCGTCGAAATTTCTGTTTAAAATCGCTTGCGGAATATTACCTGCAACGCATGCGGACAGACAGACAAGCCCCTCCGAGTGTTGTTTTAAAGTGGGGAGGTCGATTCTCGGCTTGTAATAAAATCCGTCTCTGAAAGCGATAGCGTTTAAAAGCGAAAGATTTTTATAACCGGTTTCGTCTTTTGCGAGCAATATCAGATGGTGAAGTTTGGGTTTTCCGCTCTTTACCGTGAGGTCGTCGCAAACGTAAAATTCAGTTCCGATAATAGCTTTTATACCCTCTTTTTCGCAGGCGTCGAAGAATGCGACAGCGCCGTACATATTGCCGTGATCGGTTATGGCAACGGCGGGCATACCGAGTTCTTTCGCACGCTTTGTAAGCGTCGAAATTCTTGCTGCGCCGTCGAGAATGGAGTATTCCGTATGAAGATGTAAATGTACGAATTCTTTCATAGTTAATTTATAAATTCAATTACGATTTGGTTTTGAACGTAGAGGTATTTTGGTTTTATTTTGATTCCGTTTTCGGAAACGGATAGGTATTTTGCAAGCGATTTGATTTGCTCTGCGTATTTTTTAGTGAAATCCGAGCCGAAGCGGTCGGAGAAGTCTTTAAACTTAAAACCTTCCGCAGTTCGGAGTTTTAGCATAATATATTCGAATTCCGCCTCGTCGCCCTCGATATTTTCGCTGAATATCTCTGCGACTTTACCTCGCAGAATACAAGCGGTGTACTCGTCGATTTTTTCGGTGTTGGTAAATCTTCTGCCGGCAATAAAAGATGACGCAGATACGCCGAAACCTATGTATTCGCCTCTGTTCCAATAGTTCAGATTGTGCCTTGATTTGTAGCCCTTTTTAGCGAAATTGGATATTTCATAGCGCTCAAAGGAGTTCTCTTTGAGATAGTGCACGGCAAAGTCGTAAAGTTCGGCTACCTCGTCGTCGGACGGCAAATCGCCGTTTAAATATTTCCCGAAGATAGGCGTTCCTTCTTCCGCTTTAAGCGCATAAGCGGATATGTGCTTAACTCCGCCCTTTATTGCCAGATCTATCGAATTTTTAACGTCGTCTTTCGTTTGGTTTTCAAGTCCCAAAAGAATGTCGGCGCTCGTGTTTTCGCCTTTCAGCATTTCTGCGGCGACCAAAAAATCTTCGGCGGTGTGTATTCTGTTTAAGTTTTCAAGTTGTTTATTGTCTGCGCTCTGCATTCCGATACTGAATCTGTTTATTCCTGCCTGCTTATAAATTTTCAATTTTTCTTCCGTCAGAGTACCGGGGTTTATTTCGAGCGTAATTTCGGCGTTTTCGTCGATATTATAAAAGTTTTTTAGTTGTTTTAATGCTCCGAAAATATATTTCGGCTCGACAAACGAAGGCGTTCCGCCACCGAAATATACGGTATCGAATTTATAGTCTTTCAAAGCGGGGGCTCTGCCTTTTATTTCTTTATAAAGGCAAGCGAAATAGAGGTCCGCCTTATGCAGTTCTTTCGGGTAAGAAGCAAAGTCGCAATAAGTGCATTTGCTCTTGCAAAATGGGATATGAATATAAATTCCGCTCATATTAGTCGTCGCTGTCGATTTTAAGTATGCTCATAAACGCTTCGCTCGGCACTTCAACCGAACCGAGTTGGCGCATTTTTTTCTTGCCTTCTTTTTGTTTTTCGAGTAGTTTTCTCTTTCTCGTTATATCGCCGCCGTAGCATTTTGCCAAGACGTCTTTTCTCATTGCTTTAACCGTTTCTCTTGCAATTATCTTTCCGCCCACTGCCGCTTGAATGGGAATTTCAAAGAGTTGACGGGGAATTACTTCTTTAAGCCTTTCGGCAAGCGCTCTGCCTCGCTGATACGCCTTGTCCTTATGCACGATTATAGAGAGTGCGTCGCAGATGTCGCCGTTAAGCATCATATCGAGTTTGACGAGTTCGCTTTTTTCGTAGCCGCAAAGTTCGTAGTCGAAAGAGGCGTAGCCTCTCGTGCGGCTTTTAAGCCCGTCAAAGAAATCGAAGATTATCTCGTTTAACGGAAGTTTATAATTAAGTTTGACTCTTTTAGCGTCGAGATACGTCATATCTATAAACACGCCTCGTTTATCTTGACACAGTTCCATTATTGCGCCCACGTATTCGGGCGGAGTAAATATGTTGGCGGCGATTATAGGTTCTTCAGTATAATCGATATTCGATACGTCAGGGAATTTACTCGGATTGTCAACAATCACCATTTCTCCGTCTGTCTTATAGACTTTGTAGGAAACCGACGGTGCGGTAGTGATGATATCTATATCGAATTCTCTTTCTATCCTCTCTTGAATTATTTCCATATGCAAAAGACCTAAGAATCCGCATCTGAACCCGAATCCCAAAGCGGTGGAGTTGTCCGGTTCGAACGAAAGAGAGGCGTCGTTCAGTTTCAGTTTTAAAAGTGCGTCTTTTAAGTCGTTATATTTAGAGCCGTCGAGCGGATATATGCCCGAAAACACTACGGGTTGAACTTTTTTATATCCGGGCAAGGCTTTATCCGCAGGCCTTGTCGCCTCGGTAATAGTATCGCCGACGCTTATGTCCTCAATGCTTTTAATGCTCGCCGCAATATATCCGACTTCGCCGGCGGCAAGTGATTTTTTGGGTATAAGCTGCGGATTGAAAGTTCCGACTTCCGTAACGTCGAACTGTTTATCTCCTGTAAACGTCTTTATTTTCATACCGGGCGCAACCGTTCCGTCCATAATTCTCACAAAGCAGATAGCGCCTTTGAAATTGTCGTAATAGGAGTCGAATATGAGCGCTTTAAGCGGAGCGTCGTCGTCGCCTTTCGGCGGCGGAACTTCCTCTACTATTTTCTCTAATACCTGGTCGATATTTATGCCGTTTTTAGCGGAAATTTTCGGTGCGTTCGTGCCGTCTAAACCTATAACGTCCTCTATTTCTTTTGCCGTTTCCTCAATATTTGCGGAGGGCAGGTCAATTTTGTTTATGACGGGAATTATTTCGAGATTATTGTCGAGCGCAAGGTAGCAGTTGGCAAGCGTTTGCGCCTCTATCCCTTGCGTTGCGTCGACTATAAGTATAGCGCCCTCGCAAGCGGCGAGCGAGCGTGACACCTCGTAAGTAAAGTCGACGTGTCCGGGCGTATCTATCAGATTAAAGATATATTCTTTTCCGTCTTTTGCCTTATACGCCATTCTGACGGGAGTGAGTTTAATGGTTATACCTCTTTCTCTCTCTAAATCCATAGAGTCGAGAAGTTGTTCTTCCATATCCCTTTCTGCGACTTGACCGGTAAGTTCCATAATGCGGTCCGCAAGGGTGGATTTTCCGTGGTCGATATGAGCGATAATGCAAAAATTTCTTATGTTGTTTTTTAATTTTTCGGCCATAAACTCCTCTCTTGATATACTCTAATAATTATATATAATTTATTAAATAAAATCAAGTTTTTAAAGGGCGTTTTTTTCGTTTACGGAATTTTTCATACAATTTGTTGACAATTTACCGTTTTTTAGTATATAATATGGGCGCTAAAACAGAAGAAACGGAGGACTTTTATGAATAGAATCAAAGACGACAGTTGGCTTATAACGAGGCCAATAGCGCATAGGGGACTTCACGGCGGAGAAATACCCGAAAACGGCAAGTCTGCGTTTTTGAATGCAATCGATCATAACTGTCCTATCGAGACCGACGTCCAGATTTCCAAAGACGGCGAACTTTTTTGTTTTCACGACGACAATCTGAAAAGAATGACGGGAGTAGATTCTCTTATTTGGGATAAAACTTCCGCTGAAATAAAGGAATTAAGACTTTCAGACTCCGATGACGGCATAATGACGTTTGAGGAATTTTTGAATTTAGTCGGCGGCAGAGTACCGCTTTTAATAGAGATAAAGACCTGTCCGAGATATACCGAACTTACTAAAAAAGCGTTACAAATTTTAGAGGGCTATAAGGGCGAATTTGCCGTGCAGTCGTTCGATCCGAGAGTAATGGGCATAGTAAAGAAAACCGCTCCCGAAATTTTGAGAGGGCAGTTGATGTATAGAATGAGGAATAAAGAGATAAATATAATAAAAGACTTTATTTTAAGAAACGGTTTACTGAATTTTATTTCCAAACCGGACTTTATCAACGTGGATTATTATAATCTCCCCATTCCGAAGCGAATACGCAAAAAAGCAAGATTGCTGTGTTGGACGATCAGGGATAAGGACGCAAAATCTATTGCCGAAAAGTTAGCCGAGAACTACGTGTTTGAACATATTGAAATATGAACAAATGTACAATAATCGACTTATAGCGAGGGTTTTTAAACAAAATGGTTAAAAAATACACGATTAGCGGTATGACTTGTTCCGCATGTTCTGCGACGGTTGAACGGAGCGTAAGTAAAATTGACGGCGCGGAAAAAGTTACCGTAAACTTAATAAGCGGAATACTTTCCGTCGAAATGCAAGAGGACTTGACGCCGTCTATAATCGCTGCGGTGAAAGCGGCAGGGTACGGCATAAAAGAAGGTTCTACTCATTCGAGGGATAGGGGGCAAGCAAGAAAACTGAGAAATCGCCTTATCGTTTCTATTCCGCTCGTCGTTATATTGATGTATATATCAATGGGGCACATGATAGGACTCCCTTTGCCTCATTTTCTGCACGAACCGTTTTATTTTGCGCTGTCGCAAGCGATAATCGCCTTGCCGGTAATGATAATTAACGGCAAGTATTTTACGAGCGGTTTCAAGAAATTGTTTACGGGCAAGCCGAATATGGACTCCCTCGTCGCGCTGGGCGCTTTTACATCTTATGCATACGGCGTGTTTGCGCTCGTAATGATAGGGCTTAAAAAGGACGTAGACTTATATAAAAACAATCTGTATTTCGAGGGTGCGGCGATGATACTGACGCTTATCACCGTCGGAAAATACTTGGAAGAGAAGTCGAAGAATAAGACGATGAGCGCCGTCGAAAAACTTCTCGATTTAACGCCCGATACCGCCGTTATTTTGATAGACGGCGTCGAAACGGAAATAAAGACCGCAGACCTTAAAAAGGGCGATATAGTCGTATTAAAGAGCGGTTATACCGTTCCTGCCGACGGCGAAATAATAAGCGGCGGAGGCTTGGCGGACGAATCCGTCATAACGGGCGAGAGCATACCCGTTTATAAAAACGTGGGCGATAAAGTCGTCTGCGGCACGAGTTTCAGCGGCGGCTATGCGCTATTTCGGGCTGAAAACGTCGGCGAGGACTCGACCGTTTTCAAAATAGTAAAACTCGTCGAGGACGCAAATTCGACCAAAGTTCCGATTGCGAGAGTTGCGGATAAAGTCGCCGGCATTTTCGTCCCGACAGTAATTGCCATTGCTATTACGGCGTTTGCCGTGTGGTTGATAGCCGGCGAAAGCGTTCAGTTTGCGGTAAATATTGCGGTAAGCGTCTTGGTCGTTTCTTGCCCTTGCGCATTAGGGCTTGCCACTCCTGCCGCCTTAATGGCAGGCACGGGGAAGTCTGCCGAAAACGGCATACTCGTCAAAAGCGGAGCGGCTTTGCAGTCGCTTGCGTCCGTAAATTACGTCGTGCTCGATAAGACGGGAACTATAACGTTCGGTAAGCCCGAAATTGACGTTTACGAACATATAGGCGGACTTTCAGATAAAGAATTTATAGGTTTATGCGCCTCGTTAGAGGGTTTGAGTTCGCATATTTTGGCTGAACCCATAGTAAAGGCGGCAGAGGAAATCGGCGCCGAAAAATATGAAATCACAAATTTTGAGAGCATAGCCGGCAAAGGCGTAAAGGGCGACTTTGGCGATAGAACAATAATAATCGGCAACCGAGAATTGATGACCGAGAGCGGCGTTTCTACAAAGGTCTACGACGATAAAGTGGCAGCCGCAGAGGGTAGCGGCTCGACGGTGCTGTTCTGTTCGTTTAACGGGCAAATGACGGGCTATATAGCGATAAAAGATAAAATAAAGCCGACGAGCGTAGCGGCGATAAATGAGTTTAAAGAGAAGAATATCGGAATTCTGATGCTGACGGGCGATAGCGACGGAGCGGCGAGCGCAGTTGCGGAAGAACTCGGTATAGAATATAGGTCAAAGGTTTTGCCGAGTGATAAGCATACTTACGTCAAGGCGTTGATGGACGAAGGCAAGTGCGTTATGATGATAGGCGACGGCGTAAACGACGCCCCCGCATTAACTCAGGCGAACGTCGGGGCGGCGATAGGCGCCGGCACCGATATAGCGATAGAGAGTGCGGACGTAGTGCTGATAAGAAACGACCTATGCGACGCAGTCGAGGCGGTGAACCTCGGCAGGGCGGTAATGCGTAATATCAAAGAGAATTTGTTTTGGGCGTTTTTCTATAATATAATATTGATACCGATAGCGTGCGGAGCGCTATATGCGCCGACGGGCATACTGTTAAACCCGATGCTTGCCTCGCTTGCGATGAGTTTATCGAGTATTTTCGTAGTCGGTAACGCATTGAGATTAAGATTTTTTAAATTTAAAACAAAAAATATAAAAACCGAAGGAGAAGAAACTATGTTTTGCAAAAAGAATAAGACAGTCGTGCATATCGACGGAATGATGTGCGAGCATTGCCAAAAGAGGGTAGAGACGGTGCTTTCCGAGTTCGGAAGCGTAAAAGTCGATTTAAAGAAAAAGACAGCCGAGATAATCGACTGTACCGCTGAAAACGATGAGATTGTAAAGGCGATCGACGAGGCGGGATACAAGGTAACCGAGATAGAGAGATAATTTTAGCCTAATAAAAATGCGGACAATATCGTGTATTTTAACGATATTGTCCGCATTTTATTTTGGCCTGTATTACGGTTGTTTTCCTTTTGCCCTTTTCCACAAAGTGCGTATGCTTTCATTTTTAATCATTTGCCTATATAAATCGCTTTCGGATTAGAGTTTATTTGAAAATTTAAGTTGTTATTTTTTTATATGCATAATATTTTTGCTTATATCAATATAAATTAAATCTTTTTTATGCAAACATTCTAAATCATCTAATAAATCTTGTTTTGTCCTAAAAACTGTAGTATATATGTCTGTTGATACAAAACTATTAATCAAATCATTTATGGTAAATTCTTCTATGCCCAGTTTATTCAATTCTTTTAAATATATATATAAAGCGGCTTCTGTTTCGGTTAGGCAATTTATTGTTTTTTTTATATTAATAGGCAGATAAATTGCAGAAATAAGGCTGCCGAAAGGAGTTATACCAAGTAAGAACGATATAATATGCAAGGTAAGCTCCGAGATGTTAATCGAAATATTTTTTATTAACGTCATTAAGCATAAATAGCCATTATTGCCTGTACCACTATATGAAACATGTTCACAGAAAATATTTTTAGGTAAATTTTGATTTTTTAAACTTTTTAGGATTTTCTCCGCATCTTCTACACTGTTAATTTCCAAAATTTCACTTAAATATTTTTTTGCGAACTGTTCACTTTTGTTGTAAAAAACTATCTTTTCATTTGTGTATTGTTTATTCATAATTTTTCCTGTATTTTTACCCGCGTGTCCAGTAATAGTCGCAATAGCCTGATGTTAAGGCATTTGCGGCGAAAGAAGCATTTGTTACATCAACATCGTATAATGAATACATCGTAACGTGCCAACCGATCG
>CAJOMT010000003.1 GCA_905235815.1 uncultured Clostridia bacterium
CATTTATTCTACGAATGCGAAGATTTTGGATAGTATCCATCTTCCCGCCGGCGTAGACGTAAAGATAAAACTTTAACAGTTTAAAAATTAAAAAATAAAAAAATATCGGAGGTGAACTTTATCTTATGAATAAAGCAATCATTGGAAAGAAACTTGGCATGACTCAGATCTTTTCCGCCGATGGAAAAGTAATTCCGGTCACTGTCGTCGAAGCCGGACCTTGTCCGGTCGTCCAGATCAAAACTAAGGAAAAAGACGGCTACGAGGCATTAAAAGTCGCTTTCGGCGAAGTTAGCGAAAAAGCCATCAACAAACCCGAAGCGGGACAATTTAAGAAAGCGGGCGTAGCGCCGCACAAAGTGCTTAAAGAATTCAGACTCGACGATTTGTCGGGATACAGCGTAGGACAAGTACTCACCGTTGAAACTTTCAGCGAGGGAGACAAGGTAGACGTTGTAGGTATAACGAAAGGTCACGGATTTTCGGGCGTAATCAAGAGATGGAATCAACAGAGACTCAAGATGACGCACGGTGTCGGACCGGTTCACAGAGAAGTCGGTTCTATGGGCGCAAACAGTACTCCGTCGAGAGTATTTAAGAACAAGCATATGCCGGGACAATACGGAAACGAGAGAGTTACCGTACAGAACCTCGAAGTCGTAAAAGTCGATACGGCGAGAAACGTACTTTTGATAAAAGGTGCGATCCCCGGTCCCAAGGGCGGCATAATAACCGTAACCGATACGGTGAAGTAAGGAGCATTATTATGGCAAGCGTAAAAGTATACAATATGAACGGACAAGAAACCGGAACGCTCGAACTTTCCGCAGACTTGTTTGAGATGGAATATAACGAACCGCTTATACATCAAGCGGTAGTAACGAGACTTGCGAACGACCGTCAGGGAACGAAGGGTACTTTAACGAGAACCGAAGTTCGCGGCGGCGGTAAAAAGCCTTGGAGACAGAAAGGAACGGGTAATGCCCGTCAAGGCTCGATAAGAGCGCCTCAATGGATAAAGGGCGGCGTCGTCTTTGCACCGAAGTCGAGAGATTTCTCCAAAAAGATGAACAAGACCGCAAAGCGTACCGCGCTTTTCTCGGCGATATCCAAAAAGATTGCCGACGGAGAATTTTACGTAATAGACGAAGTTGCGGTAAAGGACGGAAAGACGAAAGAGATGATAGCGTTTTTAAATGCGTTCAAATTCGATTCGACCGTGCTTTTGGTTATGAACGACAACGATGCGCTCGTAATAAGAGCTGCTCGCAACATTCACGGATTAAATACTATGTCGATAGATTTACTCAATACTTACGACGTTGTTAAGAATTCCGTATTGGTAGTTGCGAAAGACGCTATACTCAAATTGCAAGAGGCTTACGAGGTATACAGCGACGAAGACGTGAAGGAGGCTGAGGAAGAATAATGGAAAGAGAAGTAATAATAAAGCCAATTCTTTCCGAAAAGAGTTATTCCATGATAAAGGATAAGAAATACACCTTTGTCGTAGCGAAAGACGCCAACAAGACGGAAATCAAACTCGAAGTGGAAAAGAGATTCGACGTACAAGTCGAGAAGGTAAACACTGCAAATTGTCACGGAAAATTAAAGAGAATGGGTAGAAACGAAGGTTATACGCCCGACTACAAAAAGGCTATCGTGACGCTTAAAAAAGACAGCAAGGGAATTGCTTTCTTTGATTCGTTGCAATAATCGGAGGAACAACAAATGGGTATTAAGAGATATAAACCTACTTCCTCGGCTCGCCGTTTTATGACGGTAAGCACGTTCGAAGAAATAACGACTACCACTCCGGAGAAGTCGCTACTCGAAGATCAGAGGCATAAGGCGGGCAGAAATGCTCAAGGAAAGATAACCGTTCGTCACAGAGGCGGCGGCAACAAGAGAAAATATCGTGTTATCGATTACAGAAGAAATAAAGACGGGATCCCCGCAACTGTAAAGTCAATCGAGTACGATCCGAACAGATCTGCTAACATTGCGCTTTTGGTGTATGCGGACGGCGAAAAGAGATACATCTTGGCGCCTCTCGGATTGTCGGTCGGAGACAAGCTTGAATCCGGTGCGGACGCCGATATCAAGGTAGGCAATGCGTTGCCGCTTGAGAATATTCCCGTAGGTCAGTTAGTTCACAACATCGAACTTCAACCGGGCAAAGGCGGACAGCTCGTAAGGGCTGCCGGAATGGCTGCTCAACTTATGGCGAGAGAGAACGGAATGGCGACGTTGAAATTACCGAGCGGTGAAATGAGATACGTTTCCGCAAAGTGTAAAGCGACCGTCGGTCAAGTCGGCAACCTCGATCACGAGATCATAAGGATAGGTAAAGCGGGAAAGACCAGACACATGGGTATCAGACCGACTGTAAGAGGTTCTGTCATGAACCCGAACGATCACCCGCACGGCGGTGGTGAAGGTCGTGCTCCGGTAGGTCATGCCGGTCCTATGACGCCGTGGGGCAAGCCCGCTCTCGGATATAAGACGAGAAAGAAGAAGAACAAGACCAACAAGTTTATTATAAAGAGAGTAAATTGAGGAGGTTAGGAGAATATGTCAAGAAGTGTAAAGAAAGGACCTTACGTTCAACCGAAGTTGCTTCAAAGAGTAGAGGCTCTCAATGCGGAGAACAAGAAAGTTGTCTTAAAAACTTGGTCGAGAAGTTCGACTATATTTCCTCAAATGGTCGGTCACACTATCGCCGTACACGACGGCAGAAAGCACGTTCCGGTATATATAACCGAAGATATGGTAGGTTGCAAACTCGGCGAGTTCGCTCCGACCAGAACGTTCAAGGGTCATGCCGGTTCAAAGACTACGGGCTGATGGAGGTAAGATACGATGGCTAAGAATATGAAGATAAAGACTCAAAGAATTGAGGAAAATAAAGACAGAAGACCGAGAGCGGTTGCGAAATACGTTAGAATATCTCCTTATAAGGTAAGAGTTGTTCTCGACATTATAAGAGGAAAGAGCGTAGACGAGGCGATCGCAATACTCGAAAACGTATCTAAGGCAGGCGCCGATCCGATAAAGAAAGTGGTTAAATCCGCTGCGGCGAACGCCGAACACAATTTAGGAATGAATTCTCACGATTTATACGTGGCTGAATGCTATGCCGATCAAGGGCCGACTTTAAAGAGAATGCAGCCGATGAGCAAGGGCAGAGGATACAGAATTCTCAAGAGAACCAGTCATATAACGGTAGTTCTCGACGTCGTGAATAAGTGAGGAGGACGATATGGGACAGAAAGTTAATCCACATGGTTTAAGAGTAGGAGTAATCAAAGGTTGGGATACTCAATGGTATGCCGACAAGAAGCAGTTCGGAGCTTTTCTTAAAGAGGACAACGAACTCAGAAAATTTATCAAAAAGACATATTTTGCCGCTGCTATTTCGCGTATATATATTGAAAGAGCGGCAGGTAAGATAGCGATTACTATTCATACGGCGCGTCCCGGCGTTTTGATAGGAAAAGCCGGAGCGGAGATAGACGTTATGAAGAAACAACTTGCCAAGATAACCGGAGGCAAGCAAGTTTCCGTCAACATAATCGAAGTCAAGAAGCCTGACGCAGACGCACAGCTTATCGCCGAGTCCATAGCGGCTCAACTCGAAAAGAGAGCGTCGTTCAGAAGAAGTATGAAACAAGCGATATCCCGTTCTATGAGAGTAGGGGTAAAAGGTATCAAAGTTATGGTAAGCGGCCGTTTGGACGGCGCTGAAATAGCGAGATCCGAACAATATCACGAGGGATCAATTCCCCTTCAGACTCTCAGAGCGGATATAGATTACGGATTTGCCGAGGCGCACACGACCTTTGGTATAATCGGTATAAAGGTATGGCTTTACAAAGGAGAGATCTTGGGCGAAGCCAAGAGATTTGAAGGAGGCGAAGCGTAATTATGTTGATGCCTAAAAGAGTAAAGAGAAGAAAGCAGCATCGCGGTAGAATGACCGGAAAAGTAACCAAAGGCAATAAGATTGCTTACGGCGAATACGGACTTGTAGCGGAGAGTTCCGCATGGGTAACGTCAAACCAGATAGAGGCTGCAAGAATAGCGATGACGAGATTTATTCGTCGTGGCGGTAAAGTATGGATAGACATATTCCCGCATAAACCCATAACGAAAAAACCTGCCGAAACCAGAATGGGTTCAGGAAAAGGTTCAGTAGAATATTGGGTAGCGGTTGTAAAACCCGGCAGAGTAATGTTTGAAATGGCGGGTGTATCCGAAGAAGTAGCGAGAGAGGCAATGCGCCTTGCCGGATATAAGCTTCCCGTAAAGACGAAGTTTATAAAGAAAGAAAATAATACAGAAGGAGTTGAAGGTTAATTATGAAAGCGCAGGAAATTCACGGAATGACCGATGACGAATTGTCCACAAAGTTGAACGATTTAAAAGAAGAACTTTTTAACCTTCATTTCCGCCACGCTACGGGCCAGCTCGAAAATCCCAACGTAATCAACACTACGAAAAAGGATATAGCGAGAATTAAGACCGAGATTCGTGCCAGAGAACTTAGGGCGAATAATTAAGCGGAGGAAAGAAGATGGAAAGGAATTTAAGAAAAGAGAGAGTCGGAATCGTAACCTCCGATAAAATGGATAAGACAGTAGTCGTAACCGTTGCGCAGAGAGCGACTCATCCGCTTTATAAAAAGACAATAAGTAAGTCCAAGAAATATAAGGCGCACGATGAGAACAACGAGTGCGGCATAGGCGATAAAGTCAGAATAGTCGAGACGAGAAAACTTTCCAAGGATAAGAATTGGAGAGTCGCCGAAATAATCGAGAAGGCTAAATAATAAAGGAGGAGCGACAATGATACAACCACAGACCAGATTAAAAGTGGCGGATAACTCCGGTGCAAAGGAAATAATGTGCATAAGAGTTTTAGGCGGTTCTTTCAGAAAGTACGGCAACATAGGCGACGTAATCGTTGCGAGTGTCAAGACGGCTACTCCGGGCGGAGCAGTTAAGAAAGGCGACGTTGTCAAGGCGGTAATAGTGAGATCGTCTAAGGGACTCAGAAGACAGGACGGCACGCATATAAGGTTCGACGACAATGCGGCTGTTATAATAGACAATCAGAAACAACCGAGAGGTACCCGTATTTTCGGACCTGTCGCAAGGGAACTCAGAGAGAAAGATTATATGAAGATTGTTTCTCTTGCTCCCGAAGTGCTTTAAGGAGGACGAGAAATGAAAGTTAAAAAGAATGATACCGTTTTAGTCTTGACGGGAAAAGACGCGGGCAAAACCGGTAAGGTGTTATCGTCCGATCCGAAAGCCGGCAAGGTTAAGGTAGACGGTGTAAACGTACAGAAGAAGAGCCAAAAGGCGAGAAGGGCGAATGAAACGAGTCAGATAGTTTCGCAAGTCGGAGCGATCGATGCGTCCAACGTAATGGTAGTTTGCCCGAAGTGTGACAAAGCGACGAGAATAACTTATAAAGAAGTAGACGGCAAGAAAGTCAGAATTTGTAAGAAATGCGGAGCGAGTTTAGACTCCACGCCGGAAGCGAAGAAAGCGACTAAACAAGCCAAATCCGAAGCACCCGCAGAGGCGCCGAAGAAGAGGGCTACGAAAGCCAAAAAAGAGGCAAAAGCCTAAAATTTAAGGAGATAAAAAATGGCAAGCAAAAAGATTCAGGTTGCTAAAGAAACTGCAACCGATTCCAAGTATGTAGCGAGAAAGAGGAAACTCTACGAAGAAGAAGTTGTGCCTTATCTTATGAAGCGTTTCGGATATAAGAACGTTAACGAATGTCCGAAAATGGTAAAGATAACCGTCAATAACGGACTGGGCGACAGCAAAGACAATGCCAAGAGCGTACAGATGGCTCAGCAAGAGATAGCGCTTATAACGGGACAAAAGCCCGTCCTCACCAAAGCCAAGAAGTCGGTAGCGAGTTTCAAGGTAAGAGAGGGAATGAGCGTAGGAATAAAGGTTACTTTAAGAAAGGACAGAATGTACGAGTTTTTCGATAAACTCGTATCGATAGCACTTCCGAGAGTAAGGGATTTCAGAGGAGTTCCGACGAAGTCTTTTGACGGCAGAGGAAACTATGCTATGGGCGTAAAAGAGCAGCTTATTTTCCCGGAGATTCAATACGATCAAGTGGAAAAGATCAGAGGTTTCGACGTTTGTATAGTCACCACGGCTAAAACCGATGAAGAGGCGTTAGAACTTCTCAAGGCGATGGGAATGCCTTTCAAATCGAATTAAGGAGAGTGAGATCATGGCAAAATTAGCAATGATAAATAAACAGAAAAAGACACCGAAATACTCGACGAGAGGCTACACGAGATGTTCGATATGCGGCAGACCGCACGCTGTCTTAAGAAAATACGGTGTATGTCGTATTTGTTTTAGGGAGTTGGCGTACAAAGGCGAGATTCCCGGCGTAAAAAAGGCAAGTTGGTAAAGGAGGTAAAACTATGACAGATCCTATTGCAGATATGCTTACACGCATCAGAAATGCGCTTATGGTAAAGCATGAAACGGTTGAAATACCGGCATCTAATATGAAGAACTCAATAGCGAAGATCCTCCTTGACGAGGGCTATATTGCGAAATACGACATCGTTGAAAACGGGGTACAAAGCAATATAGTTATAACGCTTAAATACGGGCCCAAAGGAGAAAAAGTCATAAACGGACTTAAAAGAGTATCCAAACCGGGACTTAGAATTTATTCGGGCGCACAAGAACTTCCGAAAGTATTGGGAGGACTCGGAATAGCGATAGTTTCTACTCCGAAGGGCGTAATGACGGATAAAGAGGCAAGAAAGACGAATAACGGCGGCGAAGTTCTCGCCTTCGTATGGTAAGGAGGTCGGAATTATGTCGAGAATAGGCAGAGCGCCGGTCACTTTACCGGCAAACGTAACAGTTACTACCGAAAACGGAGTAATCACCGTAAAAGGACCTTTGGGTACGCTGAAACAAGACTATGATGCGGAGAATATTTCCATTTCCGTAGAGGGCAACGTTGCTCACGTAACGAGGGCAAACGACGAGGCGAATATCAGAGCGAAACACGGTTTATACAGAGCGCTCCTTCAAAATATGGTCGTAGGCGTAACTCAGGGCTATGAGAAAGGCCTTACGGTAAACGGCGTAGGTTGGAAAGTTGCTCAAACCGGCAAGGATATAACCTTATCGGTAGGATTCAGCCATCCGGTAGTATTCAAGGCAAAAGAGGGAATAACTCTCACCGCCGTATCTCCAACGGAGATCACCGTAAAGGGAATAGATAAAGTAGCTGTCGGACAGACCGCTGCGACTATCAGATCGATCAGAGAGCCGGAACCTTACCACGGTTATGGTATCGCATATAAGGGCGAAGTAATCGAACGTAAGGAAGGAAAGACGGCGGGTAAATAAGGAGTAAAGCGTTATGATATTAAAAGTAGATAAAAACACGGACAGAAAGAGAAGGCATCAAAGGGTAAGAAGAAAGATATCCGGAACTGCCGAATGTCCAAGACTTTGTGTTTATAGAAGTTTAAATCACATTTACGCGCAAATTATCGACGACGTTAAGGGAAATACTTTGGTTGCTTGCTCCACAATGGAGAAAGACGTAAAGAAACTCGTTGAAGGCAAGAACAAAGTAGAGCAAGCGAAAATCGTAGGTAACGAACTCGCAAAGAAAGCGACTGCCAAGGGAATAGAGAACGTAGTGTTCGACAGAGGCGGTTACTTATATACCGGAAGGGTGCAAAGCCTTGCCGACGGCGCCAGAGAAGGCGGCTTAAAGTTTTAAAGGAGGAATGAAAAATGGCAAGAGAAAATAACAGACCTCAAAGAAAGCAAGACCGTGACGAAGGCCTTTGCAAGAAACTCATAGCCGTAAACCGTATAACAAAGGTTGTAAAAGGCGGACGTAAGATGCGTTTTTCGGCGCTTGTCGTAATCGGAGATGAGAACGGCAAGGTCGGTTGCGGAAGCGGAAAGGCTAACGAAGTACCGGAGGCAATCGAGAAAGCGACTGCACAAGCGAAGAAGGCTATGCGTCAGGTATCGCTCGTCGGAAATACCATACCTCATACGGTAATCGGAAAATACGGCAGAGGCTCGGTTTTGATGATGCCGGCTGAAGAAGGTACCGGAGTTATAGCGGGCGGTCCCGTCCGTGCGGTAATGGAAGCGGCAGGAATAAAGAATATCAGAACTAAATCTCACGGTTCGAACAATCCGATAAATATGGTAAAAGCGGTTATCAGCGGACTTAACGAACTTAAAACCGCAGAAGAAGTTGCGGCTCTTCGCGGCAAGAGCGTAGAAGAAGTTACGGCGTAAGGAGGACTTTAAAATGGCTAACGTAAAAGTAACACTTATAAAAAGTCCGATAGGCGCTATACCAAAGCAGAAGGCTGTGCTTGCTGCGCTTGGACTTAAAAAAATACATCAAACTAAGGTTTTTGCGGATAACGACGCTTTGCAGGGACAACTTGCATTGGTTGCTCATCTCGTAAAAGTCGAAAAGGAAGGTTAAAACTATGAGACTTAATGATTTACATCCGGCGGAAGGATCGAGAACTTCCAAGAAAAGATTAGGTCGCGGTATCGGTTCCGGGCTCGGAAAGACGAGTGGCAAGGGCCACAAAGGTCAATGGGCGAGAAGCGGCGGCGGCGTAAGACCGGGATTTGAAGGCGGACAGATGCCTTTGACTCGTAGAGCACCCAAGCGTGGTTTTAACAATCACTTCAGAAAGGAATACGTAATTGTAAATCTTGAACAACTTGCAGGATTTGAGGCTGGTACGGTAGTTGATTTCGAACTTTTGTACGCTTGCGGACTTATAAGAGAAGTTAAGAATGCGGCAGGATTGAAAGTTCTCGGAAAAGGCGAATTAGACGTTGCGCTTACCGTTAAAGCCGAAAAGTTTTCCGCGTCGGCAAAAGAGGCTATTGAAAAAGCGGGCGGAACTGCGGAAGTTACGGCTTAACATTTTACTTAAAGCGGAGGTAGTAAATGTTTAAAACATTAGCAAATGCGTGGAAAGTGAAAGAAATAAGACACAAAATTTACTGGACCGTGTTGTTTCTTGTATTATACCGTATCGGTTGTTACATTCCGATACCGGGTATAGGAACTTCGCTCCTTACCAATTTGGAAGGTTCTGCGTCTTATTTAAACATAATGAATATGATGACAGGTGGCTCGCTTGCGAACGGAACTCTGTTTGCTATGGGTATCGGCCCCTACATCAACGCTTCGATTATTATTCAACTTTTGGCTGTAGCGATCCCCTCGCTCGAACGTTTATCCAAGCAAGGTGAAGAAGGAAGAAAGAAGATAGCGAATTTAACGAGGTATTTGACCTTGTTTTTAGCGATCATTCAATCCATAGGTATTTTGGTCGGATTTGGCGGAGGTTCGCAGAACGGTAATTTTGCGTCGCTTTCGGCAATACTATCCGTAAGCGGCAATCCTACCGGATTCACGAATTTCTTAGCTTACGTAATCGAAATTTTATTCTTTACTGCCGGTACTTGTCTTACGGTATGGATCGGTGAAAGAATAACGGATTATGGCGTATCGAACGGTATATCCTTGCTGATTTTTGCAGGTATATTGGCTACGGCGGCTACGAATACAATCGATCAAGTCAATTCAATTTTTGCCGGTGGAAGCTTACACAGAGACAAACTTTGGAGAATGCTCGGATACTTGTTGATAATTGTAGTCGTATTCGGCGCAATAGTATGGGTTGATTTGGCAGAGAGAAAAATTCCGGTTCAATATGCGAAACAAGTAAAGGGCAATAAACTTTACGGCGGACAATCGACGGTTATTCCGATAAAGATAAATGCAAACGGCGTTATGCCGCTCATCTTTGCGTTTTCCATAATGACTTTCCCCGAACTCATAATGACGCTTTTCCATTGGGAAAACGGATTGCTTTGGTGGAATACGTATTTAGGATCTGCGTCGAGTTACCCGTTCTATACTATCGTTTTATGTCTGCTTATATTGTTCTTTGCGTTCTTCTATTCGCAGATACAATTCAATCCTGAAGATATATCCAAGACGATACAGCAAAACGGCGGATTTATTCCGGGTATAAGACCGGGCAAACCCACGGCGGAATACTTGAAGAAGATATCGAACAGATTGACTTTGTTCGGTGCAATATTCTTAGCTATTTTAGCTCTTATTCCTTCGCTTTTGTTCAAATGGGTACTCGGTTCTTCGAGCGGCGCATTCACCGCAACGGGAATGCTCATCGTCGTATCGGTAGCGTTGGAATTCAATACTGCGCTTGAATCTCAGATAATGATGAAGAACTATAAAGGATTCTTAAAGTAAGATGAACGTTATTTTGTTAGGCGCACCGGGAGCCGGAAAGGGTACTCAAGCGGTAAAACTTGCCGAAAAATATAAGATACCGCATATTTCGACGGGCGATATATTCAGAGCGAATATAAAAGGTCAAACGCCGATAGGAATTGTGGCTAAGTCTTATATAGATAAAGGGCAACTCGTTCCCGACGAGGTAACCGTTCAGATAGTGAAAGACAGATTAGAAGATGACGACTGCAAAGTCGGGTATCTCCTCGACGGATTTCCGAGAACGGTAGCGCAAGCCGAGGCGCTGGAAAAAGTTTCAAAGGTAGATGCGGTGGTAAACATCGACGTCCCGCTTGAAAAACTTTTAAGGCGTATAACCGGCAGGAGAGTATGTTCGAAATGCGGTATATCTTATCATATTGACTTTATAGGCGACGTGAAGAAATGTTCCGAATGTGACGGAGAACTTATACAAAGGGCGGACGACAACGAGGATACCGTTAAGCAAAGACTTGACGTATACGTTAAGCAGACCGCACCGCTGATAGAGTTTTATAAGTCGAGGGGCGTACTCATAAACGTTGACGGAGATAAGAGCGTAGACGAGGTTTTTGAGTCGATATCGGAGAAGTTAGGTTAAATGATATATATCAAGACCGATGAAGAAATAGAACTTATGCGCAAACCTTGCCGAATAGTCAAAGACGTGTTAGAACTCGTCGGAGACAAGATAAAGGCGGGCATGACGACGAAGGAACTCGATAAAATTGCTTATGATTACATTACGTCTTGCGGGGCGAAACCGTCCTTTTTGGGGCTTTACGGTTTTCCCGCAACGACGTGTATATCCATCGACGAGCAAGTCGTACACGGCTTTCCGTCGGACAGGATAATAGAGGAAGATCAGATCGTAAGCGTAGACGTCGGGGCGTTTATAAACGGATTTCACGGCGACGGCGCAAGGAGTTTTTACGTTGGAAAGATATCTCCCGAAAAAAAGCGTCTTATAGACGTTACGAGGGAATGTTTTTTCGAGGGTATAAAAGGGATATGCGTCGGTAGCGCTTTGGGAGATATCGGAGCGCAAGTGCAAGAGCACGCCGAGAAAAACGGTTTCGGCGTTGTCCGAGAAATGGTAGGACACGGCGTCGGAAGGAAGTTACATGAAGACCCGTCCGTTCCGAATTACGGAAGGAGGGGTACGGGAGTTCGCTTAAAGCGGAATATGACTTTGGCGATAGAGCCTATGATAACGATGGGCAGTCACGAAGTCGAGATAGACGGTTGGAAATGCGTAACGAAAGACGGTTTACCGTCAGCGCATTATGAAAACACGGTGCTTATAGGCGACAATGGAGTAGAGATACTCACGTTATAGGAAATAAGGCATATCGGCTGATGGGGTGTAAACTGTTTGTTGGTTTGCAAAAGGAAGAAGCTGAGGATATGTCGGATTTATAAAATAAAATCGGAGGGACGAACTGTGTCAAAGGACGACGTTATAGAGGCTGAGGGAGTGATAGAAGAGGCGTTACCGAATGCGACGTTTAAAGTTAAATTGTCGAACGGATACGTAATCACTGCTTACATTTCAGGAAAACTTCGTATGAATTATATAAAGATAATTCCGGGGGATTCCGTAAAGATAGAAATGAGCCCATACGACTTAACAAAAGGTCGGATAGTCTGGCGTAGCAAGAACTGAAAATTTTAAAAAACAAAATCGGAGGATTGTAAAAAATGAAAGTAAGACCATCAGTAAAACCTATGTGCGACAAGTGCAGAGTCATTAAGAGAGAAGGTAAGGTTATGGTTATTTGCTCAAAGAACAAGAACCATAAGCAAAGACAAGGTTAATTACTTTTGAATCTAAAAATCTAAAAATCTAAATCTATAAAAAATTTCGGAGGATAATAGAAAAATGGCTCGTATTGCCGGTGTAGATTTACCAAGAGAAAAACGTGTGGAAATCGGAATAACCTATATATATGGAATAGGACTTCCGACCGCAAAGAAAATTTTAAAAGAAACAGGCGTTAATCCCGACACGAGAGTGAAGGATTTAACCGAAGAAGACGTGGCGAAACTCAGAGAGTATATAGATCACAACCTCAAAGTTGAGGGTGAACTCAAGAGTGAAGTCAGCATGAACATCAAGAGATTGATGGAAATCGGCTGCTATCGCGGCGTAAGGCACAGAAAAGGACTGCCCGTAAGAGGACAGAGCACTAAGCAGAATGCGAGGACCAGAAAAGGACCTCGTCGTACGGTCGCTAAGAAAAAGACCGCAGGCAAATAAGATAAGGAGGATTTAAAAGATGGCTGTTAAGAAAGTAGTTAAAAAGCGTAGAGAATTAAAAAACGTTGACAAAGGACAAGTTCATATAAAATCCTCGTTTAACAACACGATAGTAACCATAACCGATATGAACGGCAATGCGATCACGCAGTGCAGTGCGGGTGCGCTCGGATACAAAGGTTCGAGAAAGAGCACGCCGTTTGCCGCGCAACAAGCGTCGGAGACGGCAGCGAAAGCCGCTATGGAGCACGGACTTCGCAGTGTTGAAGTGTACGTAAAAGGTCCCGGACAAGGGAGAGAATCGGCAATAAGGGCATTAGGAGGGTGCGGACTCGAAGTTACGTTGATTTCGGACGTTTCGCCTATTCCTCATAACGGATGTCGTCCGCCCAAACGCCGTAGAGTATAAGGAGGTAACGGATAATGGCTAAATATACAGATGCGAAATGTCGTTTATGCAGACGTGAAGGCGGGAAACTTTTCTTAAAGGGCGATAAATGCTATAAGACTTCCTGTCCGTTTGAAAGAAGGCCCGTAGCCCCCGGACAACACGGTGCCGACAGAAAGAAGGTATCCGAATACGGATTACAGCTTCGTGAAAAACAAAAGACAAAGAGAATATACGGTGTACTTGAAAGCCAATTCAGAGAGTATTATGAAAAGGCTGATAGAATGAAGGGTATAACCGGTGAAAATATGCTTTCGCTTTTAGAGAGAAGGCTTGACAACGTCGTTTACAGAATGGGTATAGCGAACTCGCGTTCGCAAGCGCGTCAACTTGTAACGCACTCGCATTTTACGGTAAACGGCAGGTCGGTAAACATAGCCTCCTATCAAGTAAAAGTCGGAGACGTAGTAGCGGTAAAAGAGACTAAAAAATCAACTCCTTATTTTGAGGCATTGAAAAATACCGCAAAGAGCAATAAAATGCCTAAATGGGTAGATTTCGATACCGAAAATCTCGTAGGAAAAATTCTTGCACTTCCGACAAGAGAGGATATAGATTCGCAGATAACCGAACAGATGATCGTCGAATTGTATTCTAAGTAATATATACCAAAATAAATAGAGGGAGGTATATTTTTCTATGATGGAAATAGAAACGCCTAAAATCGAAGTAGAAGAGAGCGAAGACAGATGCTATGCCAAAATAGTAGCCGAGCCATTGGAAAAGGGATTCGGCTTAACGCTTGGCAATGCACTCAGGAGGACGTTGCTTTCATCGCTTCCGGGCGCTGCTGCGCAAGGTATAAAATTCGCAAGCGGTGTCAAACACGAATTTTCTACGGTTCCGGGAGTCAAAGAGGACGTAACGGAAATAATATTAAATATCAAGGGCATAGCGTTCAGAACGCTTGTTACCGATGAGAGCTTCAAAAAAGTATTGACGCTTTATAAAGAAGGTCCGGCGGTAGTTACTGCGGGAGATATAACCGAAGATTCCGAAATCGAAGTATTGAATAAAGACGCCTATATATGTTCGATAGACGAAGGCGGCGTACTCAATATGGAGATCACGGTCGGCAGAGGCAGGGGCTATAAAGGCGCCGAGCACAACAAGACCGATGAGATTGACTATATAGCGATAGATTCTATCTATACGCCCGTAAAGAAAGTCTGTTATAACGTAGAGAGCACGAGAGTAGGTCAGAACACTGATTTTGACAAACTCACGTTGGAAGTATGGACTAACGGAGCGTTTTCGGGTAAAGAGATAGTAAGTTTAGCGGCGAAGATACTCGGCGAGCATATAGCGATATTTGCGGAACTGAGCGACGTTATGAACGGAGCGAGCATACTTGTTCAAGCCAAGCCGGATATGGGCAAGCAGATAAGAGAGATGAGCATAGAGGATATGGAATTATCCGTACGTTCATACAACTGCTTAAAGAGGGCGAATATTCACACGTTAGGCGATTTAACGAAGAAGACGGAAGAAGATATGCTTAAAGTCAGGAATTTAGGTAAGAAGTCACTTGACGAAGTTATTTACAAATTAGGCACTTACGGTTTAGCATTAAAAGAAAAGGAGGACTAAAGAAATGCCAAGAAAATTAGGTATGACCGCAACGCAGAGAAAGGCGGTACTTAGAAATCAGGCATCTAATCTTTTATGGTATGGTAGGTTGGAAACCACTTTAATGAGAGCGAAAGAACTTCGTCCTTACGTCGAAAAGATTATAACGCTTGCAATTAACACGTATGATGACGTGGTAGAGACAACGATAACCACTAAAGATAAAAAAGGTAAAGAGGTAAAGACTAAAGTATATAAAGACGGAGTCAAAAAACTCAATGCCAGAAGGAAGATATTCAAGCTCGTTTACGATTTGCAAGAGCAAAGAGGCGAGGGCGAGAGTATGGCAGATTTCAAGAAGCGTACTGAAGGAGTAAAGCACCCGCTTATCGAGAAGATATTCGACGAGATAGCGCCAAAATATGCGCAACGTGCTGAAGAATTAAAGCAGAGAGGCGGATATACGCGTATATATAAACTCGGCGAAAGGAGAGGCGACGCAGCCGAAACCGCTATAATAGAGTTAGTAGATTGATTATGTCAAGGCATAGCAAAAATATTGCTATGCCTTGATTTTTGCCAATAAAATGTGCCGATATGAGTCTAAATAACGAAACTATAGGGGCACTTTTACTTTGGGTTAATGTTTTCATTGCCGGCTTCTCGTTTGAATTTAAACGTCGGAAAATCGACCTATCGGTCGGTTTATCGCATATTTGACAGGCTGAATTTTGCCAAAATGACAAATAAAGTAAAATTTTGAGTATAAATTTAAAAAAATAATAAAAATTTTTATTATTTAGTTGAAAAAATTTTAATATTATGTTATCATAGGTTGTGTATATATAATATACACAGAACCTTAACTTTATTGAGATGGGAGTTGGGAATATGGCAAAGAGCGTAAACAAGAGAATTCTTGTTATATTTATCGCTATTTTCACCGCGGTTTTTGCTTTGTCTTTCGTTCGGTTTTCCTATGTTAAAGCCGACGAGGAGATCGAAGAGCCAAAGAGCGCAGAGGAGAGAATAGAAGATTTATGTGCTGCCGTAGAAGAATTATACGAATATTTGAGAGACAATGACGTTGAAATCGATGAGGGCTCGTTTGAACTCAAATATTCTTGCAATCAAATTTCTGAGGCAAACAATGAAGGTAAAGACGTTGAAGATTATCTCAGCGGCGACATCGGTTTAAGCGGCATAAAGGGTATTGCGGAATTAGCGGTCGAATTTTACGATGAGTATATTGGCGGTTATAATTCGTATTGCGAATACAAACTCAGCGATGCCAAGTCTTATATCGAGGGTTTTGCCATAAACCTTTACAGGAAATCGAATTACGATAGCGCCGAGGCTCAGACTTATTACGATGAGTTTAACGCTCCTGCCTCGGACACGGATAAATATGCGTCATATAAAGACGATCTTCAGAAAGTTTACGATAGGTACTTGCAAGATGAACATAGCGACTACGTAAATTACGTCAGAAGGAAATTACCTGACGTTGACAGAAAGTTGAATGATGCGAAATCTGCTCTTGACGACTGTAAGGACGATGCGGAAGCAAATAGGATAGTCAGCAACTTCAATGCGGAATTCAACAACGTTTATTCGTATTTGCAGTATTTGAAGTATGAAGTCGTAGATACGGCATACAATAACTTCAAGAACGCATATACAAGTCAATACACGAGTATTCAGAGAGAATTGAATTATGCGTTCGAAGCGATGGAAGCTTGCGAGAACGCAATAGATTATTACTGTGCGGTATTAGTCCAAAACCCGGATAACGGCGAAGCGAAAAATATGGCGTCAGCCGTGCTCGGAACTTATAAAGACCACTTGTGTCTCGAGGCGATAAAAGTCGTAGTGGAAAAGCGGGCGCCCGATTACGGTCCGAGCGCATTGGAAAAAATCAATGCTAACAGAAAAATTGCGGAGGAAATTATCAGGAGTATTACTTCTGAAGGTAAGATTGCATCTCCGTATACATACTGGAAATCGTCCGATACCTACCTCGTAAATAAAGCTAATGATTACATTTCTGTTGAAAGAGGCAGTGACGTTGTGCAGGCGTTTGACGACAGTTACGAAGATTATGGCGCACTCAAAATCAACGGTAAAACTTCATCTGTACCGGCGGCGAGGAGTTCAACGATAGTCGGCAATTGCGATGGGTTTAAGATAACTATTACGAGTTACGAGGCGGACGGAATTACCGAGGCAAAGGAATTTGACCTTTCGACGACGAGGATAGAGGTCAGACAAGGAACAACGCCGTCAGTCAAGAGAAATATAAACACTATCTTAAACGGCAACAATTTGATCGATAAAATTTCGCGTTCTGTTCCGAACAGAGATGCGATAGCAGATGAATTAAAGGGCAAACATCTTCACTATTATTTTACGATAAAGATATATGAGTCGAACGTCGAAAGAAACGACTTTAACGGAAATTACCGCGTCAAAATTGAGATTTTGGGCGATAATACGGCGGCTCAATATAAAGATAATCTCAATGTGATAAATTATTATCACACTCAGATAATCGGCGCAGTAGCCAAAGACAAAATAACGATGGATGGTAGTGTTATTATGTTCTATACTGATAGTTTTTCGCAATTTGCCTTGCTAAGCAATATAGCTTGGACAGATATCGCTTTATGGGCACTAATCGGAATCATTGCACTGATAGCGATTCTTTGGTTGATAGTTCTTATCGTTTACTTGGTAAAGAACAGAAAATTCAAGATAGTATTCAATGCTAACGGCGGCGAACCGACAAAGTGTTTGAAAGTGAAGCATAAAGAGAAATTCTCGTATCCTGCGAACCCCGTAAGAGACGGTTACGTGTTTATGGGTTGGTATACGAGTGCCGAACTCGAAACTCGTTTTGCCTCCACCGAAATGCTTAACAAAGAGAATATAACGGTTTGGGCAAAATGGATAACATTAGAGGAGTACGAGGCTCTGAAAGCGGCCGAGCAAGCGAATGAAGACGATGAAGAAGTCGTAAGCGAGGAGCTTGTTGCGGCTACAGTCGCAGCGGTTGAAGACAGCGCATTTGATTTGGCGACCATATTTGCCAAAGTCAAGGCGGAAGCGGCGAGTTACGTCAAAGCGGACGATTTGCCTTACGGTTTGGATATCGATAAGACGATATGCAAGATAAGACTTACGTCTGACGCTGTCAAACTCGAAGTCGATATGTGCGGAAAGGCATTAGGAGCCAAAGGTTATACAGTCGAAAAGGGCGAGACCTTAACTTCCGAATTTGCGGTAAGAAGTGAAGACGAATTGTCAGACGCATTTGAACTTATCGAAGAAGTTATGGCGGAAAACGGATATATCAAGGGCGAGGCGAAAGAGCCTGACGATAATACCGACGAATTCGAGTTCAAAGTACATAACGACAGACTTGCCGAAACGGCTGACGAACTATTAAAAGTATTGAGAGTAAAAGTCGGTTCTTATGCGCTTTGCGAGGGCGAGTTTAAAGAGGATAAGTCACTTGCAAAGATGTTTATAGCGCAAGGCAAACTCAGCATATATCTTAACTATATAGCGGACGGCTTGTTTGAGTGCGATGAAGCGTTGAAAGCGGAAGGATATAAATCGTTTACTATCGTACATAACGCAGAAGAAGCAAAAGCGGTTTTGGCGCATATAAAAGCGATGATGGCGGAAAACGGACTTAACGTTTCTTTGACGGTTAAGAATATTTCCGAAGAAGAATCGGATAAAGGGTTTAATTTTACGCTTAAAAAATAATTGTTAGTATCAGCGGAGAACCCGTATTAACCAAGGCAATAATACCTCTTTAACGGGTTACTTGGTTAGCGGGTTCTTCTTTTGGAAATAATATAAAAAGCAGAGGTAAGAGTAATGAGTGAAAAGGTTATTTTAACCGAAGAAGGCTATCAAGAATTATTAAAAAGGCTTGACGATTTGAAATTTAAAAAGCGTCCGGAGATAACCGAGCGCATCAAAATTGCGAGGGATTTCGGCGACTTATCAGAAAATGCCGAGTACGACGCGGCGAAGAACGAGCAGGCTCGAATAGAGGGCGAAATCGTAGAACTTGAGGCGAAACTCAAGGTTGCGGAAATTATCAAGCATAGCGAAGATAAAGACATAATATCCGTAGGTATGAAGGTCAAAATTCTCGACCTTGAATTAGGCGAAGAAGAAGTGTATGAGATAGTCGGAACTACCGAGGCAAACATTGCCGAAGGCAGAATATCCAACGAGTGTCCTTTGGGTAAGGCGCTTGTAGGCGGTAAAGTGGGAACGTCCGTTACCGTTCAGACTCCGTCGAAAGAAGACGAATATCAAATCAAGATTCTCGAAATTCTTTAACTAAAAAAGGGCAAAAGCCCTTTTTTTAGCAAAAACAAATAGGTTATGGATATAAAAATCACCAAAAAGAGATTAGCCAACGTATTGAACTACGAATGGCTATTGTCGATAGTTTGTATAATCGGCGCCATAGTTTTATGGTCGCTGTTGTATACTATGCTTGCTACCAGGTTGACGGACGGACAGCAATTTTACTTTGTAAAATACGAAGGGGTATATACTAATTCTGCAGATGCCGATTCCAAATTTATTGAAAATTTGCGAAATGGCGGCGGCAGAGACGGCAAGAGCGTACTTTCATACGACGTATATGCGGTTAACTTGACGGAAATAATGAGCGCAGGCGGTTATTCGGCGTATGCAATGCTCGATTTAAGGCTGACGACCGGCGAGGGCGACGTAATAGTTATCGGCGGAGGAAATAAGGAATACGTCGAGGGCGAAAGTATGAGTGATTTATTGAGTCTTGTTTCGAGCAGACGCTTAATGACTATAGACGAATTACTGAGCGGAGCATACGAATATACCGTAGGTAATGGTTTTATATCCGAAACCGGCGAAATACAAGAGGAAAAAATAGAGGACTATTTCAGAAACGTAAGGATAAAGAGCGCCCGTAATTACAGACGGATGTATAATAGCGAGGAGAAAATCCGCGAGGGCGTAAAAAATGAGATAGACAGAATCCATTCGATATATCAAAACTATATAGTGGTTTCTTCGGCAATAGAAGCGGCTAAGGAAGCCGGCGAAGATTTTCTTTGGTATTCTAAGCCCGTATATGTCAATTCGTCTGAAGTAAGTTACGGTGACCAAGCGGCATACGGCATAGATTTAAGTAAATTAAAAGAATATAAGATCGGCAACGGTATATGGCATACTTATGACGAAAGCGGCAATTCGACAGTTGACGGACTCGTTTTCGCCGTTATTAACGATTCGGCAATTGAACAGTATGATTTACGATATGAATCGCTTGCCGTTATCGAATATATAATAAGGACGTACAGCGAATATGCATAAGGGAAGCGGATATTTTATAACATTAGAGGGCTGCGAAGGCTCGGGCAAGTCAACGCAGCTGAAAATGCTATGTGCGTATCTTGAAGAAAAGGGCATAGACGCCGTCTATACGAGGGAACCGGGCGGGACTGTTATATCCGAAAAGATCCGCTCGATAATACTCGATAACGAAAACAAAATAATGAGTGATGAGGCCGAGGCGCTTTTATATGCTGCGTCCCGTATACAGAATGTAAAGGAGAAGATTTTACCGGCATTAGAGAGCGGTAAAACGGTTATTTGCGACAGGTACGTGGATTCTTCTTTTGCGTATCAGGCGTATGCGAGGGGTTTAGGCTACGATTTTATATATAACATAAATGAATTTGCCATAAAGACTTGTATGCCGGATATGACCTTATTTTTTGACATATCACCCGAAAGGGCGTTCGAACGCAAAGGCGGCGTAGATACGGGAGATAGGATAGAACTCAGCGGACTCGATTTTCATAAATCGGTCTATAACGGGTATAATAAATTGGCGGAAAAATTTTCGGACAGAATAGTCAGAATAGACGCTACAAAGAGCAAAGCCGAAATTTTTGCGAATGTAAAAGCAAATCTTAACCGATTGGGAATAGTGTGATATGACGTTTGCCGAAATCGTTAAAACAACGAATGCATATAAGATTATGGCGGGAGAAAAGCGCAACGACGTTTTAAGTCATGCTTATCTCATAATCTGTGATGACGGCAAGGCGCTAAGGGACTACCTTAAAATATTTGCCAAGCTTATAATGTGCGACGGCGATGAATTTTGCGGCGAGTGCAGAACTTGTCGGCTTATAGATAAAGAGGTGTATCCCGACTGCACTTTTTATCCGCAAGAAAAGGATAAAATTTTGGTGTCGGATATAGACGATTTAGTCTCTCAAACATACGTCAGACCGCTCGAAAATAAGCGTAGATTATTCGTATTATGCGGAGCGGAGAATATGAATACTTCCGCACAGAATAAACTGTTAAAGACGCTTGAAGAGCCGCCCGAAAACGTTGTGATTTTGATGGGCGCAACGTCAGAGTATCCGTTGCTTGCTACGATAAAATCGAGAGTTAAAAAGCTTGAAATACCGCCTATTCATTCGGAAATATTGTTTGACGTTTTAAAGAGTGAATTGACCGACGAGGATAGGTTAAAGCGTGCTATTGCGTTGAGCGGCGGCAGAGTAGGCGAAGCCATAAGTTCGTATAACAGCGGCAAGGGCGAAGAACTGTTTATAAAATGCCGTAAAATCTTAAATGAGATGAAGACTTCGAGAGACGTGTTATCGTTTGTAGGAGATATAGATAAAGACGATATATCCGATTTTATAACCGCAATGAAGATTGAAGCAGGCGAGATTCAGCGAAGAATAATAAGGGAAAACGTCAAGGAAATAAACGGATATACGGTAGGTGCGCTCGTAGCGATAGAAGAATTACTCGATAAAAAATGCGACGCATTAAACTTTAATGCGAACGGAAATATGACTATTGACAGGATCCTGCTCGGCATTTTGGAGGAAAAGCATAAATGGCAACAATTGTAGGAATAAAATTCAAACATACCGGAAAGATATATTATTTTGACCCGACGGGCAAAAATTACCGAAAAGGCAGCGGCGTTATAGTAGAAACGGCGAGAGGCGTTGAATACGGTACGGTCGTCATAGAGAAAAAGGAAGTAGCCGATGACAAGATCGTTCAGCCCTTAAAGCCTATTTTGCGGCCGGCTAGTGCCGATGACGAGGCGAAAGTAAAGAAGAACGAAGAAAGAGTTCCGGAGGCCTTAAAGATTGCGACTGAAAAGAGCAAGGCGAGGGGCTTGGATATGAAGTTTATCGACGCAGAATACACTTTCGACGGCAGCAAAATAATATTTTATTTTACGGCAGCGAGCCGAATTGATTTCAGAGAACTCGTAAAAGATATGGCGGCGGCGCTTCATAACAGAATAGAACTAAGACAAATCGGAATAAGGGACGAAACGAGGCTTATCGGAGGAATTGCTCCGTGTGGCAGAGTGTGTTGTTGTGCGGCGGGGGTTGCGGACTTTAAAAAGTCGTCTATAAAAATGGCGAAAACGCAAGGCTTATCGTTGAACCCATCGAAGATCAGCGGACTTTGCGGCAGATTGATGTGCTGTTTGGAATATGAAAATAATCATTACAGCGAAACGTTCAAGAAGATGCCGAAAGTCGGAAGCGAAGTGACTACGCCGGACGGCAAAGCGACGGTAGTATCTAATAATATGCTTAAAATGCTTGTCAAGACCAAGTTTGAGGCGAGCGACGGAAGTTTGAGTTATAAAGAGTATAATTTATCGGATATAAAAGTCAAAAATGCGAACAACATTGCGGACATAGACGATTCCGCAGACGATTCCGAGATAAAAGAACTTTTGGACGACTGAAAATAGTTTAATAAAAAAGCGTTATAAAAATAAAAAAGTTATAGAAAAATATATACAAATCCAAAAATTTGTGATATAATAAAAACAAGCAGTAGTGCGATAATAAAAAACTTACGGAGGTTTAGAAAAATGGCTTATAAAATTACAGACGCATGTGTTTCTTGCGGCGCTTGTGCGGAGAATTGTCCCGTAGCGGCGATATCTCAAGGAGATACTCAATACGTAATCGATCCGGACACCTGTATAGGTTGCGGCGCTTGTGCGGAAATTTGTCCTGTGGGCGCGCCCGTAGAAGATTAAAAAGAGAAAGGGCTGCCTTTAAGCGGCCCTTTTGTTTTTTATGTTGAGAGACGGAGAACGCTATGAGGAATTGCTCATCGGCGGTTATAAAATAATACAGAACGAAAATCTGTACAGATTTTCGAGCGACGCTATAATATTATCCCGTTTTGCGCCGAAAATAAGCGGTAGAGTGGCAGATTTTTGTGCGGGTTCGGGAATAGTCGGAATACATTATTTTGCGCTTTTAGACGAAAATAAGCAAGTTAAAGAGGGAACGCAAATCGACGAGTTCGAGTTGCAGGCTTCGCTTGCGGATATGTGCGAGAGAAGTATAGAGTATAACGGGCTGGGCGACCATATTAAATGTTATAATACGGCATTGCAGGATATCGGAAGCGATTTTAACAATAAGTATTCGCTGATACTCTGTAATCCTCCCTATAAAAAAAAGGACTCGGGCGAGCAAAATACGGAAGATCATATTACAATATGCCGCCACGAAGTGCGTATTACTTTGGAAGAAATCGTTTTAATTTCTTCAAAGAAATTAAAAGTCGGCGGTAGACTTTGTATTTGCCAAAGAACCGAACGGCTTACCGATCTGCTCGTAGCGCTCAGAAATTGCGGATTAGAGCCGTCGAGAATGCAGTTTGTAACGTCAGGAAAGTCAAAAATGCCGTATCTTGTTTTAGTTGAGGCGGCAAAAGGCGTAAAGCCGCAACTGAAAGTTTTACCGAATTACGAGAACTGATTATGTTTTATTTTGTTTCCACGCCTATCGGCAACTTGAAAGACATAACTTTAAGGGCACCCTTAAAGAAGTAGACGTCATCGCTTGTGAAGATACGAGAACGTCTTTAAAATTATTAAACTTCTACGGAATAAAAAAGCCGCTTGTCGCATATCACAAGTTTAATGAACGAACTTCGGCGGAAGGTCTTATAGCGCTTCACGAGCAAGGAAAGAGCGTTGCGATTATAACAGATGCGGGAACGCCCGTCATATCCGATCCCGGGAACGTTTTGACGGAGATGCTCATCGAAAGGGGAATACCGTTTACGGTTGTACCGGGAGCGACTGCGTTTACGTCGGCGCTTATATTATCCGGTATGGATGCGTCGAGATTTGCCTTTATCGGATTTTTACCCGAGAAAAAGAAGGATGCAAAAGAGGTTTTGGAAAAGTATAAAGATCTCGATATGACCTTGATATTTTACAGTGCGCCGCACGATTTAAAGAAAAATCTGGAATTACTGTATTCTGTTTTTGGAGACAGAAAAGCGGCTACCGTCAAAGAGATAACCAAAATGTTTGAAAAGACCGTCAGGCTAAGTCTATCGGATTATGAAGCGGTAGAGGAGCCGAAGGGCGAATACGTCATAGTAGTCGAGGGCGGAAAAGGAAAGTTGTCAGACTTTACGGAACTTTCGGTCGAGGAACATTTATCGAAATATCTCGATGAAGGTATGGATAAAAAAGAAGCAATTAAATTAGTTGCGAAAGAGCGAGGAATACCGAAAAACGAAGTATATAAATTTACGATAAAATAACGAACGGAATAATAAAAGTTTTGATATTTTTCTAAAATATCATTGACAAAACGACGAATTTACATTATACTGTATATAATGTGAGGAGTATTATTATGAAAGGTAAAATTATTTCTCTTTTAATGTCGACAATGCTTGCCGTTTTGGCATTGGCGTCGTGCGATATAGGAATAACAAATAAAGAATACAAACCTACGCCCGACAGTTATTTTACTTTTACTTATATTGAAGAATCGGACGCATATTCGATAGCGGCGAAAGACGGCGTAACCTTGCCGAGCGAATTAAAATTGCCGGCAAAATATAGCGGAAAGGATATAGTATCGATTTCTTACGAGGGCTTTATCGGCGATGAAAACGTAACGAGGGTTACTATTCCGGCAGGATATGAAAAAATCGGTGTGAGTGCGTTTAAGGACTGTAAAAATCTGAAAAGCGTAACGATAAATGCGGATATCACGGCGATAGGCTCGATGGCGTTTTCGGAATGTAAGGTGCTTAGGACCGTTACTTTCCCCGCCTCGCTTAAAGAGATAGGGGCGTATGCGTTTTATGACACGGCGATATATTCGGCGAAATTCAAAGCGCTTGAGAAAATTGACGAATATGCGTTTTATGGTTGTGAATATTTAAAGAACGTATATATACCCGAAACCACTTCGCAGATAGGAGATTTTGCGTTTGGCGGATGCGGAATCGTGAATTTCGACGTTGCGGCGGCAAATCCTTATTATACCGTCAGAAACGGTGAAATAGTAAATAAATAATTATATTAAAGCCGCTACTAAAGCGGCTTTTTTAAAGGGATAATATATGTACGGAGATTTTTACGCATATCTTGCGAGAATGAAATATATCAAGCGTTGGGCGCTTATGCGTTCGCAAAGCGAAGAAAACGTAATGGAACACAGTTGGGAGGTTGCGGCGGTTGCCCATGCGCTTGCGCTAATAAAAAATACGATGTTCGGCGGCAAAGTCGACGAATATAAAGTTGTGTGCATGGCGCTCTATCACGAGACGAGCGAGGTAATAACGGGAGATTTGCCTACTCCGATAAAATATTTCAATTCCGAGATAAATTCGGCGTACAAAGACTTGGAGAAACTTGCCGGCGAGAAACTCATAAAGAGATTACCGGAAGAATTGCAGGGGAAATATGCGGAGTTTATTTTCTGCGACGCAAATTCAGAGGAATATAAACTTATGAAGGCGGCGGATAAAATTTCCGCATATATAAAATGCGTAGAAGAGATTAAAGGCGGAAACAGCGAATTCAAGTCGGCGAAGGAAAGTATCGGAAAAGATATATACGGCAATGCCGATCCTGCGGTAAAATATTTCGTAGAGAATATATTGCCGTCTTTCGAAAAAACCCTCGACGAATTGGAATAAAAAATTTTCAAGGTGGAATAATTATATCGTCAAGGAGGTATTTTATGCAGAAATTAAATCCGGGCGATATAGCCCCGACTACCGGACGCTATAAGGTTGTCGATTCTCATGGTAACAAATTAGACGTTGTCGAAGTACAAGAGGGTAACAGACTTCCTCCCACGCAAAGTTCGGAGTACTATTACGTTTACGAAGATTAAAATTCAGATTATATGTGAGCAGTCGGCTATTTGAGTCGGCTGCTCTCATTTTAAAAAGAATATGAAATATGTTGACTTATTTTTCGGTTGAATGTATAATTAAATAGGTAGAGGAAGATGATATATAAAATTGCCGGACTGAAAATACAAATAAACAATAAATACAAATATACGGAGCGTTTTTGCGAAAAATATCTCACCGACGAAACGACTTGCGACTTGATAGCGGACGTAACCGATGAGGAGTTTGAGAGAGAGAAACTCGCATCAAAAGATTTTTCGGACGGCTACGTAGAGAATATTTGTCTGTACCGTTCGCTATGCAGACAACTTCCCGATTTTGACAGATTTTTATTGCATTCTGCGGTTTTGGAATACGACGGTAAAGCGTATGCTTTTTTAGGGCATAGCGGAGCGGGTAAATCCACGCATACGAGTTTATGGCTTGAATACGTACAGGGCTCAAAAATAATAAACGGCGATAAGCCGATAATCGAATACAATGGCGGTAAATTTATCGCTTACGGCACGCCATGGAACGGCAAAGAGGGCAGAGGATATAACGGAAATGCCGAAATAGCGGGGCTATGCTTTATCGAACAAGCAAAGGATAACAGAATCGAAAAACTTTCGATTGCGGAAACCGCTAATCGTATTTTTACGCAAGTATTGCTTCCGACTGACGAGAGCAATGCGGTAAAGACGTTGGAACTTATAGATAAACTTGTGCGCAGCGTTCCGTCTTACGTTTTATATTGCGACGTGTCCGAAGATGCTGTAAAGACGTCATACGAGGCGCTTGTCGGTAAAAATTATAGGAGAAATATATGAAAATAAAGAAAGGGTTTGTGGTAAGAGAGGTCGGCGGCGAGAATATAGCCGTACCAATCGGCGAAATGGCGAAAGAATTTCACGGAATGATAAAACTCAATGATTCGGCGTTGTTTTTATGGAATTTTTTCAATGACGACAGAACGAGGGACGAAGCGGTAGCGGCTCTTATGGGCGAGTATGAAATTACTGAAGAAGAAGCGATAAAGGGCGTAGACTCTTTTATAAAACTCGTAACGGACAACGGCTTTGCAGATAGATGAATATAGAAGAGTTGCTTTTAACCGAGGGTAAATACGTCGGCCCGACGTTCGGCGTCAGTATGTTGCCGATGCTGAAAAGCGGACGGGACAGCGTGGTAATATACCCGAAGAAATCCAGACTGTCAATATACGACGTCGCATTGTATAAGCGAGGCGACGATTATGTTTTGCACCGAGTGATCGGATTGACCGATTCGGGATACATAATAAGGGGAGATAATTGTTATTCCGACGAAAACGTATCCGAAGAAAGGGTGATAGGCGTATTGACTGAATATTTCAAAAAAGATAAGAGGATAGCACTTACGGATAAAAAGTATATGCGTTACGTAAAGAGGCGTGTAAAATATTATCCGATAAGGCGTTTTTTTGTACTTACAAAGTTAAAAATAAAGGGCTTTGCGGCAAAGATTTTAGGGCGCGGCAAAAAATCCGAGAAACAATAAAAGGATAAGGATAAATATGAACGAAAATTTTACAATGCTTAAAAATGCAATCTGTAATGAGGATAACATTAAAGCATACAGAGCGATTCCATTTTGGAGTTGGAATAACGAACTCGACGAAAAGTATTTGGTAAAACAAATAGAGGAAATGAAAGAGGTTGGAATCGGCGGATTCATAATGCACGCAAGGACCGGACTCAAAGACGAATATCTGGGCGAAAAATGGTTTGATTGTATAGGCGCTTGCCTCAAAAAAGCAAAAGAACTCGGAATGTCGGCTTGGGTATACGATGAGAACGGTTGGCCGTCCGGTTTTGTCGGGGGCAAACTGCTCGAAAACGAGGAATATCGGGCAAGATTTTTAGAATATCAAGTAAAAGATTACTTTGATGAAAGTGCGGAATGTGTATTTGAAAAGACCGAAAACGGCTTCGAGAGAATATATTCCGCAAAAGATAATATAAAAGAATATCATTGCGTTTACATAAGGGTAAGCCCTGCCAATTCAGATATTTTAAAAGCGGAAGTGGTAGACGAATTTATCCGTTTGACACACGAAGAATATTATAAGCGTTTTAAAGACAGTTTCGGCAAAGAATTAGTGGGTTTTTTCACCGACGAGCCGCAATATTACAGATGGGCTACTCCGTATACTCCCGCTATGGACGGAATATTCTTTGAAAGATATGGCGAAAAAGTAAGAGATTATCTTGTCTATCTTTTCGTATCTGACGCGAGGGGATATGAATTTCGTTACAGATATTTTTGTCTGTTAAACGAAATGTACGTGAACGTATATTATAAAAAATTATACGACTGGTGCGAGGCGCATAATTGTAAATTGACCGGACATTCGGTTGAAGAGGGCGGTCTTGTATGTCAGATGCTCGGCGGTGCGGCGGTGATGCCGACTTACGAATGCGAGCATATTCCGGCTATCGATGCGCTTGCAAGAGTATGCGGCAACGATTTAGCCCCCAAACAAGTCGGCAGCGTTGCAAGTCAACTCGGTAAAAAGCAGGTTTTAACCGAAACTTTCGGTTGTAGCGGCAACGACGCTACTCCGAAAGAATTAAAGGCGATCGCCGAATGGCAATATTTTAACGGCGTAAATTTAATGTGCCAACATTTATTGCCTATATCCGTTGCGGCTCAAGGAAAAGTCGACCATCCGCCGGTTTTTTCAAAACACAGTAATTGGTGGGAAGACAGTAAAGAATTTTACGATCATTTTGCAAAACTCGGGTATATTATAGCGAATACTACCGAGACTTACGACATCGGAATCATTCACCCGATGAGAAGTATTTATCTCGATTATCAGAGAGATTTATATTATGACAGTGTAAAAGAACTCGAAGATTCGTTTAATAAACTGATTTCCGATTTAAGAGCGAACGGCGTTCGCTATCAACTGATAGACGAAACGATACTTGCAAAATATGGCAGAAACGAAGGGGATAAACTGATAGTCGGCAACTCGTCTTATGATAAGATAATCGTTCCCGATATGAAATGTATTGCCTCTCATACGCTCGAATTGCTTAGCGGGTATCACGGTAAACTCCTATGTTTAGGAAAAATCGAATGCGTTGACGGTAAAAAGAAAGAAGTCGGATTGAAATCGAACGTTACGTGGGACGATATATTAAACGATAGGGGAATTAAATTCAGGTGCGACGACGGCAAGACGTTTATAACTTCGAGAAAAGGGGAATTGGGAGAGTTTATTTTCGTTCTTAACAAGTCGCTTACCGAAAGCAGTGAAATTGAATTTGAAAACGTAGCGAATAGCTTTGCGTCCTTGGATTTGCAATCTTTAAAACTTGACGCAATAAATGATAAAACTACGCTCAAAAAATGCGAGTCGCTCATACTCGTAAAGACGGACAAAGTTGCACCTGAACTTGAAAGAAGTAGCGAAATCGAAGATATTACTTCCTCGTTTAAAGTTACAGGCATAACCGAAAACTTTCTCGTTCTGGATTGTGCGTCGTATAGTTTTGACGGTGTAAAATATAGCGATAATCAACCTATACCGAGGCTTTTTGAAGAACTTTTGCGAATGGACTATAAAGGAAAGGTATATATAAAGCAAGGGTTTACGGTAAAAGATAAGGTGCCTGCCACGTTCATAATCGAAAAGGGGCGTTTCGAATTTATAAAAGTAAACGGCAGAGAATTAAGCCTTAAAGATAACGATTTCGATATATTTTTCGGCGAGGCGGACATATCGGATAAATTGGTCGTAGGCGAAAACGAGATAGTATACTGCGTGAACTACTACCAGCACGAAGGAGTGCATTTTGCCTTGTTCGATCCGCTTGCGACAGAGAGTTTAAGGAATTGTCTCTACTACGATACGCATATTGAGAATACTTACATCAAGGGCAATTTCAGAGTAGATGCGGATATGAATATATGTGCGCCCGAGCAGATAGGGATAACGTCTGAAATGTACAAAAACGGCTATCCGTTCTTTAAAGGCACTATGACTGTTTCCGGCGAATATTATTACGACGGAGTCGGCAAGCGCATTTTGTCGTTAGACGACGGTAGGTTTTTGGTTGCTGACGCCTTGATAAACGGTAAACGGGAGAGTTTGGTTCTCGCAACCGAAAAGGATATAACGGACCTGCTCGTAAGGGGCAACAATAAAATCGAGATAAAACTCAATTCGAGC
This sequence comes from uncultured Clostridia bacterium, assembly GCA_905235815.1. GTDB lineage: Bacteria > Bacillota > Clostridia > Christensenellales > Borkfalkiaceae > UBA10281. The sequence continues at coordinate 30,109 of CAJOMT010000003.1, forward strand.
CTGAGAAATTTACTCGGCCCGCATCATTTCAAGTCCGATTCGGATCCGCTCGGCGTTTCGCCGTATTGTTTTAATTTCAGAGGTTGTTGGGGCGATAAAATCCCGAAAGATTATACGCCGGAATATAAACTTGTTCCGTTCGGTTTGAATTCGATAAAACTAAAAATAATCAAATAATTTTTAAGGCGTTCCGAAATGCGGACGCCTTTTTTTGTTGTCAATTTTAATATCAAAATTACTTATCTGTGGTATAACTAAAACTAATATCACAATTTAACACAATGTTCACAATGCAATTGACAATTTGCAGTCTTTTTATTATAATATTATAGTTTAATAGTATAATAAGGCGAATATCGGTTTTCGGGAAGAACAAGCTTGTTCTTTCGGCGTTTTTGCAAAAACGCCGAATACCTAAATGCCGATAAGAGGACGTTTGATATTTTATGGCAAAAAACTTAAAAAAAGAAAAATTTATTTTGGTTCTTTGTCTGCTTGCGGCGCTTATAATGGCGCTTGCGGCTGCGGGGTGCGCTGAAAATACCGAGAATGACAGCAGAATCAAGGTCGTATACGAACTCGAAGGAGGTAAGTACTTAAACAGCGAACTTCCGATAGTTGTGTATTACAATTTCGGAGATAAGGGCGAAACTCACAGGATAAGAGAGCTGACCGAAGTAACCGCCGAATCTCTGACGAGAGCGGGCTATACCTTTGACGGTTGGTATCGCCAAAAGTCGGGCGATGGCGATGAGGCGGTGTATTCCGAAATGTGGAATTTCGAGACCGATCTCATCGGAAAAGAGGGCGTAACGCTTTACGCTAAATGGCAGCCCAATATCGAGTATAAGTATTCGATGTATTATAGGGACGGCGACGAACTCGTCTTTTACAAGAGTGAAATCCTATACAAAGGCGAACAATTCGATAACGACAAGGCAAAGCGTACGGGATATACGGTGCTGGCCTGCTACGACGAAAACTCAGATCCGTGGGATTACAGTTTTGAAAACGACGTGGGCGACGTAAAAGTCATAGTCGATTACATCGAGGGCGAATATAAATTGGTTGGCAGCTATGCAGAATTAAAGTCGTCGGTAACGAAGAACATTTATCTGACTGCGGATATCGATTGCGATGGCGAAGACTTTAATTTCGGAGATTATTCTGGCAAGACGTTAAAGGGTAACGGATATACGATATCGAACTTTGCGCTCGGAGGCGATCAAACCTTAAAGACCGATCCGTTCGGAAATCAGAACGCTTTGCTCATAAGTCTGTTTGGCAGTATGAAAAATACTGTAATAGAGGACGTAAATTTCAAAGACGTAAAGATAACCGTTTCCGCCAGACTTCAAAAGACGCGAAAAGTTTACGTTTCGCCGATTGCGATTATGGCTGAAAATTGTAAGATAAGCGGTGTAACGTTCAAAGGAACGGTTGAACTCGGCAAATTTTACGACGGCTTTGATATGAGCGATTTGACAGTCGTAACTGACAGTGAGTGCGTGGATAGTAAAAATTCTGAATTTTTCGGAAACGAAATCGAACTTGAAAAAATAAATTTCTAAAAGGAAGATATTATGACTAAGAAAAAGAAACTTGTGGAACTTAATAGCATTGTTCTGGCCTTGGTATTAGCAATGGTCGGAACGCTTATGGCACTGACCGGCTGCGGTCAAGACAATGGCGATACGTCAAATCAGGGTGGCGGAAAGAAACAGTATTTCAACAATGAGGAAGATCCTCTCGTATTTTCGACGCTCGAACTCGATAAGGTATTCAATCCTTTCTATTCGACTTCCGGAACGGATTCGACCGTAGTCGGAATGACGCAGATCGGAATGATGGCAAACGACGCTAACGGCAATCCGAGTTACGGCGCAAACGAGGCGGTAATGACTCTCGACTATGAGAGCAAGGAAGAAGGCGCTGGCGAAGATAAGACGACGACGTATTATTTCGTATTGAAAAATAACGTCAGATGTTCGGACGGTTCGTACCTTACGATGAAAGACGTACTCTTTAATTTGTACGTATATCTCGATCCCGCATATACCGGATCGTCTACCATATATTCGACGGATATAGTCGGACTTCAGGAATACCGTACACAGCAAGCGAGCGAAATCGAGCAGAAAAACGCAATGAACGGCTTCAGATTAGATGCGACGGCGAGAATAACCGCTCTCATCGAAGTATTTGAAGAATACGCCGACGAAAATACTATTATATTTAAAGACGAATTCGAGGAGTATTTGCAAAACTATAACGGCGGAACTGTTTACGACCACGTTTACGAGGACTATCTGAAAGCGGAATCTCTTTTCAAAGAGGAATTGAACGACGATTATTCTAATTCGATGGACTCTTATGAAAACATAATATTTACCGATAAGAACAAGGTTAATCACCCGAACTTATTGACGACCGACGTCGAGGTATTTTTATATAACGAAGGCTACCTTAAATGGAATAAGGACGACGCTAAACTCGAATGTGTCTTTGAAAACGACGTCAGCAAACTGAAAAATTACACGAAAGAGCAAGCAATCAATAGCGTGTTTAACGGAGAATTCCCGAAAAATCTCGACTTGATATTGCAATATTGGAACACGGCGACAACTCTCCACGAGTATCTTACTAATTTGGCGATGGAAGAGTATTATCAATCGACCGAATTGAGATACGAAAACATTTCCGGAATAAAATTCGCGAACAGAACCGCACCCGTAACCGTAAACGGTAAAACCTATGCGGCGGTTGGCGATCATTATCAGCCAAGCGGCGCACCTGAGAACGGGTATAACGAAGTACTTTCCATAACCATAAAAGGAATCGATCCCAAAGCGATTTGGAACTTTGCGTTTACGGTAGCGCCGATGAGTTATTATTCTGACGCAGAGCATATAAACAAATTCGATTATGAAACCAATTTCGGCGTAGAGTATGCTTCGCAGAGTTTCCAGAGCGACGTAATTAAGGACCCGAATAAGATAGGCGTTCCGAGAGGAGCGGGCGCATATGCCGCAAGCAAGTCGAGCGGCGGCTTAAACAACGTATCATCCGGAGATTTCTACGATAAAGGCGTAGTATACTTCGAGCGCAATCCGTACTTTATGTTGGGCGCTCCGAAGATTAAAAAAGTTCGTTTCCAAGTTGTATCTTCGGCGCAGATGCTCACGACTCTTTATAATAATGAAACGGACTATGCGGAACCGAATGCTACCACGAAGATCATTTCCGAACTGAACGGAAAAATTTCCGAAGGCATAGGCAATAAATCCGTTAAAACTCTCGGCTACGGCTACATAGGAATCAACGCCGGCAAAGTACCGGAAATGAAGATTCGTCAACTCATAATGCATTGTATCAACACTCAAGAGTGCGTAAACTATTACGGCACCGAGGCTACGGCAATATACCGTCCTATGTCGACGGAGAGTTGGGCTTATCCGAAAGATGCAACGCCTTATTATCCTTATATTGATGATAAAATTCCCGAAAATCTCGACGTTGTGAACCCCGATTACAGAAACTTCGTCAATAAAAAAGGCAAAAAGGCAGGAGATAAATTTACCGAAGCAGAGAAGAAGGAGTTTATAGAACAATTGCTCGAAGAGGCAGGATTTACTTCCACTAACAGCGAAGGCGTTCTGACTAATTCGAGAGGCGAGTCGTTAAAATATACGTTTACGGTAGCCGGTCAAGAGACCGATCACCCCGCATACAGAGCGATGGTACACGCTGCCGAAATTCTCAACAAGTACGGATTTGCGGTAACCGTAACGACCGACGCAAACGCTTTATCGAAACTGTCCACCGGTTCTTTGACGGTATGGGCTGCTGCGTGGGGCGCAACGATCGATCCGGATATGTATCAGGTATATCATAAAGATTCTACTGCGACCTCTACTTTGAACTGGGGATACAGACAGATACTTTTAAATAGCGGAAACAGATACAGCGAAGAACTTGCATTAGTCGAAGAACTTTCCGATATAATAGAGAAAGCAAGGGAGACGAACAACCAAGCGGCGAGAGCGAAAGAGTATTCCAAAGCGCTCGATCTCGTAATGCAACTTGCGGTAGAACTTCCGACGTATCAAAGAAAAGACTTGTTTGCCTACAATTCCAATAAGATAGACACGTCTACTTTCTTTGCGAACCCGACTTCGTTCAAGGGACTTACGAGCGATATGTGGAATTTGTCCTTAAACGTGGAGAGATAAAGAATAAAAGATAAATTATAACTCAAAAGCAACAAACGATAATTTATGTTTAAATATATTGTTAAAAGAATTTTGATATCGATATTGATACTGTTCGGGGTGTCCGTAATCATATATACTATGGTTCGGCTCATGCCCTCAGACTACGTAGATACGAAATTCGCTTCACAACTTCAAAATAATGCGATAAGTCAGGACGATATCGACCATTTTAAAGAGCTTTACGGAATAAATATGCCCGAAGCGTATTTAAATATAACGATAGAGGGCGGCGACTATGCAGGTAAATATACCGCCAACGCAAGGAAAAACGACTACGAATATGCTATTTTAAGTAGAGAGTTTTCTGAAACGTGGATACAAAAATCGTATAAAAAAGGCTCCTTGGTTCTCGTTTTATCAAAAGACGGTTTAGCGCAGATATCAGAGGGTACGAAAGTACTTGCCGTAGGCAATTATAACGTAAACTTTAATATAGACGAAACTAATTTCAATGCCGAATTGCTTTTGAATATCGGCGGCGGAACGGCGTCCAAGATAGAATACAAGGTTGCCGGTTTTTGGAGTAAGGCAGGCTCGGTGCTCGGCGGATATTTCAACTGGGTAGGCAGATTATTGCAAGGAGATCTCGGCAATTCGTTCTTATATGAAAAGCCGGTTGCGCAAGTTATAACCGAAAACATGTGGATATCGTTTGCGATAGCGGTTATCGCCACTATTTTGCAGTTCCTCATAGCAATACCTCTCGGAATATCGAGCGCAACGCACCAATATTCGGTCAGAGATTATACCGTTACGGTTCTTACGATGATAGGTATATCTTTCCCGACGTTCTTCTTTGCGGCGATAGTAATAAAGATTTTCGCACTGCAACTCGGTTGGTTCCCGTCGCAAGGTCTTATAAGCGCAACTGCGAGTTATCCCGCAACGTTTGCGGGCGGAATGATGAAATTCGGCGACATAGTCAAGCACCTTGTATTGCCGATTTTCGTAAGCGTCGTACTTTCGATAGGCGGACTTATGCGTTATACCCGTACTAATACGCTCGAAGTACTGAGCGCCGACTATATTCGTACTGCGAGGGCAAAGGGACTTTCCGAAAATAAAGTAATATACAAACATGCATTCAGAAACACGTTGATTCCTTTGGCTACGCTTCTTGCCGGAATATTGCCGTCGCTTTTTGGCGGAATGATGATTACGGAAAAAGTTTTCGCAATCGACGGTATCGGTAATCTGGCGTATAAGGCGCTGATGAGCGGCGATATACCGTTTATTATGGGATACAATATGTTTTTGGCAGTACTTACGGTAATAGGCACACTTCTCTCGGATATTATGTATTCGATAGTCGATCCGAGAGTTAAACTCGGCAGGTGATTATGGAAGAAAAAGAATTGAATAACGAAACTTGCGATGAAGTAATCGAAAATAATGCCGAATCGACAAGCGAGGAATTTCATAATTATAAGGAAATGAGCCCGATGGGTTTGGTTATGCGGAGATTTTTCCGCTCCAAACTGTCTATTGTTGGACTTGTGATGATCGTATTTTTGTTTTTGTTTTCCTTTTTAGGCCCCGTTTTTTATAAGGCGTGGGGCGAGTCGGAGGCGGATAGAGGCGATTATACGTATTCGACTTCCAAGTATAGCGAATACAACGATGACGGGACGATTGTTTCCGTCGAAACCGTAATACAAATAGAAGATACAATAAACGTATATGCGGCGCCGAGCAGCAAGCATTTGCTCGGTACGGACGACCAAGGTTACGACGTTTTCGTAAGGCTTATGTACGGCGGAAGAATATCGCTTACGATAGGTTTCATAGTCGTCATACTCGAAACGGTGATAGGCGTAATACTCGGCGGAATATCCGGTTACTTCGGCGGTTGGGTAGATCAGGTCATAATGCGTATAGTCGATATATTCAACTGTATACCCACATTGCCTATTCTATTGATTGCGTCTGCGGTTTTGGACTCGTGGGCGGTAAAAGAGATAATATCTCCGGATCAGCGAATATACTTTTTGATGGCGATACTTACTTTGTTCAGTTGGAGCGGAGTGGCGAGGCTCGTCAGAGGTCAGATTTTGGCACTCAGAGAACAAGAGTATATGACGGCAACCGAAGTAATGGGCCTTTCGACGTGGAGAAAAATATTCGTACATTTGATTCCAAACGTTATGCCGCAACTGATAGTATCTATGACTTTGGGACTCGGCAGCGTAATACTGTATGAATCCACGTTAAGTTATTTAGGACTCGGAGTTCAGCCTCCGCATGCGGCGTGGGGAACGATGATCGCTTCGGCGGATAAGATAGAAGTGCTGAATTATCACGTTAATATGTGGTTACCGGCAGGTATAATGATAGTAATAGCGGTATTAGGGTTCAACTTTGTAGGCGACGGCTTAAGAGACGCAATGGATCCGAAATCCAAAAAATAATCGCACGGACAAAATAATGAGCGAACAGAAAAAATCATCAAATTACATATCCATAAAAGAAAGTCGCAAGATAATAAAAGAAAATCTTCGTCAAATGAAGTATTACGAGAGTTTGAAGAGGAAAAATCTCGATCCGAAAAGTTTTACTTGCGCTATGCACGATGAAAACAATATTATAGAAATCGACGACTTGCATACTTGTTTTTTCACGGATACGGGAACGGTTAAAAGCGTAAACGGCGTTTCGTTCGACATACCTAAAAACAAGATAGTCGGCGTTGTCGGCGAGTCCGGTTGCGGCAAGAGCGTTACGTCGCTCTCGATAATGCAACTCGTGCAAGCCCCGCAAGGACAGGTTGTCGGCGGAGAAATACGTTTCAATTCGGACGAACTCGGAATTGACGAAAACGGAAAAAAACTCGGCTATAACATAGCGAAGATGCCGACAAAAGAGATGTATAAAATCAGAGGCAAGGATATCACGATGATATTCCAAGAGCCGATGACAAGTCTGAATCCGGTATTTACGATAGGTTACCAACTCGACGAAGTATCTTTCGTGCATACTCCGGATATCGCCAAGGAAGACGCTAAGAAAAAGAGTATAGAAATGCTCGAAAAGGTCGGAATAGCGATGCCGGAACACGTTTATAAGAGTTATCCGCACGAACTTTCGGGCGGTATGCGCCAAAGGGTAATGATAGCGATGGCGCTTGCCGGAAATCCGAAACTCATAATAGCCGACGAACCGACGACGGCTCTCGACGTTACTATTCAGGCGCAGATACTCGAACTTTTGAAAGACCTTCAAAAAAGTCAAGGCTGTTCGATAATGCTTATAACGCACGACTTAGGCGTAATTGCGGAAATGGCGGACGAAGTCGTAGTTATGTATGCCGGGAGAGTAATAGAAAAGGGAACGGCGCACGAGATATTCCATGATCCCAAGCACCCCTATACGATAGGACTGCAAAAGAGCAAACCGCTCTTGACTTCGCCGTCCGACGAACCGTTATTTTCCATACCCGGGCAAGTTCCCAATCCCATAAATTTGCCTAACGCTTGCTATTTTAAAAACAGATGCGATAAGTGCTTTAATAAGTGCGACGGCGAATATCCGCCTGTTATCAAAATAAGCGAAACACATTATGTTTCCTGCTATTTATACGGAGAACAATGATAGAAACGATAAATGCGAATACTGCGGAAGAAAAAGAAGAACCCGCACATTTGCTCGAAGTCAAAAATTTAAAAAAATATTTCCCGATCAAAACTGATTTTTTCGGCAGGCCGGTCGAATATTTAAGGGCGGTTGACGACGTGAGTTTTACGCTCGATCGCGGTACGACGATAGGAATTGTCGGCGAATCCGGTTGCGGAAAGACTACGCTCGGCAGAACGATATTAAAGTTATATGAACCCGACGGCGGCGAAGTTATATATAACGGCGTAAATCTTACGGGAATTTACAAAAAGGAAATGCGAAAGTACCGTACTGAAATACAACTTATATTCCAGGATCCGTATTCGAGTTTACCGCCGAGAATGACGGTCGGAAATATCATAGCCGAAGCGGTCAAGACTCATAAGATAGTTCCCAAGTCCTCACTTCGCTCATACGTTTACGATATAATGAAAAAGTGTGGACTTCAAGAGCAGTATTACGACCGTTATCCGCACGAGTTTTCGGGCGGACAGCGTCAAAGGATATGTATTGCGAGGGCGTTGGCGGTAAAACCCAAACTCGTCGTTTGCGACGAGCCGGTATCCGCACTCGACGTTTCCATACAAGCCCAGATAATAAATTTGCTCAAAGAATTGCAAAACACGATGGGACTTACGTACGTATTTATTTCGCACGATTTGTCGGTCGTAAAGTATATAACTGACAGCATTTTAGTAATGTATCTCGGGAATATGATGGAAAAAGGCGATACGGACGAGATATTCGATAATCCGTTGCACCCGTATACGCAAGCGCTTTTTTCAGCGGTACCGCAGTCCGATCCGGATACGAAGATGAAAAGGATCATCTTAAACGGAGATATACCGTCTCCTGCGAATCCGCCGAAAGGCTGTAAATTCCATACGAGATGTTCCAAATGTATGGGAATATGCGAAAACGTCGTACCGAGATATATCGAGGTCAAAAAGAATCACTTTGTTGCGTGTCATCTTTACGACAGTGAAGCGATGAATAATTATTTCGTCGGAGACGCGGAAAATGGCGAAAAATAAAAAAGAAAAGAAAAAAAACGTTTATATCGACGACGGGCATACCGTATACGATATGAGCGGTTTAGATAAAAGCAAGTCTAAATCGGACGACGGCGTTCAAATGACTAAAAAAGAAAAGAGAGCGGCGGTAAGGGCGGCTTTCGAAAGGTTTTTACCCATATTTATAGGTGTATTACTGTGCTTTACGGCGACAATGCTGTTGATACGACTTTGGCTGAGCTAACGACTAATCTTTATGTTCAAGGAAGAAATATGAAAAAATTTATATCACTGTTTTTAACTTTAATTATGTTTTTTGCGGTATCTTGCGCACAATTTGCGGAGGATAATTCTGATATTGCCGCAAAAACCGAAATCGGTCAAACTATTGAGAGCGAAAACGTATCTCAAAATCTAAGGCTGATAAAGAGCGACATTAAATTTACCCAAGAAGAAGCGGTGTCCAGAATAAAGGCGGAATATCTGCTTGAAAACGGCGGATACAAACCCGAAGATACCGTCAGAGTAATGATAGTTCTGGACGGAAATTCTTTAATTGACGATTATAATGCGGGAAATTCGGGGGCGGAAAGCGTATCCGAATACGTTGCGTCTACTGCCGGTAAATACGGTATAACGAGAATTAAAACCGCTCAGAACAGACTTATAAGTTCTTTAACGTCAAGCGGACTTATCGAAAAGGCGGACAATACGTTATTTACGATTACCAATGCGATAATTGCAGACGTAAAATATAAAAATTTAGCGGCAATCAACTCTTTTGGCGGAGTTAGTCATACGATACTCAGCGATACTTATAACAAGCCGCAAGCGACGAATGGAGACGCTTCCGCAATAAATAATGCGGTAGATATTTACGAGACGGGTATTTATGATTCTTCGTCCGTAGAATATACGGGAAAGGGCACGTCCGTTGCTATTCTGGATTCGGGATTCGATTGCAGTCATAAAGTATTCGCCCGTCAGCCGGAAGGCGAAATCGCATATACGCAAGACGATATCAGCGAATTGTTAGGCGATATGAGGGCAGCTTCATTTACTTCCGACCTGGACGTTATGGACGTATATTACAGCAGAAAGATTCCGTTTACTTACGATTATGCCGATAAAGACGCCAACGTTTTCCCGTACGACAGCGAACACGGTACGCACGTTGCCGGTATAATAGGCGGCTATTGCGAAGAGGACGATTTCAAGGGCGTTGCGATAGATACGCAGCTCGTACTTATGAAAGTTTTCCCCGATCTTAACGAGGGCGCCGATACGGACGATATATTGCTTGCTTTGGAAGATGCGGTAATACTCGGCGTAGACGCTATAAATATGTCGCTCGGTTCTTCTTGCGGATTTTCGACCGAGGCGGACGAGGAAAACGTAAATGAAATTTATAAAAGTATTAACGATGCAGGCATAAGCCTTATAACTGCCGGTAGCAATAACTACACTTCGGGCTTCGGCGGTGCACAGGGAAATACGAGTTTCGTTACCAATCCGGATTCGGGCACGGTCGGTTCTCCGTCAACGTATGACGCCGCTTTATCGGTAGCGTCGATAAGCGGAACGAAGAGCAGATATTTTGTTGCGAACGGTTCGGAAGTCGTATTTTACAAGGAATCGAACAATATAAATTCAAAAGAAAACGACTTTTATGCCGAATTATATAACTATTTGTTAGATAACGGAATGGTTGATGAAGTCGGAGAGGAGATAACTCTCGATTACGTTACGGTTCCCGGCACGGGTTCTCAACAAAGTTACGGTGCAATCGACGTAAAGGGCAAAGTAGCGCTCATCAAACGTGGCGACAATACGTTTGAGGAGAAAGCGCAACTCGCTCGCCGCTACGGAGCGATAGCGTGCATAATATACAATAATATAGACGGCGATATAGCGATGTCAATGGGTAAGTCGGAGCATATTCCCACCGTTTCCATATCGAAAGATAAAGGCATGTCGCTTGCGGCGTCGGATACGGGAACGATAACGATAAGCGGCAGTCAACAAGCAGGCCCGTTTATCAGCGACTTTTCGAGTTGGGGACCGACTCCGTCGCTCGGCATTAAGCCGGAAATTACGGCTCACGGCGGAAACATCAAGTCGGCTGTTCCGGGCGGCGGTTACGATTTGCTCAGCGGAACGAGTATGGCATCGCCTAACCTCTGCGGTATGACTTTGCTCATAAGACAATACGTAAAAGACGAATACGAGATCGATAATTGGGTAGACGTAATGAATTTGACCAATCAACTGATGATGTCTACCGCCACCATAGCGAAAAACGAAGATGGCAATCCGTATTCGCCGAGAAAGCAGGGCGCAGGACTTGCGGCGCTTGCAAATTCGGTAAACACGAAGGCGTATATAAGCGTTGACGGAATAGACAGAACAAAACTCGAACTCGGCGACGACAAGAACAGAACCGGCGTTTATGAGATGGTGTTTAACGTAGTCAATCTTTCGGGAGACGCCGTTTCGTACAACTTGGGAGTTATAGGTATGACCGAGAGCGTATCGAAATACGATACGAAACACGTTGCCGAAACCCCGTATATGCTCGGCGGCGGATTCAAAGCGGAATATCTCGGCGGTGAAGGAGCGTTAAGCGGAAACGACGTAACCGTAAACGCAAAAGGCAGCGTAAAGGTAAAAGTAACCTATACTTTGACTGCCGATGATAAGAATTATATCGAAAGTTTATTCCCGTACGGAATGTACGTAGAGGGATTTGTAACGTTAAAGGCAAATTACGATAAAGGCGTAGACTTGAATTGTCCGTTCCTCGCTTTCTACGGCGATTGGACGGAACCGCCGTTGTTCGATAAGACTTATTATGAAGTGGAATCCGAAGCGCACGATGCGTCTATCGATTACGAAGATAAGATAAAGGCAGATTATTACGCTACGACGCCTTACGGTTCATATTATTATAACTATTTGATTCCGCTCGGCACCTACCTTTACGATCTCGACACCACTCAATATGATTATATACCGGCGTCGGAGGAGCATATAGCGGTATCGAATATACTCGGTACGATCGACGGATTTGCCGCCGTGTATGCCGGACTTTTGAGAAACGCAAAAGAGATGAAGTTCTCTATAACCGATAAGGTTACGGGCGAAGTGTTATGGGAGTACGTCGATTACAATGCGACCAAGGCTTATTCTTACGGCGGAACGCCCATACCGTATTATGATTATTTAAGACTCAGATCCACTTCGATAGGCGAGCAAGGACTTATAAATAACAGGACTTACGAGTTCAAGATGAGCGGACTTTTGGATTACGGCGACGGCGGAGTAGCGGCAAATAAGAGAAATACTTTCTCGTTTGATTTTTACTTTGACGACGAGGCACCCGTAATTAAGGAAGTCAATTACGAAAAAGTATACGATAAAACGCTTAAAAAAGATCGTTACTATATGAATATGACGGTTTACGATAACCATTACGTAATGGCTATCACCCCGATTATTTTCAGTAATGCGTCCTCGTATACCTATCTTACCAAAAACCCGATACCCGTATACGGAGAAAAGGGCAGCGATACGACGGTAAGAATAGAGATAACCGATTATTTGGAAGATATCCATAAGAACGTTTTCGCAACAAGCGGCTATGAATTCCCGTTATTTGACTCGTTAGGTTTTTCGATAGAGGACTATGCGTTGAATTCGAATATATATCTTTGTCCGCTTCCCGGCGTTCAAGGCGATTTCAAGTTCACCGACGACGGCGAAGTTAAAGGCAAGGAGATAGATCTTATAACCGTAGGTATAGGCGAAGTTGTAGACCTAACTAAATATTTAGCTACTTCCGACATTACGGTCGATAAAGATAAAGACTATCTGAAATATCTTGAATGGACTTCTTCAAACGAAAACGTTGCGGAAGTCAGCGAGGGTTTAGTAAAGGCGAAAGCGAGCGGCAGAATAAAGATAACGGTTTCGGACGTATACAGTAGCAGTATACTCGGAATAGATAAAAAAGCGACGGTATATTTAAGTGTAAGAGAAACGAATACCGCCCGTGAAATCGTTACCACGGTAGACGACGCCGCACTCGAATCTTTAAGGATATCGCATTTCGATACTTTGTTTGCATATTCGAGGGCGGGGCAAAACAGTTCGATAGGTTCGACCGGTTCGACGATGTTTACTTCGTCAATGACTTCTATCAGTATGTATCCGGGCGAAAAAATAAAATTATTTACCGATTTAGATCCGTGGTATGCGGAAGATAAATATGAACTCGTATATACTTCGACCAATCCGGATACGGCAATGGTTGCGGAGGACGGCACCGTTACGGCTCTTAAAAAGGGAACGGTAAGAATAACGGTAGGAGTCGGCAGCAGTTCGAGAATTACCGATACGATAAGTATAACAGTCAACAGCCCGTTTATAATTCAGGACAGGACGCTTGTTGCATATAAAGGACTCGGCGGAACTGTCGAGATACCCGACGATGAAGGTATATTATACATAGGATCGTATTCGTTCTGTCTGTACGATACGGATTACTCGATAGAACTTTCCGACGACGATTACGACGCTAATAAAATACCTGCGGCAAATACGGCAATAACGAAAGTTATAATACCCGAAGGCGTAGAGGAAATACAGAAATATGCGTTCTATAACTGTTCTTCATTAAAGGAAGTAGTTATACCGGAGAGCCTCAGGTTTATACGTGAATACGCCTTTTACAATGACGAATCTCTTGAAAGCGTCGACATTAAAAATACTGAAGTTATCGGCGCCAACGCATTCTTCGGTTGCGTAAAATTACAATCGATAGGGCTTGGAAAAGTTTATGCTATCGGTAAAGCGGCGTTTAAAGGTTGTTCTGCGCTTAGCGGTGTGGATTTAAGAGCGCTCAGAAATTCGGGCGACGAGATATTCTACGACTGTACTTCATTAAAAGACGTAATATTCGACGAGGAAGGGAATACTCAACTCTCGTATTCGATGTTCAGAAATACGGCAATCGAGGAGCTTACGCTTTACGGAAGAAAGAGCGGACTCGGCACGAAACTGAATTTTGATTTGCCGGAAAGGTGTTTCCTTGACTGTAAGAATTTAAAGACTGTCAATTTACCCGATTGCGACATAACGTTCGGCGACCTCTGTTTCTACGGTTGCGAGAGTTTGGAAAAAGTCGTATTCAGCGCTAATACTCATATAACCGATATAGAGGGCTCAACCTTTGAAGGTACGGCTTTGAAAACGTTTGAGGTGGCGGCAGGAAATAATGAGTATGCAGTCGGCAGAGACAATAGGCTTTTACTTTCCGGAGACGGCAAAACTATAATTTTTGCGGCAATATACGCCGACTACGGCAATTTGACTATAAGCGGTCGAGACTACGACGTAATAGGCAAGAGTGCATTTATCGGAGCGAACATAAAAAATCTTACGATCGTAGGTCCGATAGTTATTTCCGATTATGCGTTTGCTAAATGCGAAACGATTGAGACTTTAACGTTTGAAAATGCGGAAAATATCACAATAGGCAGAAATGCGTTCTTCTATAACAGAGGACTTACTACAGTAAATAACCTCGACGCTTTGAGTGAAATAAGCGACTATGCGTTTTCATATACGACGGCGCTTGAACGTGTTTCGATAGGCGAAGGCGTAAAAGTCGGAGAGGGTAGTTTCTACAATTCCGGAATAGAGTATGCCGAAATAGGCAGCGGCGCCGAATTGGGAGTCGGAGCGTTTGAGAATTGTTCTAAATTGACTGTTGTAAGACTCGGAGACAACGTTAAATTAGAAATGGGAACGTTTATGTACGATTCGAAGCTTGCGAGTATCAATTTGGAAGGAGTTCCGGAGATACCCGACCAGACGTTCTATCGTTGCAGTGCGCTCACGAAATTGGATATGTCCTCTGCGACGAAAATAGGTAATTACGCATTTGCGGATTGCGGGGCAATAAAGGAAGTTAAACTTTCTGCAAATCTTAAATCGATAGGCGAGGGCGCATTTGCGGGCATTTCGGAATACGTTTACGGCGGATTGTTTGAAACGATAGACCTTCCCGAAGGTTTGGAATATATAGGCGACGGTGCGTTTTTGGGTTGTAAAGAACTTAAATCCGTAACTATACCGAGCACGGTAAAGACTGAGCCGGGCAAGTTCAACTACGTATTCTATTACTGTTCGGAACTTAAAGACGTAACGCTTAATAACGTAGACGTAATAGGTAATTATTGTTTTGCAGGTTGCTATGCGCTTAAAAATATAGATTTAAGCAAAGTTAAAGAAATAGGCGAAGGTGCGTTTTACGTTTCCTCTCAGCAAGACGAGATGTCGTTGACTTCAATCGATATTTCCGGCGCAGAGAAGATAGGCGACGGCGCATTCTTCGGCAGACACGAACTCACGGGCGATATAGTTGCCGACAACCTTACCGAAATAGGAATTGCGGCATTCCGCGAAACTTCGCTGAACTCTTTCGAGGCGAAAAACCTTGAAATACTCGGCGATATGGCATTCTACGGAAACGAATCGCTCGCCGAATTCAAAGTTTCGGATAAAATAAAGAAAATCGGCGCAAGGGCTTTCGTCGATTGTAAGGATTTGACAACGTTTAAGACCTTCGACGGAGAAACGAACGTAGATATCAACGAATACGCCAAACTTATCGACGGCGTGCTGTACGTCGTGTTGGAGTCGGGACATTTACAACTTTCGGCTGTTCCGTCAAATTATAAGGTCGACGACAAAGTCGTTACCGAACTCATCGTTGCGGACGATACTTATAGAATTGAAGAATATGCCGGCAATGCGAACGAGAACATAACGAAGATAATTTTACCCGATTCGCTTAAACTTATCGGCAATTACGCTTTCTACGGTTACGAAAATCTGGAAGCGGTAGAGTTCAAGTCGTTTACCGCACCGGCGCTCGAAGATTATTATAATTCGACCACCGTACTCAGCGAAGACGCACCGGGCAGAAATTTACTTCATAACCAATACGACTTGTTCGGATTTGAATTGTATTATTATACGTTTATAGATTTGGCTGGCGAAAGAGAGCCTATCAAAATGATATTGCCGAAGAACGAAAACGTCGAAGGCTACGATTCTCTCGTATACGAAGTGTATTTCGGAAAAGTCGAAAATGCGGAGAGAAGCGATTACGTTGCGATGGATAAGAATCTTATCAACTTCATTTCTTACGCCGAGCAATTACAGAAGATATCCGTAATATCTTACAGCGACGAAGCGCTCATAAACAAAGCGACGATTGCCTATAACGCAACGAATCAAGTCGCGACCGATTACGGTTATTCGGCAGACGTTTGGAATTCGCTTGTCGAAACTTATCAGAAAGCGAAGCAAGATCTCTTTGAGTTAAAACTTGCGGGAGCGAGCGAAGAAGTAAGGACGTTGCAAGAGGATATTTACAATATGTCGAAAAAGTTCTCGATAGATAAACTCGACGAACTTAAAGCGATAACTGCGAGGATAAACAATCTTGCGGCAAGCGACAAAGTTCTTTTGGATCTTACTAACTACAACGAATTCGTCGCATCGTATAACGAATATATCGAAAAGATAAATTCGGAGATATATCCGATAGTCGACCGTATGGATAAAATATTTGGGTGAAAGCTATGAAGAAAAAGACGATTATAAAACCGGCTGCAACGGGATTTGTAGTGGGAATAATTATTGCGCTTGCTTTGATAATAACGGGTTGTGGCGGCAATAACATCAGTAAAAGTTATAAGATAATGCAGGATTCGATGAATAAAGTCGTATCTTCCACAATGGATTTAAAAGTGTACGATAAAGATGTGGAGATATCCGGTTATACGATGACTTGCGAAATCAAAGACGGAAAGCTTGTAGTAGGTCGTGCGAGGACTACTCTTAATGCAAATTACGAACTCGAAACCGAACTTCCTACTTTTACGACTTATGACGAGTTTAAAAGAGAGGATCTTCTTTACGTCGATTTAAGCGAAAATCTCGTATCATCTTATAACAATAAGAAGAACGTAACGACTTGCGTTGTCAAAGAAGAAAATATTGCCAAAGTTATTTCCGTAGTGAGCGTTGACGCCAAAGGCGACGCCACGGTAGAATTTACTATTGAAAATGACAAAGTTATCGATATTTCCGTAAAATACGATACCGAAAGCGGCAACAGAGTTGTTATTGCAATAACTTACAATTACTGAGAGGTAAATATAGATGAAAAGATTTATATGTGCGATTTTAGTTTTAGCGATGTCGTTTTCATTGTTTGCTTGTAACAATTCAGGAGACCAATCCGGTAGCGAAAGCGGCGCAGTATCGGGCAGAACGCTTTCTACGCCTGAAAACGTGAAAATATCCGAAAGCGGACTTATTACTTGGGACGCAGTAAAAAATGCGACGGGATATATAGTTACTATAAACGGTTCGGCGGTCGCAAGGCTTGCGGAAACCGAATATCAGGCTGACTCGGCGTTGGCGTTTACGTTCAAGGTTGCGGCTACTGCCGACGGATATACCGATTCGGCGGCGTCTCAGTTGCAGACGTTTACTCCAAAGGCGGTTGCCGATGAAGTAATAATCGGAATTGAAGGTCAGAGCGAAGTCAAGAGCGGAAAGAGCATACAACTTACCGCAAACGTGTTTGGCACGAGCAATAAAGAAGTTACATGGTCTGTAAAGTCGGGTGCTGAAAACGTAACTATAAGCGATAGCGGCAAGCTTACGGCGAGCAACGTGAATTCGGACAGCTACGCCGTAGTCGTAGCGACGAGTAAAGAAGATCCGACCGCTTACGCCGAAAAATTAGTATATATTACAGCAAAGCCGATATTAAATCAAGCAATGCTCGACGAACTCGGCGAATCGGAAAAATCCGAATTTTTAGGAACTCTCGGCATATCGGTTTATAACATAACGGGGCATTCTTCGGTCGTTGAAAGTTATACGCTTGATGTTTATACCGCTATGAAAGAAAACGTCTGGTATGCGGAATATCAAGACAATGCAGGTAATTCTTCTGCGCTCTATTACAAAGAGCACGACGGGTTGGCTAGCGAAGTCGGATTGAGTTTTATGAACGAAGAAGAATACGTCCCGATGGAGGACGGCGGTAAATACGTTACGTGGGAAGATTCGGGATTGTATAACAATTTCAAGGGACTTAAAGTCGAAGATTTTACTTTCAACGAAGATACGTGGCTATACGAGTATACCGGCAGAGATGAAAAATTGCCGGAGAGAATGGTTGCGTCTGCGAACCCGTACGATTTCGGAAAAGTCGAGAATTTCTCGCTCTATATTTCACAGGGCGAATTGATGGGATTTTATGCGACGAGCGCTTACGATTATTCGCTTGTTGACGGGTATAGATCGGTGTATAATCTCGTTGCGGTAATGAACTACGGCGACGACACGATAATCGTTCCCGAAATAAATAAATATTCTTATAGCGAAGAATTTCATGCGCCGCTTAAAGAGGCGATTGAAAATATGCGCACTCTCGAAAGTTATACGACCGATTATATGGATCTTTCCGCTTCTGTACTTATAAGCGGCTATATAATGGAAGGTTATAAAGAAACGGTTACGGCTAACGAATGTCACTACATACCTTACGATTATACGTTTAATTCGTATGGCAGAGAGGTAAAGACGTATCACGAAGAAGGCGCTTATGGGTATAAAAAGATAAACGACAAACTGTACAATACTTACATGTTTGACGCAAAAGAGAACGGATACGTTGCCACGAGGGCTTACGAAACCGATTTCAATGAGATAAAACCGTCGTTTATGTACGCTCCCGAAATATTCAGAGAATCTTACGTTGACGAAGACGACGGAACTATAACTTATTACGTAGACGACGCTATGGCGCAAGTTGCATCTTTGTTCTATCACGGCGTCGGAAACGATATTCAGCTATACGGCTTATTTGCGACGAGAGGGTATACGTCCTCGACATCGTCGTTTACTCCGTTCGTAGTAGTGAAAGACGGACATATAATAGAGGCATGTTTCTATTACAATATGGTGTATATGTACGGCGTTGTCGATATTACGTATTCTGATTTTAATTCGGCTACAATACAAGATGAAGCAGAGTTTGCGGTCAGAAACGTTCCTTCAACCTGGGATGAGGTTACGATATTCGTTTCCGAAGAAAGTGTGAGTACGGACGACGACGAGGAAGTCAATGCGGCGGAGGAACTGAAAGTATTCTTCAATGACGAAGATATTCTCGATAAATTGCCGTATTTCGGAAATGCGTTGGGCGATACTTACGGATTCGGACTTACCACTTCAAGGATACAGTCCGGAACGAACAGAAACGTATTTGCGATAGTGTTCTACTTTGACGTTCCGTTAGACGACGATTATACGATAAATAAGTCTATGGCAAAGGTAGAAGATTACTTGGTAGAGTGCGGTTTTGAAAAGAACAGATACGGCGAATACGAAAACGAATACGGAATAATGGTAGCCGTCGTGGATAATGCGCTCGACCTACTCGTATACGCTTGGAAAGACGTTAATTATTAAGTTAAAAACGAAAAATAGGTAGTTTATTTTTCGAAAAAATTTAAAATTTTTATGGAGGTAACAAAAATGGCAAAATCAAGAAGAGTATTAAACGTACTCGTCTCATTGATGTTGGTATTGTGCTTGTCGCTGTTTGCCGCTTGCGGTAACGGAGCAGACAACGGCAGTGAAAGCAGTACCGAAAGTAGCTCAGAAAGCGGTAGTGATACGCCTGTTGTACATCCTGTTGGAATAAACGCCACAGTAGAAGGCAACAAGTATTCATTAAAACTCGGCGATACGGCTACGATAAAAGTAGAGGTAACCAATACCGAAAATATAGGTTACACGCTTAAATCGTCCAACGAATCTATTTTAAGAGTATCGGCGAACGGTTTGGTAGAAGTTGTAGCAGATCCGGACTATACTACGTATATAGTAGTAACTGCGACTGCGAATGCGGACAAGACTAAAACGGCGAACGTAGAATTTAAAGTAAATTCGTCTAAAGTAACGCCGGGACAGATCAACGGCGCTAACGGAAGTAAGCTTACTTCCGAAATGATAGCGGCGCTCGGCAATGAAAGTATTACCGTAAGCGGAACTGTCGAGGATATATACGACATTTATTCGACTGATGGTATCGAAAGCAGTCAGGTTTACGAATACGAAGTAAAGATGGAGCCTGATAAGTGGTACGGCTATTGGAAAGCTGCCGAAGAAGACGGCGAGCCTGTTGAAGGCGCTGAACCGATGATGAACTTCTATCAAAGAGGCGACACGATGGTAGTAACTCAGGTAGAAGACGAATACGGCACGGCGAGCAAAGCTGAAGGCTATCCTCTCCAAGAGTTATACATAAATATGAAGAATGAAGTCGTTGCGGAAAACGTAACCGACTATCTCAGCCGCGCTGCGCTTTGGTCTAATCAACACCTTTGGAATCACCTTTCCGAACTCGTAGCGAACGAAAATTGGACTGAAAAAGCCGAGTATATCGAGGAAGACGACGTATATGTTTATACTGCGGACTTAAATTCGAGCGAATGGTATTTAATGGCTTATTTAGCAGTTTCGTTCACACCGATATTAGGTGGTGCAGATGCGTTTTCTTCTTTGGAATTCTACGTTGAAGACGGCGAAATTACGCGAATAATCGCTTACAGTGAAGTAAACAACTATTATGGCGAAGATGATGAAGTTTTAGCGGGCGAATATACCGTTACCACTCTTAATTTCTCAAACGTTGGAACTACTAAAGTTCCGGCTCCTGCGGCTTACACCGTACCCGAAGACGAGGCTGAAGAATATGCGGCGTTAACTTCCGCACTTGGCAAGATGAAGAATGCAAACAGTTATTATTTCAAGACCAGTGACAGAACGACTTACGCAATGCAGGGCGATCCCGATGATTATTCGATAGTCAACGATTCTGTAAACAGAGAAATTTACGCTTTGGCTAAAACTTCTCCGGACGTATATCAATATGCTGCTTCTTCGAGCGGCACTGTCGGATTGGAAGGCTATGTAACCAATGACGGTATATATCTTATAAAGACCGGCGAATATACTTACACGATGGACGGCAATAATTATTTCAAAGAAGTTTCCGGTTACAGACAGTTCACCGTAGAAGGCGGAGACGACTATTTCGAATATTTCGAACCTCACTATGATAGCGATAAAGGAAGATATTATTTCGAGGGCAAGACTCGTACTTACGGTACTCTTAAAGATAAAATCATACCCGGCTTTGACTTTGCGCCTGAAATATTCGAATACAGAGGCACTACGAAAGTAAACGGAGCGAATATGTATCAATTTGCATTGAGAGCTGCAAACGTAACGTCTGAAGTTGCTCAGCAGATAAGTATGTATTCTTATGCTAAAGACGCTACGGCTTTGGCTAATTCGATTCTTACGATAACCGTAACCAAGAACGGCGAACTCTATTCGACGTCTTATCCTTATAGTATTTACGATATATACAGAGGAATTTGCACGACCACTTATTCGAATATAAACGATACCGAAATTGATCCCGACGTATTCAGCGACGAAAACTATATTTCCAAAAATTATAGTTTTGACTGGGCTGATTATAAGGTAAAATACTACGATTATTATCATGAATATGAAGATGCGAACGGCAATAAGACTCATAACTGGCTCCGTAATGACAATTATACCGGTGCTCAGCTTATAGCCGAAATTGCCAGTGACAGACACAACAATTTCGACAAGGATATGCCGGATCTCGAATTCGCTTATAATGCGTTCGGCAACTTCTACGGTCCGTTCTTCGATTATGATTATGATCTTACTACGGATGCAAACGGTATAAGTTATTATGAGAAGTCGTTCACGCTTACCGCATCTACCGATAAGTGCGACTCCAACAGTCAGATAACCACTAAGACTTTCTTAGAGATAGTAGACGGAATTACAACTGATTTGGCGAAATTCGGCTTTGTTTTGGATGAAAACAATTCCCGTCTTGACGGCGGTACGACCGGTAGACAGACAAACTATGCAACGTTCGTACATGGCGACGTTATGATAGTTGTCGAAAACAACTTCACCAAGAATTTCTGGATCAATTTCTACGTCAACGGCGACTGGTCTCTTTAATAATTGTGCGGTATCGCATGCATTTTGCAAGCGATACCGCAAATAGGAGAAATTATGAAAAAAAAGATATTGGCGATTTTATTTTCGATCGCAATGATATCCGTTTTGGTGTTTGCTGCGTCTTGTGCGAGCGGAGAAAAAACTCCTAAAGGCAATTCTTCAAGTGCCGGCACGGAAGTAACGTCTGATACTCAATCGGGTTCGGAAAATAACGACGAAACGGATAGCGGTTCGGAAACAGAAACAGATCCGGTAGATGACAGACCGGATTATACGGGCAACGACATTGTCGGCGAATACAGAGTATTTATGAACAATATGACCGGCGTACATACTAATCCGTACACTTTGAAAATCAACAGTAAATTGGAAGTAAGCGGAACTACTTTCGGTGAAACCGAAGTTACGGGTTTCAGAGGCGGTGCAGGCGTAGTCTGGATAGACGGCAAATATACGTACTATAACGGCAACGGTTTAATCGTTTCGGTAGTAAACAAAAACTATGCGTCTTTGTCGGCAACCGACTGCGTATATATCGGAGTTAAAAACGGTGATTCGATAAGCGAGTATACAAACTTTAACTCGCATAGAACCAAACTCGTCAAATGGACTATGGCAGACAGGTCTACGCTTACGGTTTTCGTATACGGCAACTCGGTTTACACAAACGTTACGTTTGAATCCGATCCGTCGGTCAAGAGCATTTCTTCCATTTGGAATGTCGATGAAGATAACGGCAGATTTACATATAAAGTAAATACTCTTACCGTTTATGACAGTAACGGCAAAAAAATTGAGACTTTTGCGAATAATGGTTCCGATCTTAAAGTATCTGACGGCTATAACGGCACTTATGCGTTTTTGAGTAACGGAATGTTAAATACCGAAGGTAAAACCGATATTTACTTAAACGGCGTAGGCGGCATAACCGTAAACGACAAGGAGTATTCCTATACGATAGATAAGGACAGACTCACCTTTAACGGTCAAACCGTTATATTGGATAAAGAGAATATGACTTATCACTACGTTTCTGACGGATTCGGCGGCACGTATAAAAACGGCGACGATACTCTTACGTTGGACGGATACGGCACGGCTATTTTGCCTGACGGTAATATGGCTACTTACGAAATAGTGTCCGGTATGGCGAAAATAATATCGGGCGGTGTAACTTATCGTTATAATCTTGACGTAGACGCTTTAACGTATTCAGAGTACGATCCGTCTAAGCTTCCGGCGTTTGCGGGTTGGAGTTTTACGGGACATGCTATTCCTTCTTCATTCATTTACGATTCGGATAGTGAAGACGATGAGGAGTACTATGGCGACGAATCCGTAGTGACGAGTATAACCTTTTCGACCGAAGATCAGACTTTAACCATAGTTAGCACGCATTGGAGCGGATATAAATATATAGATATAACCGCAAGTTATACTTATGACGTTGATAATAAGACGATAGAGTTTACTCATCAAGGCAAAACGGTCAAGATGAAATTTTCTTCTACGCTTGCGTCATTGGTGGCTTATGATGCCGATTATGCGAGCGTATACGGAACCGGTTCCAGCCCGACTACTTATTGTTTCTATCATATAGATTCGGGAAAAACCATATATTACGTATTTTCAAAGCAATAAAACTTGTTTTCTAAATATTCCGCTTTTCGCCGAAAGCGGAATATTCGGATAAATATTTAAAAATTAATATTTTATGGAGGTAAAACAATGAAACTTAAAAAGAGTGCAATTGTAATGTTAATTGCAATTTTCTCTCTTGCAACGGTTTTAATGGCGAGCTGCGGCACGGTAGAACAGATCATGCCGCCGGATCATTCGATAACAATCGAAGCGCCCGATCCGATCGCCCACAATAAAACTGTTGCGCTCGTACCCGCAATTGACGGTTTAGAAGACGTTGAATTCAATTTTTCGTCTGATAACGAAGACGTTGCGACGGTAGATGAAGACGGCGTTGTGAAGGGTTTAGCAGTCGGAACTGCAAACATTACTATCACCGCTACCGTTTTGGGAGTAAGAACAGAGGAACTTTCCGCTACGGTAAAGGTTACCGTTACACATTCATACGGCGAATATGAATACGTAACCGTGCCTGATTTCGAACATGACGGCGTTGCAAGCAGAGTGTGCGAATATGACGGCGATATCGAATATGCCACCGTACCTGATTTAAACGATGAGTCGTGGACTGTATCTGCGGAAAAGTCTATTGCTCCCACGTATTTAGATAATGGTACCGACGTGTACGTACACGATGAATTCCCCGATGTGGAAATTTCGACCGATACAGTGGCAATGCCGGCATACGTTGGTCAACATTACACCATTACTACGCTTTATGAAAGCGGCAATATGGATCTTTACAGAATGAATGATTTTATCGTTTCCGAAATGGCAGCGAATTTCGACTGCACGGCGGAAATGATTGCCGACGACTCGCGTGTGGTTGATTGCTTCGGCAGCGGCGCTGCGTTTCACGATCATTCGGCTGAAGATGGTTCGTTTACGATATCTTATGTCGGAAAAGATTATACGGCGTATATCGATGCGGCTACCGGAATAATCGTTGAAGTCGAGAGCAAAAATCATTATGTAAACATTGCATTTCCGACTACGCGTGATAATGGCGCTTCTACCGATTATCTCAGTTCAAAGAGGAGAGAGGGTGATTATGCCTTTGGCGTATTTAACGGCGGAAAGGACTATTTTGTCGAATTTAAATTTGACAACGATGGTGTGATAAGTATTTACGCCAACGAAGAATTAGTCGTATTCGGCGCAGAACTTAAAGCTGACGGAGAAGATATCCATGTTGCCGATTTGGCGGATAATAACTTTGTCGACGTACTGTTCGACGGTAAATATTTGGCTAATTACGGCAGAAAAGATGGCAATTTAATTTCTCTCGATGGCTTAGAAGGCGAATATGCGTCGCATCTTGAAGTTATAGACGAACAATACGATGCATATACCGTTGCATTGGACGGTATCGGCGGTATTTGTATCTTTGACGACGGCGAATTAAAATATAAAGGTACGTATGAGTTGACAGAAAATGCCGACTATATTGCCGACGTATATCTTGCAAACGGCACAACTTATTTACGTCTCGTATCATTTGATAACGGAACGGTAAATTTAGTATATCCTTATGCAAGCTTGATATTAGAGTTGAACGGCGGAGAAGTTGTAGGTTCATCGACATTTAATGTAAATATAAACGTGCCGGCTGAAATAGAAACTCCGACTAAAGAGGGGTATGAATTCGTAGGCTGGTATGCGGATGAAAACTTTGAAACGCTTATCGGAAACAAGATAACTGTAGAAGAAGCTGGCGCAAATGTACATGTTTATGCTAAATATTTACCCAAAGTTACTCTTACAGTATATTTTGCGGTAGATGAAGGTAATGAAGAACCAAGAGTTTACGAGCATGGTCAAATTGCAGTTATTGAAACATATGATTTATACAACGAACTCGTAAGAGTTACCGGCTATAAAGAAAATTACTATGATTCTGAGCTTTACTACGCTTTTGATGCTTTCGCTTATGGCGACTCTGACAAAATAGCAGAGGGTGATTTTGCGGTCACTTCGGATATGGAAGCAATAACCGTCGCATGGACGTTTGCTCCTCCTTATGTGGGCTCTTTTTACGGTACTGAAGTGTGGTCTGCGTCGAGTGGCAACAGTGGCAAATCTACGTTAACTATTGCAAAGTCTGGTTCTATAAGCGGACTTGTTACCGGGTATGTCTATAGATACGATGCCGCATCTCAAAAGATTTATTGGACAAAAAACAAAGATGACGAAACTCCGAAAGGGTATTTCTTCTTTGATGCTGATTCCGGTATAATAGCAGGCGTATATTCTTCTATGGATAAAGATATCGGCTATGACGCTTACGTGCTTAGCAGAAATAACACCGATACGAACTATAAGTTTGCAGCAGCATACGGCGTATATGGTCCTGCTGTCGGTGATATGTCGGCAAATTATCTTGCTCACTTCTTTACGGTGCCGACGCCGGACGGCGGTACTGAAGAAGTCCTCGTATATGTAAATCACATTTATAGCGGTATAACTATCAAAGATACCGCCGGCAACGAGTATAATACTTCGACAATCAAGAACGCAAAGACGCTTTTGGTTTACGATAAAGACGGAAATATCGTGTACACGGCAGCTACGTCTGCAAATACGTTTAATGCGGGTAACGGCTCGAGTTATTACCTCATTTTAGACCTTTATTTCGGTACGTACACAAGTGATGGCGGCAAAGATATTATTCTCGACGGCGTTGGTGGAATTTCTTACGACGGCAAGAACGGTACTTATGCTCTTTCCGACGGCGAGGATGATACTTTCGACGTATATTTGAATAACAGAACCGAATATTATCAGTTAACTATCGGCGACAATCATACTTATACCGCTATGGAAAAGGTTATGGTAAATCTTGCGTTTGATACGAACGCCGCCGTTACGAATGTTAACGTTGAAGCGGTTAGTGCAAATAAAAACATATCCATTGATCTACCATCGGTTGAAGATACTTCCGATTATGTATTCCGCGGCTGGTATGCGGATGCAGAATTTGAAACCAAGTTAGAAAACGCTTATGTTCCGACTGAAAATGCGACTATTTACGGTAAATTCTTAGAAAGAGTAGATATAACCGTAAATTACAACGGCGGCGCAGATGTTAGTGGCAATATAACCGTTTATGGCAAAGGCGAAACTACCGTGATAGGTAATCCGAAACTTGCAGGTCAAAAGTTTGCCGGTTGGTTCACTTCTGAAACCTTTGATGAAGGCACAGAATGGGTTAGCGGCGAAGCAATTTAT
Source organism: uncultured Clostridia bacterium (assembly GCA_905235815.1). GTDB lineage: Bacteria > Bacillota > Clostridia > Christensenellales > Borkfalkiaceae > UBA10281. The sequence goes on from CAJOMT010000003.1 coordinate 57,050, forward strand.
GCTGACGTTGAAATCTTCGCTAAGTGGGTAGAGGCTCCGGCTTACTATCATACTTACGGCAACGTTCAGGTTTACGAAACTACCGGACTCGGTGGGGTTTCGTCAAAATACAGTTACAGTAGTGACGGCGCAATACTTGATGTCAGTGCCGAAGGTACGGCTACCGCTACGGCATATCCGTTCAGGGGAGATGTAACCGTTTATTATACTGACGAAGACGCAGGACAACTTATTATAAAGGTTGGCTCATCGTCATACTATAAAGGGTATATTGACAAACCTACCGGTTTGATCGTAATGGCTTACAGTTCAAGTACTTCCGAAAGCGATGCTTTAGCGGCTCAGATTGGTCAAGTAACGTTACTTTCTCCATTTGAAACCGGAAGTTTAACGTCGCATATCTCGTCCTCATATTGGAATGGCGGAAATACGAGAGCTATCGAGTATACTTATAATGATCATGTTTACGGTATATTAGTTCATGAAGGCGCAGTCTACTTCAACGTGGCGTTTGTTGATGAAAACGGTGATGCAATACCGGCGATAGATTGCTATGATGGTGATAAAGCCCCGTATATCAACGTTGTCGACGCAGGCGGAGAGAGTATTGTAGAACTCTATCATCTCCGCTTCGAGGTTACGATAAACTATGGCGATAATAGTGGTTTAGAATCTAAGACATTCAACGCTCAAGACGGTGAGGTTTTGCAGGAAAGTGTTTACAAACCGTCAGGTTTAAACACAGAAGGCAAAGCGTTTGCATATTGGTATCTCGACGACAGTAGTGTCGAATATGATTTTTCAACTCCTATTACTGGCGCATTAACAATTAATGCTGCGTGGAAAGACGCTGCCGCTCAATTCGGTGATTGGAAAGGTTGGAACTTCTATGGTTCAAATGCGGGTACAGCTTCACTTAGTGATAGCTATGCGTTCTCTGTGAACGCAGACGGCGTTATTTATCAAGGTATCGGAAGTAAGTTTAAAGATTATCATATTATAAATACCGAACTTCTCGACGGACCGGTAAATATTGCGAGCGGCTCTACTACGTACTATATGTATTACAATCAAGAAGCCGGTGTATTGTGGTCGCAATATAGTGGTAATTCTACGGGTGTTGGAACCGATACTGCGTTGTTCTTCTTACAATCCAATTTTAAATCTGCAACGTATGCAGGTAAGATTTGGAACAGTCATTACTTTGGTTTTGTAAATATCGTTTACAAAGATGACAGTAGTAAGACGATAATGTGTTATAACGATCGTATTTACGTTGTTACGTTCTTGACTGATGCTCGTGACAAGGAACTTACACTTTATAACGCTGACGGCACGAAGGTTTTCGCAGTCAAGAATGGTAGTACGATATTGTTTAACGACGGCCTTGGAGGTACATATACAAGCGGCGACGATCAACTTGTTGTAGACGGTTTTGGCATAATGACTTTAAACGACGATGATTTTAATTACAATAAGTGTGGCGATAACGTTATCTCTTATGTTGTCGAAGGAATATATCACGAAATAGTTCTTAACGGCGATACTTTTGAGGACGAAGTTGCAAATTGTACGGTAAGTTTTAATCTCGGCGATGTCGAGGGTTCTGTGGATCCGATAATTGCGAATAAGACTTCCTCAATAGTTTTGCCGGGCGCGGACGGCGGAGATTTGATTTTCTCCGGTTGGTATGAAGACGAAGATTTGACGATTTTTGCAGGCGCTGATGGGGCTTCTTATACGGTAAACTCTGATATAGTCTTATATGCTAAGTGGTCCACGGAAGCATACGCTATTGCTACGAGCAGTCGGTATCCTTGGACTTATAATGAAGAAAATGCAGAATGGACTTGCGGTAATCACAATGTTCATTCTTCTGAGTCAACCATAACCATTACTGCCTATACGGCTATTACCATTACGTTCGATTATGCTTGTGATTCCGAGAATGCAGAGAAATGGGATTATTTCTCAATTACATTAAACAATTCAGAGCTATTGAAAGCCGGTGGTAAGGTCGGTGCATTGAATTATAAAGATTATTCGGTGACATTGGCTGCTGGGGACAAATTAGTTCTTAAATACCAGAAAGATAGTTCTACCAATAGTGATTTGGATATTGCTAAGATTAAAAACTTTAAAATCAACGGACAATTGATTGTCGAGATTTAATATTTTAGCAATCTATTAAAAAAATAAGGCATAGGCTAAGCCTGTGCCTTATTTTTTATCTATGTGAATAATAATATTTCAATTGTCCATACTTAAAAGACCTCGTGAAATACATAAGGGAGGTTTTATATGGGGCAAAAAGTAATTATTTGCGGAATTGATACTTCATCGCTTAAAAAGTTGACGGCAAAAGAGAGTGAAGAACTACTGCTGAAAATAAAAGAGGGAGATAGTGAAGCGAGAGAAAAATTTATTCTCTGTAATTTAAGGCTTGTATTATCTATAATAAAGAGATTTCCGAGCAGTAAAGTCAGTGTCGACGATTTATTTCAAGCGGGGATAATAGGGCTGATAAAGTCCGTTGATAATTTTGATGTATCAGTTGGCGTCAGATTTTCCACCTATGCTGTTCCGATAACTTGCGGATTTTGAAAACGAACTAAAGCGAGTTATGTTTACTGAAAAGCAAAAGAGGGAAGTAATCGAGGCGTTCAAGTCTGAGTATGAGAGGATATGCCCCAAGACGTGCAGAGAATACGACGAGAAGTATGACAGGGCGATATCGTACTGTTCCAAGCGTATAAAGAGAATATTAGGTGTAATGACGTGGGGCGAAATACTTGACGAGTGTGGTGTAGAGAAACGAATTACGACTTCCCCGATAACTGAATTTATACTTGAAGTAATATAATAAATGAAAGTCTATACAAGGTTATTTTATGTATAAGCTTTTAAAATTTGTCGAAAAAATGGGAAACAAAAATTGAAAAATACTTAAAAAATTATAAAATATCATGCAAAAATTCACAAATTTCCATAATGTATTGACTTTTAACGCTAAAAATGTTAAAATAAAAAAGTAATATTATAGACATTTAAAGAAGGAATAAATGGAAATAAAGCCGTTTCAGAAAAAAGTTTATTTATCATCGCCCACAATGCACGGTGACGAACTGAAATATATGACGGAAGCATTCGAGACTAATTGGATGTCTACCGTCGGTGAAAACATAAACGAAGTCGAAAGAATTGCCGCAGAAAAGGCGGGAATGAAATACGCCGTAGGGCTTTCTTGCTGTACGGCTGCTTTGCATCTCTGTGTAAAATTTGCCGGCGAGAGACTTTACGGAAAACCACAGATAAGTCACGGTGCTTTGGAAGGCAGAAGAGTATTTTGCTCGGATATGACTTTCGATGCAACGCTCAATCCCGTTGTTTATGAAGGCGGGATACCCGTGTTTATAGATACGGAAGCGGACAGTTGGAATATGGATCCCATAGCGCTCGAAAAGGCGTTTGAGATGTATCCCGAAGTTAAGTTGGTGGTATGCGCCGAACTGTACGGATTCCCCGGCAGAATTGATTTAATAAAGCAAATTTGCGAGAGGCACGGCGCTTTACTTATAGAAGATGCGGCTGAGGCGATGGGTGCAACGCTCAACGGCAAGCAATGCGGCTCGTTTGGCGATTATTCGGCAATCAGCTACAACGGAAATAAGATTATTACGGGATCGTCCGGCGGTTGCCTTTTAACGAACGATATAGAGGTTGCTAACAAGGCGAGAAAATGGAGTACGCAGGCGAGAGAAAATGCTCCTTGGTATCAACATGAAGAAGTCGGTTATAACTACCGTATGTCTAACGTTATAGCCGGAGTTATTCGCGGTCAATATCCTTATTTGGAAGAACATATAGCGCAGAAAAAAGCGGTGTATGAAAGATACAAAAAAGGTTTTAAAGATTTACCCGTAAAGATGAATCCGATAATGGAAGGCTCAGAGCCGAACTATTGGCTTTCGGGAATGATTATTGACAATGAGTATATGTGCAGACAGGTCAGAGACGACAGCAAAGCGCTTTACGTAAAAGAGAAAGGCAAAACTTGTCCGACGGAAATATTAGAGGCGATAGCCGCAATAAATGCAGAAGGTAGACCGATATGGAAACCGATGCATATGCAGCCTATGTATAGACTTCACGAATTTATAACGAGAGAGGGTTCGGGCAGAGCGAGGACTAATGCGTATATTGCAGGCGGTGTTGCCGATGTCGGCGCGGACATATTCGATAGAGGGTTGTGTTTGCCATCCGATAATAAGATGACGGCTGAACAACAAGAAGTGATTATAGAAGTTGTAAAAAGGTGTTTTGATTGATGAAATGGTATTGGATAGTTGCCATCGTTATAGGAAGTTTAGTTTTTTGGTTTGCGTTATCCGCTATTTTGTATAAACAATTTTTTAAGAGATTTTATGATTTGGTTTTATCTCTTTTTGCGTTAATAGTTTTATCGCCGTTACTTTTAATATTGACGATAGTGGGCGCAATAGCGATGAAAGGCAATCCGTTCTTTGTTCAGAAGCGACCGGGAAAAATAAATAAAAAGACCGGTACGGAAAAGATCATATCGCTTTTGAAATTTAGAACAATGACTTATGAAAAGGATGAGAATGGCAATCTCCTTCCTGATAGCGAAAGGCTCAATAGATACGGAAAGTTATTAAGAAGTACTTCGCTTGACGAATTACCGTCGCTAATAAATATTTTAGTTGGGGATTTATCAATTGTCGGCCCAAGACCTTTATTGGTTAAATATTTGCCTCTATATAGTGATGAACAAAGAAGAAGACATCTTGTCAGACCGGGATTAACGGGCTATGCTCAAGTACATGGCAGAAACGCTATTTCTTGGGAAGAAAAATTCAAACTTGATATCCAATACGTGGATAATATTACGTTTTGGGGAGATATAAAGATAATTTTTGAAACTGTATTTGCAGTAATAGGTCATAAAGGGATAAATTCAGAAACTTCCGCAACAATGGAAGAATTTAAAGGAAATAATATAAGTCACGATAAAAATGAGTAATAAAAAAATCGTAATTTTAGGAGCCGGAGGACATGGCAGAGTTGTTGCAGACATTGCGAGGCTTAATGGCTATATGGATATAAGGTTTCTTGATGATGTTACAGAAAATAAATTTTGTAAAATTGACGGAAAGATTTCTGATTTCGTTCAGCTTTTAGACGATCACGATTTTTTTGTTGCTATAGGAAATAACGAGATAAGAAAACAGTTTTTTGAAACGCTTGTCGCCAACAATGCTAATATTGTTACTTTAATTCATCCGAATGCTGTAATTTGTAAAGATGTTAAAATCGGTAAAGGCACCGCCATAATGGCGGGAGCGGTTATAAATGTAATTATAGGCGACGGAGTTATAGTAAATACTTCATCTTCCATTGATCACGATTGTGTAATAGGTGATTTTAGTCACATATCAGTTGGTTCGCATATCGCAGGGACAGTTAATGTTGGCGAATGTGTTTTTATAGGAGCAGGTGCTACTTTAATAAACAATTTGAACATTGAGAACAACTGCAAAATCGGGGCAGGAGCAACCGTTATTACAGACATAAAAGATTCGGGGACATACGTTGGTGTGCCCGCAAAGAAAAAGAAATGAAAAAAATTTGTTTTATTACGCCGACTTCTCAACAGATTATTGGTTTTAGGAAGTCTCTAATATTGAAGCTTCAAAAAGAGGGACATTGCATTTCTGCCATTACTTTTGATGATAAAAATAGGGAACAAATAGAAGCGTTAGGCGTTGAATTATTTTGTGTACAAGCTGCAAATCGTAGCATAAATCCTTTTCAAACATTGTCATTAAAAAAATCTATAACAAAGATAATTAAACAGGTTTCACCGGATATTGTTTTCACGTTTATGTTAAAACCGAACACTTTTGGTGTGCTTGCTGCGTATAAGGCAGGGGTAGAAAACATCTATTCAATGGTTGAGGGCGCAGGTGACGTTTTTATCAAAAACGGATTAAGATGGAAATTTATCCGCAAGATAGTTTGTCATTTATATAAAAAATCTTTTAAACATTCTAAAAAAATTTTCTTCTTAAACAATGATGACAAAGCCGAGTTTATGGAGCGAAAACTCGTTAAAGCGGAACAGTGTGAAATGATTCACGGCATAGGTGTTGATTTAGAACACTTTGCGTACAAGCCTATTGAAAATTACAACAATTTTATTATGATAGCGCGCTTATTAAGGACAAAAGGAGTATTGGAATATTGCGAAGCAGCGAGAATTGTAAAGCAAAAATATCCTGATACTAATTTTTTTCTTGTGGGCGGTGAAGTGGAACTTACGGCGCAAGATATTAAGGAATATATTGATGACCAGTCTGTCGAATATGTTGGCGCGGTGAAGGATGTTAGAGAATTTATAGAAAAGGCTGCTGTAAATATACTTCCTTCTTATAGAGAAGGGTTTGGACTTGTTAATGCTGAATCGGCTGCAATGGGCAGGCCGTCAATCACTTGTGACACAAATGGCACCAGAGACACAGTTATCGATGGTTATAATGGATTTTTAGTCCGTGTTGGAAATGTTCAAGATATTGTAGATAGAGTTATTTTCTTTATTGAACACAAACAAATTATTCCTGAAATGGGCAAAAACGCTCGTCAATTTGCAGAAAAGAATTTCGATGTTAACGTTATAAGTTCATTTATTTTAGAGAAAATCAATTTATAGTATGAGTTTTATGGAATTTAAACCTTTAGTTTCAATAATCATTCCCGTTTATAATGGGAGTAATTTTATGCGTGAGGCTATCGATAGCGCCATTTCGCAGACATATGAGAACATTGAAGTTATTGTCGTGAATGATGGCTCAACAGACAATACTGAAGAAATTGCTTTGTCTTATGGAGAAAAAATAAGATATTTTAAAAAAGAAAACGGCGGCGTTTCATCTGCTCTTAACCTCGGAATCAAAGAAATGCACGGGAAATATTTTTCTTGGCTGTCACACGATGATAAGTATGCTCCCACTAAGATAGAAAAACAGATTGAAAAAATATTGAAATGTAATGATTCTAAAACGATATGTTTATGTTCTTCACAGCATATAGATAAAGATTCAAAAATTATTAAAGAGAAAAATAAAGATAAATATGATTGTGAAAAAAAATATTCATGGCAAGAAGGGCTTTTAGATGTCTTATATAATGGTTCATATAATGGTTGTTCATTATTAATTCCTAAAATAGCGTTCAAAGATGCAGGATTGTTCAATGAATCAATGCGGTATTGTCAAGATTTATTTATGTGGATAAATATTTATCTTGCAGAATATAGTATGATTTATGTTAATGAAAAGCTGGTTTATGGAAGAATACATAACGGACAATTGACACAAACAGGAAGAGATATATTTTATTCCGACTGTGAATCTATGGGTGGAGTCCTTTTACCTGAGTTGATTAAAAAATCTTCAAAAGAATACAATTTAATTTATGCATTCGCATTATATAATGCAAAATATAACAATAAAACTGTTGTTAAAAATTGTATCGAAAAAGGAAAAGAAG
>CAJOMT010000004.1 GCA_905235815.1 uncultured Clostridia bacterium
CTTTACGTTCATAACAGAAACTACAACAACTTTCCTATGCGACCGCTAAATTGGCTATCTCCTAAACAATACGTAAAAGATTATCTTGAATTGGGATTACTTCACTAATTTTTTCTTGTAAAATTTGTCTCATATGTTTGTCAAACCTACAGACACAAAAATTTCTGATAGCGATCAATAACTTTTTGTTTACTTATGTAATAAATAAACAACTATCCACTGCGACAAATTCTTCACTCATTACTTTCAACAAACGAAAAAGAGCAGACAACAAATCTGCTCTTTTTCGTTGGCGGCACGTGTGCCACTCTTATTGAACTTTTGATTGAATTCTAATATTTAAAAAATTAATAATAATTATGTACGTATATAATTTTTTAAAACTATTGACAAAGGTTTGGTTTTGTGTTAATATGATAACGCTAACAATATATGTGATATATAAAAATAAATATAACAGAGAGAGCAGACATTATGGATAAAAAATATGCACCTATCGTATTTTGGGGTTGGAATGCCAAACTTGACAAGAAAGAAATCGAAAGACAACTTGCTGAATTTTCAGAAAAGGGAATAGGCGGTGTTTTTGTGCATGCAAGGGTAGGTTTAGATATAGAATATCTTGGAGACGAGTGGATGGATGCCTATGAATTTACCATAGAATGCTGTAAGAAAAACGGAATCGATGTTTGGCTTTACGACGAATATGGGTGGCCTAGCGGTTTTGCCGGTGGCGAAGTATTTAAAAAGAGCGACGATTATAAAGAGAAATATGTTTTATCATTTTGCGGAACGTTTGACGATTTAATTAAGAAGGGTATCAAAGAAGAAGATATAGTCGGTGCGTATATTCTGGAACACAACGAATTTACAAAGATTACAGATTATAAAAACGGCGAGTTTTATTTTATCTATAAAGGGGTCAACGATTATTATGTTGACGTAGTGGATAAAGAAGCCATGACTTATTTTTTTGAATATACTATCGGCAAATATAAAAGTAGATTTGGAAAATATTTTGGCAACATTATAAAAGGGGTGTTTACCGATGAACCGCACCTTGCAACCGAAGGTATCCATTATGGAAGATTTATGCCCGGCGAGTTTTTCAAAAACTTCGGTTATTCTTTAGACGAGGCGCTTCCATATATGTTTTATGATGTTGGAGATTATAAAAAACATAGATACAATTTTTGGAAAAACATAACAAAAATGTTTGCAGAAATTTATGTCGGTACATATAACGAAATATGTAAGAAGAATAATCTTGTATTAACGGGGCATTTTGCTTGTGAAGAAGGTATTGTTGACCAGATTACCGCTTCGGGCGGAACGATGCAATTATATGAGAAAATGGGCCAAATAGGCGTGGATGCCTTGGGTAACAGGCTTGTTCCGGCAGTAGTTTGCAAGCAAGCGCAAAGTGTGGCGAATCAAATTAACGACGGGAATGTCCTTTGTGAAACTTATGCGGGCAGCAGTTATGAAGCAAGTTTGAAGGATGTTATGTGGATATGGGGTTATCTGGTATCTCTTGGCGTCAACATACCATGCTTAAGTATTTCCATGTATTCAATAGCGGGGCAAAGAAAAAGAGATTATCCGCTTTATTTTTCCTATCAGATGCCTTGGTGGGAAAAATCCGACCGAATATTCGAATCAATGACGAGAATAAACAACAAATTAAAAGAAGGCGTCAGAAAGCCCGAAATTTTAGTTATTCACCCATTAAGTAGCGGTTGGTTGGAGCGCGGTTTTAATATTATCGAAAACACGATGCATATTTCTTCTGAGTTCAGAATGCTTACGGAAACTCTTATCGATTTGCAAAAAGAGTTTGATTACGGCGACGAAGAATTGATGAAAAAATATGCAAGGGTAGAAGGCGATAAACTCATTGTCGGCAAGTGTTCATACAGTAAAGTAATACTTCCGTATATGACAAATATATCATCTAATACGGTAAAATTGTTAAATGAGTTTGCGAATAACGGCGGTAAAATTTTTGTAACAAACGATTATCCTAAATACATAGACGGCGAAAAGAAGAATTGTAAAGATTTAATTAGAGCCACTTTCACTATAAACAGAAAGGACATGTGGCGTAAAATCTTCAGAATTTGCGGAGAAGATGAAACCTGCTTCTTAAGGCCGAGCATCAGATTTAAGCAATACGGTATATCCGTTACGAGAAGAAATGTCGGAGACAAAGAAATTGTATTTGCAGTTAACCTTTCAAGGGATGAAACCGTAAAAACGAGGTTATATTCAAAAGGTAAAAACAGCGTAGTAAAACAAGATATTTTCGGCAACGAAAAGAAATTGTTCAGCGAATATAATTCACAGGAAAACGTAACCTATACGGAATATAACTTTGCCCCGCAAGAAGTTACTTTTTTCATAATAGATAAAAAAGAAGAAAAAGTGAAAAACGAAAAGGTCGTTCTTTCCGAACTTTTGGAAGATTTTGATATAGACATAGGCGAAAATACTTTTGTTATTGACAAGGTTAAATTTTATATCAATAACGAACTTATAGGTAAAGAAGATTTTACTATAAAGCAAACGGAAAGTTTTTATAAAAAAATCAACGGATCAAAAGAAGTTGTTAATTTAAGACTTGAATATTTATTTAATGCAAAAGATGTTAAAGGTAAAGTAAAACTCGGTATTGAATCGCTTGGCGGAGAGGTGTTATTTAACGGCAAAAAAATTAATTCCTGCGGGTATTTTATGGATAAGGATATCACAACTTATGATGTAACCGGCATGGTCAAAGACGGAGAAAACATAATTACGGTTGAAAAGGTCATTCCGCCATATTATAGTCCTTATTTAGATAATGAAGTTTATCAAAGCATAAGTAACGTTCAGTGTTTTCCGTTCTATTTTGAAAATGTATATTTGTCGGGTGATTTTGACGTATTAGGCTCTGACTTCAGTGTCGGCGATAATTGTATATGGGCTGATAATTTTTCCGTTGCAAAAAAGACGGAGAAAAAAGATTTGTCAGATCTATTAACTAAGAATATGTTTTTCTATTGTGGAAAGGTCGTTGCGACAAAAGAGATCGAAATAGAAGATAGCGGTTATAGATACAGACTTGATTTTAAGGATGTCAACTCAAGTATAGTAGTATTGTATGTAAATGATAAGGAAGTGGTTATGTATGATAATAACATTGATATAACCGATTATTTACATAAAGGCAAGAATAAAATAAAAATTGTTCTGTATTCAACGGCAAGGAACGTTTTAGGCGCGTTTCATCATATTTACGGCAAACATTATTATGTCGGCCCTTCTGTTTTTGAAGGATACAAAGAATGGCAAGATGTTGTAATGTTTCCGGAAATACAGCAAAACACGTGGACGGATAAATATTCGTTTGTTCCGTTCGGAATAAAAGAAATACATTTGGAGAAGGTTAAAATATGGTAACAATAGAAGACGTGGCAAAAATATGCGGGGTTTCTCCAATGACGATATCAAGAGTTGTCAATGGCTCCGATCTGGTCAAGGAATCAACCCGAAAGAAAGTGTTGGAGGCGATTAAAGAAACAGGGTATCGTCCGAATATGATTGCCAGAAGATTGGTTCAGGGCAATAGTAAAACGATAGGGGTATTGTTCTCAAACTATTACAACCAAGCATATACGGATATTCTTTTTTCGATCGAAGAAGTTGCTTATAAAAATGGCTACAATGTAATAAACGCTAACGTTGACGACTATGAGCATGCCGTAAACAGTCTTAATTTTTTTTTGGGAAACAAGGTTGACGGAATAATTGTTTTGCCGTTGGAAATGAATATGCTTAATGTTATAGACTATAAACAAGCTATGGCCGAAACACAAAAGTTTTTGGAATATTTTTATAACACCGTAAAAGAACAAGAAGTTTCCGTGGTCACGGTTTCGCAAAATATCGAAGATGTTTTCAACATCGCATTTAATTTTACGGAAATGGCTCAAAAAGCCATGAATTTTTTGTTTGTGAAGGGATATAGAGATATCGCCATGATAAACAGTAACTTAAATGACGGTTTTTGGGCAGATAAAGAAAGGGTATATCTTCAATCCATGAAGGAAAAGGGTTACGAAAAATATATTTGCATCGAAAGAGATATCGGACTTATGGAAGGCGGTAATCGCGCAATGGAAAGGTTGCTCGGTAAAAAAATACCGCAAGCCGTATTTTGCGCAAACGATTATATTGCTATCGGCGCATTGCAAACTATAAATAAACATAAGTTAACAATACCAAGCGAAATTGCCGTAATAGGTAATGATAATGTCTATTTTTGCGAGATGACCGCCCCAAAACTCACAACGGTTTCGTTAAATGCAAAACTTGCCGGAAAGGTTGCAATGGAACGAATGTTAAAACTCCTTAACGGCGAAAAACTTGACGGCAGCGAATATGTTGTTGAAACCGAATTAATCATAAGGGAATCTGTCTGAAAAATTTTTAAGAAAAAATTTCAGGATAAGTATTGACAAAAGAGTGCTTTGGTATTATAATAGAATTAACAGTGAATGTTAACGTTATCATTTTTTATAAACATTATAATTTTATCAACATTATAAAAATATTAAATTCGGTTTAAGCGGATAATCGTTTAAATAAAAAAAGTTTGGAGGGAAATAAATGAAACGCAAATTACTTGTATCGTTGTTAGTCGTATTTATTATGTGCCTAACAATCGGCCTGGCAAACATCGCTTTTGCTGAAGAGAGTGAAATCACGACAAATATCGGCGATGCTTTGTCAAATGAAAGGGTTACTCAGGAAGTAACCGCAAACTATAAGGCAACTTTAGCATTGACCGACGGGGATCATACTAAAACCAGAATGGCTTATAAGGAAAAAGTTGATTTAACAAATTTCGAAATGAATTTTGTTATAGATCAATTTAATCCGGATGGAGAGATAAGATTTGATTTCTTAACATCTGCCACCGATATAGCCACCAGAGATCCGGCTACTAATGCTGCAGACGGCTTCGGAATATGGATGTGGGATGAAACGGCTTGGGGTCAACCGGCTTTGACGTCACTTCGTCCTGAACCCGTTGCTTATTCAAAGACGGATGGATATAGTCACTTAGACGATAAAGCGTGTCGTGGCGGCGCGGGAAATTCTTTCGTTGGGAAGAATATCTTTCTTAAAATCTGGAAGTGGGATGATGATACCCTTGCATTTAACTTATTGATCGGCGCGGGATTAACTGATATGGTGGACAAAACCGGCGGCATGATCGCTTTGTCAAAACTTCCTCAGGGATTTGACTATACGGATTGCTATTTGGTAGTTGCGCCCGACGTTGATTCAAGAGCGACTTCTTATGAAAAAGACATCGTATTAACTATCAAAGATGTTAACGGCATAACGCCGGCTAAAGGTGGCACGAAGACTTTTGAAGAAGTAAAATTACCGGAAGAAGAAACGGTTAAGGGTAGAGTTACCATTGAATCCGATTATGGCTTAAAGACGACATTAAAAGTTACCGATAGCAATTACAGTCTCACAAGAGCATATTATAAAAAGCCTATCACATTAGATATGGAAAATAATAAGTGGTTCGAAATGAATTTCACGATCGACCAATTTAATGTTGACGGCGGATTAAGGATTAGTTTATTGTCTTCAAGTAACGATTTTCCCATGATGAATTATGCCGATGGTTTCGGCGTATATTTCTGGGATGAAACCGCTTGGGGAAACCCTGAATTACAGTCATTCAGGGCCGATTTCTATAAGTACGGTAAAACCGAAGGCTTTACGGGCTTAATAGAAGCTAAGGCTGTCAGAAGCAATACAAACAAAATCATAGGGCAATCTTTCCATCTTAAAGTATGGGAATATGATGCGAATAATGTGGCTATCCAGGTTGACAGAGACGATAACGGAACCAATGTTCAAGCCATAGGCGCTTTTGCAAAATCAAACCTTCCTGAAGGATTTGATATTAAGAATTGTATCTTAATGATCACGCCCGATGTCGATCCGAGCAGAGAGCATTCTTATGCAAACGATATCGTTTTAACAATAAAAGATATCAATGGCGAAGATCCTGCCGACGCTACCGAATATGTTAACGTAACGGCTACCGCCGGCGAACACGGAAAGGTTGTTTCCAACTTTAAGAATACTGCCGTTAAAGGCGCTAACGTTACATTTACGGTTACACCCGATAAGGGATACGAAGTTGATACCGCTACATTAAACGAAGAAGCGGTTGAACTTACAAATAATGTTTATATTGCGGAAGCGACGACCGATTTAACATTTAATGTAACGTTTAAGGAAGTTGCAATCCCTGAGGGTTATGTAGTTGTTGACGCGGTTTCCGCCGGACACGGGACCGTTAAAGTTTTGCAAGCGGGCGAGCCGGTAAATTATGTTACGGAAAATTCCGAAGTCACGTTTGTATTCGATCCGGAAGTCGGTTATCTTGTTGACCAGGTTACGGTAAATGAACAGTCCGTCACTTTGACGTCGGATACGGAATATACGATGATCGTAACCGAAGACACGGTATTGAACATTTCGTTTAAGCAATATACCTTTGATGAAAATTCAAATTTCGTTTCAGGTATGTGGGATGCTCAAAAGGGCAGAGTCAACACTGTCGTAAAAGCGCCCGGCGAAGAATTGATATTCGCGGTAAAAGATAAACAAAAAACGCAATCAAGAGCATATTCTGCGCCTATCGATATCACAAAAGAAACAAAGATATCCTTCCAGATCGAAGATATGGCGATCGGCGGCGGTTTCAGTTTAAGTTTTATGGCTACAAACGACGATTATCCGCTGTGCCCGTATGGCGATGGATTCAGAATTCTCTTTAAAGATTTAACTACCGCATTAGTTGCCAATACGACCATACATTCAAGATTAAATGGTTCTATAGATGAATTTATCGGCGATGGCGAATACACGATCGTTAACGGTACCGATTATTTTACCCATACTTATACCGTCAGAATAGCAGACTATAATGCTTCTGCTTCAACAGTTAAAGTATATCTCGATAAAGACGGAACGAATGTTGACTTCTTTACGGTCAATTTCGGTAGTTTGTCAATGGCATTTGACCCCGAAGCTTGCTTCTTGCTCTTAACTCCCGAAATCGATAACGGCATTGAAACTTCTTGGGAAAAGCCGTTAAAGGTTTTGCTTTCCGAATACTTGGTTAACCCGACTTCCGATATGCCCATCATTGATGAGCCTGATGAAGAATATAAGATTACTTATATGAAAGGTGACAAGGTTGTTAGGATTGCTTATGCCGATGCGGGCGACAAGTTCACAAAATATACTCCGAAAGACGATGATTTTGTCGGTTGGTATATAGATGCCGAATTCAAAACGGAATTTGACTTTAATACCGTAGCCACGGAAGATATAGTTGTTTATGGTAAATATTCAAGTAAAACAAGCGGATGTAACTCTGCCGTTTACCCCTCAATTTATGCTTTTGGTCTTCTTTTAGTTGTGGCAATGGGAATTGTTGTAAAAAAAGCAAGGAAAGCATAAGTGTATCACACCTAAGAGAGTAGATTATGCTTAATCTGGTAAGAAAAATTACGCCGATATTTTTAAGTGTCTTAATATTATTAAGTTCGCTTATGTTTATACTTTTTGCTCTGAAGGATAATAGTATTCCTTCAGAGCAAGGAGTACTTGTGGAGGACAGTTTGCCTCTCGGTAAATACGAACAACCATTTAAGCTTACGGTAGGGCAGATGGTTTCTGCAACCAAGTATGTCGATGGTGAATCGGCTTCTCACAATGTTATGTATGATATAGTTAAAGAAGTTACAAACATTGACTTGCAATCTGTTTTTTCCGCGACTATCGGTACGGCGTACGATTATCAACTTAATACTTATATATTAGAGGGTAACGTACCAGATCTGTTCTTCTGCTCGATCAATCAATTAAGCGATTTAATTGGCCAGGGAATGGTCGCAGACCTGACGGAAGCGTATGAAAAATACGCTTCCCCCGGTCTGAGATTGGCATTGGAATACAATTATACAGGGGATTTGGGTGTTTGGAATAACGGAAATCCTTCAATACCGAAAAATACTGCCGTTCTGGATGCTTGTACATACAACGGTAAATTGTACGGTATTCCTTTCTTATCCGATTTATTTGTTAATTGCCCGCTTATTTGGATCAGAGCCGACTGGTTAAAAACCTATCTTACAAGAAACAATATTTCTTTCACGGAAGATAATTTAAGTGACTTCTTGCCGAAAAATTTCCAGGAATACTTGGATTTGGTTGATTACTTTTCACATAACGATCCGGATAACAATGGTATAAGTGATGACACTTTTGGTTGTTCTATCGGTTACAACGTGAAAAATTTGCAGGGTATAGCTAATGTTTATGGCGCGTACCCGGGTTATTATATGAAGAATGATAACGGCGAGTTTTATTACGGTTCGGACACAGACGAGTTCTTTAATGTAATTCAATTATTTAACAGACTATATAATGACGGGTCCATAGACAAAAACTCCGCGTTAGATGGCCAAGCATTAAAAACTGCCTTGGCGTCGGGTAAAATAGGCTCTTTCGTCGGAGAGTTCTGGAGTATTATGTCTTACAGTTTAAACGATGCTTATTACATAAATCAAAATATTGACTGGTTGCCCTGGGCAATTCGCGATTTTGATGGTAATGTTATTGAGCCGCTTGTTCCTTATAATATTACCGATAATGGTTTTTATTGTATGGGATATCAAACGCTAAATCCGGAAGCCGTAATTATTCTTGCAAACCATATTATTGCAACTTATTTCGGAGATGGCGGAGAGTTTACTAAAAAATATGTGGAAACTTACAAGTCGGAGAAATATTCCAGCGTTGCGGATCAACTTATGATGTATCTGCCCGTAAGACTCGATGCTCCTAACAAAAATATCAGATACGCTTTCGATTGCCAAAAGGCAATTGAAGAAAACGATCCTTCTATTTTAACTCTTGATGAAACTATTTATTATAATAACATAAAAGCGTTCTTGGCAGACCCTAAGGGCAAAGGTAAGGTGCAGTATCCATATTACAAGATTTTTGCTAAAGGCGGGGCTTATGATGAACTAAGTAAATACGCTGATTATAATTATGAAATTGACAAAAATCATTTGGAAGTAAAATTTAAGCGTCCGGCATTCAGCGGATTAAATACGCCCGAAATGACTCAATATAACAGTGTTTTGAACGACTACGAATATCAGGAATTGGTTTGGTACTACTGTCAACCCGTTCCTCTTACAGTTGATGATTGGGCAAACTTTAAAAATCAACTGAAAGTAAAAGGTGTAACCAGAATACTTGAAGGATTAAACGGCAAATGAAACAAACAAAAAAGAAATCACATTTGAAAAATGGTAATACTTTAAGGAAAATGGAGTGGCAATTGCATCTGATCATTCTTTTGCCTATCATATTTTTAATAGTATTCTCCTATGTTCCTATGTTTGGCATAAGATTGGCCTTTGTCGAATCGTTGGACTACAAACAAGGCATTTGGGGTAGTAAATATGTGGGTTTATACTGGTTTAAGTACATGTTCGAAGCGTTGCCTGAATTTTACAGAGCGTTCAGAAACACCTTAATTATTGCGACGGCTAAACTGATTCTCGGATTTCCGGTACCTATTATCGTAACTTTACTCTTAAACGAAGTAAGATTGGAAAAATACAAAAAATCGATGCAAACATTGTATTTCTTACCGTATTTTTTCTCTTGGGTTATTCTGTGCGGAATGATTAAAACGATCTTTCAACAAGGCGGAATTTTCGATAGATTTATTCAATTTTTTGGCGGGGATTCAAGGTTATGGCTTCAGGATAACTTGTCGTTTGTGTTTATTGTGATTTTTACGGATATTTGGAAGGGTTTCGGATACGGCACGATCGTTTATCTTGCTGCTATTACAGGTATAGACCCTACCTTATATGAGGCTGCACAGGTCGACGGCGCCAATAAATTCAGGCAAGCGATCAGCATTTCTCTCCCCGGCATGATGCCTATGATAATTTTGAACTTGATACTGAATATCGGTAGCGTAATTAATGCAAACTTTGACCAGATCATAAATTTGTATAACCCAAAGGTTTACGAGTGGGGCGATATTATTGATACTTTGGTTTACAGAATGACGTTGGAGGGAACGAGTTCTGCAAGTTACCCGCTCGGTACGGCAGTTGGCTTGTTTAAGTCTGTTATTTCATTGATTTTGATAGTTATAAGTAATATTTTGGTTAAAAAGACTACAGAATATAGGGTATTTTAGAGATCGGTATGGATAAATTCAAATATGATACGACCGGATATAAAATATTTACGGTTTGCAATTACATAATATTAACGCTGCTCGGGCTTTTGTGTCTTTTCCCGATAATTCACGTGCTTGCCGTTTCATTAAGCGGAAAGGGATATGTTGAAGCAAATCTGGTTACTTTTTTACCAAAGCAAATTAACTTTCAATCTTATAAATATATATTCACGAATACAGCCTTTTGGCGCGCGCTTTTAAGAAGTATCGAGAGGACGGTTTTAGGAACAATTATAACAACGTTCTTTACGATTTTGCTTGCATATCCGTTGTCAAAGGATAGTAATATATTCAGATTCCGCTTTATATATATGGGATTATTGATAGTTGCAATGCTTTTTAGCGGCGGTTTGGTTCCAACATATATTTTGGTTGCCAACACTTTGCATTTGAAAGATACTCTTTGGGCTTTGATATTGCCCGGTAGCGTTCAGGTGTTCTTAGTAATTATGATGATGAACTTTATGCGTCAACTTCCTAAATCTATTGAAGAAGCGGCATACATTGACGGGGCAGATCATTTTGCAATGCTTACGATGATCACTATTCCTTGTTCAACAACTATTATATTGACGGTTATAATGTTCTCTTTCATGAATCAATGGAACAGTTGGTTTGATGGCTTAATTTATTCATCGCAACCGCAATATTATCCTTTGCAGACATATTTACAACAATTCTTAAAAGTTGAAGATAATCTTTCAGGTATGCAACAGGGTTTATATACTGAAATAAGTGAAAACTCGTTAGCCTGCGCAAATATTATAATAATAATGTTGCCCATCGCATTGATTTACCCAAAAATTCAGAAGTATTTCATTAAGGGAATTACTTTAGGAAGCGTTAAGGGATAATTATATAAAAATCTGACTGTTATTACAGTTAAAAAATAATAAAAGGAGTATTTATATGAAAAAAATCTTAACTTTCAAAATAATGGCCTTTGCCGTTATAATCGGAACATTTTTGACAGCATTTTCTATGTTTGGTTTAACCACGTCTTATGCAGACGAAGAAAGTTATTCGGCGGAAGACTGGAAACCTTTTAATTACGTTTTAACAGAAGGCGCCGGTTCAAATACTCGTTACCTTGATATTAGAACAAGTCTTGATTACAGTGGCAATAAATTAATGTGTTCCGGCACTTCAACAAAAGGCGGTATGGGTGTAACATTTGTCCCTGAAATTGATATTACAAATTTTGAAATGGATGTTGACTTGAATTCATGGCAGGTTGCAAGCGCTGATAGATGGTTCGGTTTTACCTTAACCGATGTCTTAGTTAAAAACGATAAGTTTAATGAAGTTCCATTTTACAGTAAGCACAGTGAATCATGGTCAAATGATTACGGCGCAGGAACGCTTTTTGCGGTTCGCCCAAAGACAAATGGCGAAATGACAATTCAATTTAACTATATCGGTATCTTCCCTTCTTATAACGCTGACGGCGGTTTATCTTCAATGGCAGGCGATTATGACGACGGCTTCTTGGGTTGGGCAGGTTATATTTCCGATATTCAACTTTACAATACTAATTGGGAATTAAAAACTGACTATAAAAACATTAAATTATCAATGAAAGGTATTTACGAAGGTGAAACTTTAGTCGGCGTTGCTTTTGAAATCAACGACGGATATTGGAAACGTACAGACTGGAACTGGCCTACACCTGCGAATGCGGCTTTAGGTTTAAGCAAATCCGAACTCACAGGCATTCTCGCTGACGATGTATTTGCTATGTTAGACTTAGATGAAAATGAATATCTTTCCGTAGCGGAATGCGACAACTTTACCCATGGTCATGCTTGGAACGATGGTCAAGACAAGAATTCTATAATTCCTTATGCAAACTATGGCGATAGTTTTTATTCTTTGGTTAAATATCAGGAAAAATTAAAAAATGCAGGCAAGAGATTATATTTAAGTTATATGTATAAAGATGCCTTTGATATCAGACAAGGTTCTCAACCTGCAAGTTTTACTATTAACACTGTAAACGGTAAGCCCGCAACAAAGAGCGAAACAATAAACTTAACGGCAGAGAAAACAGTTAACGGCGATATTTCTGCGACAGTAAAAGAAGAAAATTTACACGCAGGCGTATATCCTTCAATGGTTAGTTCGTTTAAGACCGTTGAAGCGGAAGCAAAATCATATTCATCGGCAAAAGGCGACGTCGATACAATTAAAGCAACCGAAAAGAATGTTAAAGTTGTTCATTTTAAGGGCGTAGTCGATAATAAAGACGTTGCTATTATTTCTGATCTTTCAATGACGTTGGACGTATCGAAACTCGGTATTTCCAAGATATACAAAGTGAACGGTAAAAATACTGAAGAAGTTGAAATAAACGGCAATATAGCGACAATTGTTGGGACTTCGGCAGATTGTTTTGTAATAGTGGAGTCCGGCAATACATCTAAAGCCCGTGGC
This sequence comes from uncultured Clostridia bacterium, assembly GCA_905235815.1. GTDB lineage: Bacteria > Bacillota > Clostridia > Christensenellales > Borkfalkiaceae > UBA10281. The sequence continues at coordinate 12,791 of CAJOMT010000004.1, forward strand.
TGCAAGAGCGCGATTTCAGCGACAAATCTTGCAATATTTGCAGTATTGGCTGCAGGGCTTTTAAGTATAAAGAAAAAAGAGAGAAAATAATGAAAAAATTTGCATTAGTTTTAGTTGTATTGTTGTTAGTTGCCTCACTTTTTGGTTGTGGCGGCAAAAAAAACAGCGTAAATACCGATGAAGATTATTATGACGAGGAGGGAGTTCGTGAATATGTTTCTTTGTTGCAAGATAAAACCTTTGCAAACGGTTTCAATGTAAGGGGGCTCAAGGTAGGTATATATAACGATCCTATCGAAAACTTCACGAAATATGATTCTATAGATCCCAATATCCATTTTGACTATGAAAAGGGGATCGCGGAAACGCCGTTTTGGAGTTTGGCTCAATGGTCAACCAGATACCCCTTCCACGATATGGAAAACTCAACCTATGAAATCAAAAACGGACAAAAAACTTTCAATTATAAGTTTACCGATATGGGTAATGGCGTTTACCATTACGACAATCAATCTAAAAACGTATATGTTGATACGGTTACCGGTGAAATAGAGTTGGGGTTAAAGGGATCGGAGTGCTATAAGACAGATAGGGTTGCGGGACAAGAATGGCCGCATTTGCTTATAGAAAGTTCTAAACTGTCAATACCGACGGATCCGACCCCGCAAAGTCGTGTCAGGAACAGCGATTCTATTATTGTCAATATGGATTGCAAATTGAATTCTTTTGTCGATAACATGGGAGATAGGGCGGATCCGTCGTTACACTCGGCGGTTTGTATGTTCTATGTGTTTGTTTCGTATAAGCCTACAAAATCCAACGTGTTTACAGATATGATTTGGCTTGGATTTACTATTTTTGATAACAGAACGCCGTTTTCTCCCGGAATGAGTTGCGTTGATGATCCGAGTTCTAAGCAAACCGCGACCGGAAAATGGATATACAATATACCGACCACTCATTTCTTTGATATGGATAATAATTTATATGACGATAGTGGCAATATGTTGTTTGACAAATGGGCTCACATAAATATAGATTTATATCCGTATATTGAAATGGCGCTCAATGATGCTCAAAGAGGGGGCTGTATGGTTGGTGCGACAATGAAAAATTTGTATATCAACGGAACATATTTCGGATTTGAACTTCCGGGCAATTATGACATAGACATGTCTTTTAAGAATTTTGATATAACTTCAAATATCGTAGTAGAAAATTAGTTATAAGTATAAGGGGTTGTAGTTAAATACAACCCCAGGTTATCATCAAATGAAGATAGGATATGAAGGGAAAGAGATTTTCAGACATCGTTAAAGTACTTATTGCCGTTTTAATTTTCAGCCTTCTGGATGGGATTATGATCGGTTGTCGGAAAAAAGATAATAGTGAAAAAATTGAAGAAGAAAGTTATGAATTGTCAATAGACGGCGTAGTTAGTTTTAATGACGATAAGCGAGCAAAATATCGTTTGGAGTTTGATGACGAGGAACTTACTTTACCGGCAATTTTTCAAGACGGTATGGTTCTTCAACACGGAAGGCCGATAAATATTTGGGGAGTTGGAAAACCCGATGCCGATTTATATTGCGCCTTAACGGATGAAGATGAGAACATTGTGGCGGAGAAAGAGGGGAATATTGCCGGCGACGGAACTTTTTTGTTTCAATTAAAGCCGTTTATGCCCTCAACGAAGAATTATTCTTTAAGCATAACGAGCGATGGAAAAGAGATAAATATAAATTATATTCTGTTTGGCGATGTGTATTTGACCAGCGGACAATCTAATATGGAATATCCGTTGTCTGACGCCAATGAAAGAAGCACTATTCTACAAGAAGTCAAGCAAATGAAAAATTTATTCATTTATGCAATGAATAAATTACCGCAAGAATGTAATAATGTGAGTTCTAATTTTCCCGTTCGTCCGCAATTTAATTTAACAGGCGGTCAATGGGGAAGCAGTCAGGAAGCGCCGCTTGACTTAAAGGTTTCGGCCGTCGGTTTGGTTTTCGCAATGGAACAAGCGAAAAAAGTCGATTACCCCGTTGCGTTCTTAAATACGGCGGTCGGCGGAACGGTTATAGAAAGTTGGCTTTCAAGAGAAGTTATAGAAGATGAAGAAAATCTTTCGAATTTCGGCGCGTATTACATAGAAGAATCAAAGTTTAATTCTTACGGAAACAACAATTATAATCAGATGACCGCTATGTACAATACCAAAATGGCCGGAATTAAATATTATCAATGCAAGGCAGGCCTTTGGTATCAAGGCGAATCTAATCTGGCTTATAACTATGGCGTTGAAAGATTCTATAAAGCCTTAAAAATGTTGATAAAAGACTGGGAAGAAAGTTACGGAATCGAAAAATTCGTTATGTCTTCTTTAGCGTCGTTTTATTATGGCGGAAACGTTACGCATACCGGCATAGCAGAGTTTAATAATGCAATGAGAATGGTTACGGATGATTTGGAAAACACCGCACTTATTCCGTTATACGATTTATCAAATGAATATGGCGTTCAATTGGCTATTCACCCTTGGCACAAATTAGAAGTAGGCAAGCGTTTCAGCAGGGCTTATGACGGCGTCAAATTCCCAACGATCGACAGCGTAGAAATTACTGACAATAAAATGCAAATAACATTCAAAGATGTTAACGGAAAATTGAAGGTAAAAGAAGGTAATGACTTAAAAGGTTTCTCTATTGCAGGTTCTGATGGCAGATTTAAGCCGGCAAAAGCAAAAATAATATCCGATAATGTAGTTGAGATATATTCCGAGGCCGTCACCGATCCGGAAAACTGCGCATACGCGTTTACAACTTTTACAGAGCAATCTAACCTTTGCGACGAACAGGGAAATATGGCGTTACAATTTACTTACGGTAATGCAACGAAAAGAGTTTACCCTACAGGTATCGGTTATTTGGATTGTGATAGTATAACGGCATGGAAGCCGAGATTATCTGACAATCAATATGGAAAGTATGAAGAATTGTTCTTTGTGACTAACGGTGAAATTTCAGTAGATAATGAAGTTAAATCAGAGGGTTTGGGAAGTATTAAAATAATTCCAAGCGGCGATGATCCCAGATTAAAAATTACTTCAAGGGGTTATGGCGAACTCACTTTCGGTCAATTTGATACGTTAAAAGTAGATGTTAAAGGCGCGGAAGACGTTAAACTTTCGGTTGGGATAAAAATATTTACCCCTACAATTGCAGACAGCGAAATCGATGGGTTCAGAACTTTAATATTTGACATATCGTCGCTTACTGCAAATTACGATTTCTTTGAATTGTTGATTTCAGGTTCTCAAACCGTATATGTCGACAATATTATTTTAACTTAAAAATTATAAAAAGGTAAGATGATGGCTTATGGTTAAAAAAATAATATCATTTTTATTGGTTTTGTCTGTTTTGTTTTCTTTCGGATGCGCAACGGAAAGTAAGAATGAGAAAAACGAATATGATAGTGAAAATTATGAGATCACGTCGATATTAAAAGATAAAAATTTTGAAAAAGGTTTTTATGTCAGGGGGCTCGGAGTTCCCATATACGACGATCCGATAGAAACTTTCGGCGATAGGTATGAAAGTCGGGTTAATTTCTGTTACGGACAGAATTATCGTCCCGATTGGCATTTGTGTCAATGGGCTTCAAGGTATCCTTTCCATGATACGGAAAACACAACTTTCGAAATGAAAGACGGCAAAAAGACTTTTAATTATAAGTACACTCAATTAGGCGAAAATCATCATTTATATGAAAATCAATCCAAAACTTTAGAAGTTGATACAGACGAAGGCGAGATAAGATTTTTATTAAAAGGTTCGGAGTGTTATAAGGAAGATAGGGTATTCGGTCAGGAATGGCCGCACTTCTTGATCGAACAAGACCTATGTACCGCAGCAAAATTATCAAGCGCCAACAGAATTTGTACGGCAGATGCCATCAATGTTCATTTATCGTTACGCGTCAATGATTTTGTGGACTATATGGGAGAAAGAGCAAATGAGGGCTTACACTCGGCAATGTGCGTATTCTATTTGTATGTGGCAAATTATAGCCCCGAAAAGCGTGCTTTTACGGATATGCTTTGGTTTGGTATGATACTATTTGACAATAGATATATGTATTCCGAACCTATGAGCAGAGCAGACGGCTATAAAGATTCTGCAACAAATAAGTGGATATATAATCTTGACGGACACGATTTCTATTCTCAGGAAAATAATGTTTATGATAAAGACGGAAATATCATATATAATAAGTGGAAAACCATTGACGTCGAACTATCAGAACATATCAGAAGCGCATTTGACGCTGCGCAAGAAAACGGATATATGCAAAATTCCAAGTGGGAAAATCTTTATATAAACGGTATGTATGTTGGTTTTGAATTACCGGGGACGTACGACCTCGATATGTCTATTAAAGATATGGATATTTTAACCATCAGGGAAAAATAAATCATGAATAAATTGAGTAGAGTTATTCCGACAATATTGGCTGTAATCGTCTTGTTTTCCGGCGGATGTACTGTACAAGGCGTAAAAAATCAAGATGGAAGTTCGTTAGATTATATTGAAGATGAAGGAAGCGATATTTATGATAATGAGATAGGCGGCGATATGAATGGAGATGGATATATCAAAACCTCGATTCTAAATGATAAGCACTTTGAAAAGGGCTTTTATGTCAGGGGGCTTGGACTTCCTATATATGATGACCCGATAGAAACTTTTGGCGATAGATATGAAACAAATGTAAATTTTTGTTACGGACAAGAAGATATCCGCCCGGATTGGCATCTATGCCAATGGGCGACGAGATATCCTTTCCATGATATAAATAATACGACTTCCGAAAAGAAAAACGGAATTACGACTTTCAATTACAGATATACAAAAATAAGCAAAAATCATCACATGTACGAAAATCAATCGAAACTGGTGGAAGTCAACACAAAAACCGGTGAAGTGAGATTAAAGTTAAAAGCGTCTGAGTGTTATAAGTACGACAGAGTTGCCGGAGAGGAGTGGCCGCATTTATTATTAGAACAGGATATTTGCTCTGCAAAAAAACTTGTAAAAGCAGCAAAAGTCAGCGATACTGTTTCCATAAGAGTTAAAATGACCTTCAAGATGAATTCTTTTAAGGACAATATGGGGGACAGGGCTAATGAAGGGCTGCACTCTGCTATGTGCCTATTCTATTTGTTTGTAGCAAACTATGATGAGCAAAGGCATGAATTTAATGATATGTTGTGGTTTGGCATACCCGTTTTCGACAACAGATACGTCTATTCGGCGTCTGCGAGTTTTCCCGATCTGGGCTCAAAAGAATCGGCTACGGGGAAATGGATTTACAATATAGGCGGACATGAGTTCTACAACGATGAAAACAATATTTATGATACAAACGGAAATATTATTTTCAATGAGTGGAAATCAATAGATGTTGAACTGATAGATCTCATAAAAAATTCTTTATCCACTGCTCAAAAAGCAGGATATATGGTAAATTCCAAGTGGGAAAATTTGTATATAAACGGTATGTATATGGGGTATGAAACCCCTGGAAATTACGATATAGATATGTCTTTTAAGAATATGGATATTGTAATGGAAAGAGAAGCCATAAAAAAATAGACGACGTGAGAATAAGTATGGAAAACAGAAAGATTTATTTAATATGTAACGCGCACCTTGATCCTATGTGGTTATGGGAATGGGAAGAAGGGGCTGCGGAAGCAATATCGACATTCAGAACCGCGGCAAAATTATGCAGAGAATTTGATGCTTTTATTTTTAATCATAATGAAGCATTATTGTATCAATGGGTCGAAGAATACGAGCCAAGCCTTTTTGAGGAAATAAAAGAGTTGGTAAAACTCGGAAAATGGAAGATAATCGGCGGCTGGTATTTACAGCCGGATTGTAATATGCCAAGCGGTGAGGGTTTTGTAAGACAAATCAACTACGGAAACGCGTATTTTATGGAAAAGTTTGGTGTAAAACCGGAAACCGCCGTTAATTTTGACTCATTTGGTCATAATAGAGGACTTGTTCAGGTTTTGAATAAGTGCGGATATAAAAACTATCTGATTTGCAGGCCGACATGGCTAAATGCAATATCTTTACCCGATGAATTCAAGTGGGTAGGATATGACGGTTCGGAAGTTTATGTAAGAAGGCATTTTGAATTGTATAACAGTCCGTTAGGTAGAGCGGAAGATAAAATTCGCTATCTTTTAGATGAGAGAAAGGATAACCCGTTGTTTATTTTATGGGGTGTGGGTAACCACGGTGGCGGACCATCAAGAAAAGACCTGGACGATATTGATAAATTGATCAAGGAAAAGGAAAAAGAAAATATTAAAATCAAACATTCTTATCCGGATGAATATTTTAACGAAATTTCTAAGTCGAATGAAACTGTCAATGTATCGCTGAATCCTGTCAATACGGGTTGTTACACGTCCCAAATATTAGTCAAACAGGCTTATCGAAGTATAGAAAACGAATTGTTTAAAGTTGAAAAAATGTGTTCCTGCGCAACATTGAAGGGCTTAATGGAATATCCGGAAGAATTAGCGCAAGTTGAAAAAGATATGATTTTCTTGCAATTCCATGATATTTTGCCGGGTTCCGGAATAAAACCCGTGCAAGATAAAGCTCTGAAAATTGCCGATCATGGAATGGAAATACTCTCAAAATTGAGGATGAGAGCATTTTTTGCCCTATCAACTCAAATAGGGTATAAAGCAAATGGTAATTATCCCGTACTCGTGTATAATCCGCATCCGTACACGACGGATGATGTTATAGATTGTGAATTTAATATGGCTGACCAAAACTGGAACGATACATTTACAGAAATGGAAGTTTACTGCAACGGTGAAAGAGTTCCGAGCCAAATAGAAAAAGAAAAGTGTAACTTAAATCTTGATTGGCGTAAACACGTTGTATTCAGGGCAAAGTTAAAACCTGCTTCTATGAATTTGTTTGAGTGTAAACCTAAAGTCGTTCCTATTCCAAGCAAAGACAGACCTATTCCGGATAAGTTGGATATGGGTAAATATACTGTTTCTTTTGATAAAAAGGAAGGCTTTATAAACGGCTTATTTATAAATAATAAGAACTTAATAAAAGGAAACGCGTTTGTTCCGGCTGTATTTTCAGATACCGAGGACGCTTGGGCAATGCGTCCTTTCCAAGATGAAAGACTTGGGAATTTTATCGGGGATTTCAAGTTGCTTTCCGAGGACGTAGGTTCTGAATTTTCCGGCGTAAAAAATATTATCCCATCTATAAGAATTATCGAAGACGGAGAAGTAAGAACGGTTGTTGAATGTGTTTTAGGATATAAACAGTCAAAACTCATAGAAACTTATTTCTTATATAAAGACATGAACAGACTCGATGTCAATATTAAAGTGTTCTTTATGGAAAAGGATAAATGTTTGAAACTCAGAATACCTTATAATTTTGACGGCGACTTTATCGGTCAACAAGTGTTCGGTAAAGAAAAATTAAGGATGAACGGCGGGGAAGCCGTTTTCCAAAACTGGTGCGGAATAGTAGGAAAAGAAAGTTTATATGTTATGAATAAAGGCACATACGGCGGAAGTTGTGAAAATAACGAATTGTTACTGACGCTACTTCGCACTCCTGCTTTTACGGGACATCCCATCAATGATAGAGATATATTAAAACAAGACAGATATACCGATAGAATGGATTTAGGTGAAAGAGAATTTTCCTTCTCGTTGTGCTTTAACGAAAACAGCGAAAAGGTCAATACTCTTGCTACCGAATTTAATCAACCGGCGGTTACAATGTCTTTCTTCCCTAACGGAAAAGGCGAAAGCGATTCGGTAATTGAATTAAGCAATGAAGATATCGACTTGGTCGCATTCAAAAAGTCAAAACAAGGCTATTTAATCAGATTGTTTAATCCATTGGATAAATCTGTGGAAACACAAGTCAAAATTGCTCTATGCGGCATAAATGAATCAATAAAATTCGGCGCATACGAAGTTAAGACTTTCAGATTGATCGAAAACAGGTTAATTGAAAATAATTTAAGTGAAAATTAATATATAGGAAGTAAAATAATGAAAAAGGTATTATGTTTAGTTATCAGTGTGTTGTTGTGCTTGACGTTTGTTGCTTGCGGACAAAAGAATAATAACAATGAAGATAACGAAGAACAAAGTATTGGATATGTATTTAAGGAAAGAGAAATAAAGATGGACGGAAAGCGTTATTCAGACGGGGTAGATTTTCCTGATGAATTATGGGAAACACCTGAATTCGAATACTGCCCCGATTTGGACTTCGGTACAGCGCACAATGTTGATGTAAGCAGCGTAAAGGGAATATTTTATACTTCACCGATAAAATATAAAGGCAAACAAACAAAAATCGCCGCATATATCGGTTTCCCGGAAGGCGCTTCAAAGGATAACAAAGTACCGGCAATCGTATTGGTTCACGGCGGACTCGGAACCGCTTGCCCTGACTGGGTAAAATATTGGAACGATTTGGGGTTTGCCGCTATTTCCATGGATACGGAAGGCGCCGAACCTATAAACGGCGTAAGTAACTATAACAATGTCCATATCGAACAGAACAGATATAAAGAAGATGAAATATATACTAACGGTCCGACAAATACCGGTATAGCTAAAAGTAATGTTCCTTTAGAGGATAACTGGTATTATCACGCTACATCATCGGTAATTGTTGCTACATCGCTGATATCTTCATTTGAGTGTGTGGATACTCAGAAAATAGGTATTACGGGCGTTTCTTGGGGCGGTATGATAACATCTGTTGTTACCGGATACGACGACAGGCTTACTTTTGCTGTTCCTGTTTACGGTTCAACTTCCTTAAACAATTCTTGTGCCGGTTTTGCAACAATTTATCAGGATAGCGCATCGATTGAATTATGGGATACAACAAAGCCGTTAGAAAATACGAACTGCAAAATGTTTTTTGTAAATGGCACGAGAGACTTTGCTTTCTCTATGGATGCTTCAAGCCGTTGCGCATACGCTTCAAAGGGTTATGCGGTTTATAAGAAGAATTTTAATCACGGACAAGTAGAAGGCGCTTACGAACCAAATATTCCTTTCTTTGCAAAATATATATGCGGTATGAGCAATGAATTTGTGGAAATAGTTTCCGGTCCGACAAAAGATGATCCTTCCGTTACGATCTACGCGCCGGAAGATGTTATTGTGGAGTCTGTCAAGATAGTTTACACAAGTTCATTCAGAACCAATAAATCAGCCGTTTGGGAAAGCAAGAGAGTTGATTACGAAATAGGAAAAACAACTTACGACTTAGAAATTCCCGAAGGAGCAAAATATTATTACATCGATATAATTTATAATTCAAACCTTCAGGTATCAAGTTGCATTGTTACTCTATAAGCGGAGAAATAAATTAAGAGGAGGAATAAACATGAAGAAATTTTTATGTTTTGTTATCAGCGTGTTGCTGTGCCTGACGTTTGTTGCTTGCGGACAAAAAGAAGATAGTAACAATGAAAATCAAGAGGAAGAAGCAATGTTAACGGTTGATGAAATACTTTCCAGTTATTCGAAATCAAAGTTAAAATGCGACAGTTTCAGTGTTTCAAAGTATATGGAACCATACTGGAAAAGTCAAATTATATACAATGAAACAGTAGCGTTTTATGAGGAAGACGGAAGTGTTGCCGATAAAAAACTAATGTATAATCCGGCTAAAATTTTGGAAGTCAGAAGTTATGATTTAAGGACTTTATATGTTGAAGGAACGGATTATGAAATGACAGAATCCGGTATTAAGTGGTTAACGGGCTCGGCCATTCCCACATCAAATTTTGACTATTATTATTTAGACGTTCCTTTTGACAGCAATGCTGCTTTCAGATCAATAAGTCATCCTGATAAGTATGTTGCATACAATGAATTTAATTATTTTATTGATAAGACTGTGTGCGTAACATATATCAGAACGGAAAAATATAATGGGCCCGAACAATCGTATTCAAGCAAGATGGATGGTTTTGTAAATAAATTGAAGAATAAAGAAAACGTCACAATGCTATTCTATGGCGATAGTATTATGGAAGGCTGTAATGCCAGTGGTTATAGAAATACCGAACCTAATATGCCAAAATTTTCCGAGCTTGTTACAAGTGAATTATATGCACATTATGGATATACGGGTGAAACGACGATCACTTCGTACAACAAAGCCGTTGGCGGTTGGTTAAGTTCTACCGGTGTTGAAAGATGGAATCAACAAATAGGAAATATTGTTCCGGATTGTTTTGTATTAAACTTTGGCTGTAACGACGGAACATTCTCGGCAAGTCCTCAATCCGTTTTAACAAATATGAGAATTATGATCAACAGAATTAAAAAAGTTAATCCGGATTGCGCTGTTATCTTAATTTCTTCATTTATTCCGAATACTGATGCAAAGACAAGTGAATCTGAAAGTATGGTAAGAAATTTTGCGAATAATCAAGCCGATTATGAACAAGCATATATTGACCTTTGCGAAGAATATGATGATGCGGTTTGCGTAGAATTAACTTCTTTCTATAATTGGATTTTACAAAGAAAGAGTTTTTATGATATAATAGCCAGCGGAATCTCTCATCCTAACGATTTCTTCTGCAGGGCCTATGCGCAAATGATTGTTGCTAAGTTGATCGAAGACTAAAACCAGCCTTAAAATCATCAAAATAACAGAAGGGAAAAATAAAATTTATATTTTCTGCTAAACAATGTATTATATAGGATTAGATATAGGCGGAACAAAGTGCGCTTCCTCCTTGGGAATAATTGAAAACGACAATATAGAAATACTCGATAAAGAGTATTTTTTAACAGCGAATCAAAATCCTTATGTTATTTTGGAAAAGTTTTCAATTTTTATTGAGAAATATTTAGATAAGGACTTGCAAGGCATAGGAGTAAGTTGCGGTGGACCGTTAGATAGCAAAAAAGGTATAATAATGTCACCGCCAAGTTTGCCGCTTTGGGACAATATAGAGATAGTAAAATATTTTGAGAATAAGTATAATATAAAAACTTTTATTCAAAATGATGCAAATGCTTGCGCTGTTGCAGAGTGGGAATTTGGGGCAGGAAAAGGTTCTTCAAATATGATTTTTTTAACCTTTGGAACAGGATTTGGTGCAGGGCTTATAATAGATGGCAAACTATATTCCGGTACAAATGATAATGCCGGAGAAATAGGTCATGTCAGATTGACAAAAAGCGGCCCTGAAGGATACCGTAAAGAGGGTTCATGCGAAGGATATTGCAGTGGCTCCGGAATAGTAAGACTTGCTAAGATAATGAGTAAACAAAAATCCTTGCATAATAGTTATATTGAATTTTCAAATATCGTCGGTGAAGATAATATTTCCGCAAAGACAATTTCTGAATATGCAAGAAAAGATAATAATTTTTGCAAGGCAGTATTCAAGAAAAGCGGAGAGATGCTTGGAAGAACTTTAAGTATGCTGATAGATTTACTAAACCCTGAAAGAATCGTTATAGGCGGAATATATATGAGAGCAAATGATTTACTTTACCCGCAAGCGAAAAAAATAATGGAGAAGGAGTGTTTATCATTTAGTTTAGGCGTGTGTAAAGTTTTGCCGGCAGGGCTAAAAGAAAATATAGGCGATATTGCAGCGTTATCAATAGCGAAGGGCGATTTTTAGTATGAAAGAAACGACAAGAGAAATATTAAAAGAGTTAATAAAAAGATATCCGCAACTATATAATGTTAAAAATGATATAGAAAAAGCCTATATTATTTTAGAAGAAGCATATAGAAACAATAAGAAGGTTTTAATATGCGGAAATGGCGGGAGTGCCAGCGATAGCGAACATATTGTTGGAGAACTATTAAAATCATTCAAGAAAAAGAGAGCAATAAAACAAGAAGTTTATGATAAGCTGGACGAATACGGTGTTGATGGAGCAAAATTAAAAAATACATTAGAAGGCTGTTTAAGAGCAATATCATTAACATCGCATTTATCTTTATCAACAGCATTTTCAAATGATAGAGAACCGAGTGTTGTATTTGCACAACAATTATATGGATTAGCAGATAAAGGAGACGTTTTGATTGCTATTTCGACATCCGGAAACAGTGAAAATTGTGTGTTGGCAACGACGCTTGCAAATGTTATGGGAATGAAAACAATAGCATTAACCGGAGCAAAGGAAAGCAGATTGTCAAAACTCTCCGACATAACGATAAAAGCGCCGGAAATAGAGACATATAAAGTGCAAGAATTGCATCTACCTATATACCATGCATTATGTGCAATGCTTGAAGAAGAATTTTTTTAAAAATAGAGATTAGGCGGGAATGTCAAGAAAAGTGTGTAAGTCCTTTTTCCCCAACTTACACACTTTATAGACTTATCAAAAGCGCATTGACAGACGATATAGACAATCGCGAAACCTTTATGAAAGGAATCGACTATTCTTATTATTGCGAACAAATTGACTAAACATTGAATTATAAACAATAATTGCAAGTTAAGTATATATTGACAAAATATAGTGGGTTTCCCACTTCGTTAAAAACCGAAAAAGCATTTTGTTGCTATTTCATTTACCTCGTAAGATGTTCGCGGGGACACTTTCGGGTAGGCTGTTTTTAACCTACCCGCAGTGTCTTTTTCTTTACTCTCGCGGCAAGTCTATCGCGCCGACAAAATTGTAGATGATCTTTACGGTCTGTCCGCCTTTTCTGCTGTACCTTACCTTCTCGCCTATCTCTATCCGATCTATAAAAGAATGCAGAATTTCGGGCGTCAATTCTTCCACGTCGATGTAATAGTGCATCATTTTTATAAAGTTTTCGAGATTTTCATTGTCTTGCGCTACCGAGTTAATACTTTCTTCCAGCTGAGTAATTCGGACTTTCAGTTTTTCCTGTTCTTGTTCGTATGAAGCGGAAAGCGAGTCATATCGTTCTTGCGTAATTCGCCCGAGCGCACAGTCTTCGTACAGCTTCCGTATTACCGAGTCTATTTCTCCCTTTCGGGTATAGGCTCTTGAAAGTTCCGACTTTGCTTGCGCCGTCAACCTCAACTTTTCTTTTTGCGAACAGTTCAGATAGTTTTCGATGAATTCTTGTTCGTGCTTATTGACATAAGCGCTTACTCTACGTAAATCATTCAGGACGATTTGCTCTAATGCGTCGAGCCGTATTCGGTGCGGCGTACACATTTCTTTCCCTTTTTTGCGGAATGTTGTGCAATACAATGAACTGAAATCGCTACCGTGCGTACTGTGATGAACCACCATCCTCGCTCCGCAGTCCGCGCAGAACACTTTGCCGATAAACTTATTCGGTATATGGTGCTTGACGGGTCTCGTTTCTTCCGCTTTTATAGGTTTAACGCGCCGACATTTATCTCTCATCTTTTGCACCAGTTCAAAGGTGTCTTTATCGATAATTGTCTCCTGCGTATTCTCGAAGATAACCCATTGTTCCTGCGGTAAAAAAACTTGCTCTTTGGACTTGTACGACGGCTTTTTCGTCTTGAAATTGGCGGTACAACCGGTATAGTCGATTTTGCCGAGTATCTGGTAAATCTAGCCGCACTCCAATTGGTCGGACATTCGCTTCGCGTTCTGACCGGCAAGCCCATCTTCTGAAAATGAATCATCGGAGTATCTACGCCTTTTTCCGTTAAAAGTTTCGCAATCTCTTTCGAGCCGACCCCGTCAACAAACAGTCTGAAAATCTCTTTTACTACCTCTGCCGCTTCCTCGTCGATTATCCACTTCGTTTTATCGTTCGGATCCTTTCTGTAGCCGTATGGCGGAACCGCGCTCAGATGCTTACCCGCCATGCCCTTTGCCTTTATAACCGCACGGACTTTCTTCGACGTGTCCTTTGCATACCATTCGTTGATGATATTTCGAAAAGGCGTAAACTCGTTGTCGGCTTCGCAATCGCTGTCCACTTGGTCGTTGACGGCAATAAACCTTACTTTCTTATTCGGAAACAGTATCTCCGTGTAATAACCGACCATAATATAGTTCCTGCCGAAACGGGACATATCCTTTACAATGACCGTTCCGACTTCGCCGCCTTCTATATCCGCAAGCATGCGTTGAAAGTCAGGTCTTTCAAAGTTCGTACCCGAATAGCCGTCGTCCACGTAATAGCGACAATTACGGAATCCATATTTTTTGGCATAATCTCCGAGAATTTGCTTTTGATGGGTTATACTGTTGCTATCGCCGTCGAGGTCGTCGTCACGGCTTAAGCGGCAGTATAACGCGGTTACCAAATCGCCTCCGTTCGTTTTGTTTTTCTTTATTTTTGTAGCCGTTTGCATTTCTAACATATCTTTTTACCTCCGTCAGTTTGCAAACAGCAAGTTCGTCCGATTTCGCCGTAACTCTTATATGCGTTTCGCTCTATCAAGCGGCGCATAATGTCAAGCGGCGTGTCTGTTGCGTTTTCTTTTTCTTCCACGATAACGGTATATACCGCACCGTTAATAATTTCTTGTTCTACTCTCTGTCTTGTATTCAATACCCCTTATCTTTTTAATTTTGTGTAGTTACTATGTACTCTCACTAAATGACTGAACGTCATATCACAAATAAATCTCCTTGTCGGTATTTCCGACAGTTTCAGGTGTTGCAAGTAAGTGGCTCGTCGCGCATATTACGCGGACAATGAGTCTTTCGCTTGTTTGGTCCCATAGTCGGATGATTCAGTTGCAGTTATTATTCAGTTTTTTTCAGGAAACTTTCTTTATAAGCGCCATATAACCCTTTACGATTCTCCTCAAACTGATTTATTTCACGTCTCTGTGCGCCGTTTTCTCAAATAATGCGTCGTAACCGGCTTGTATCAGTTGGACCTTCGTATATCCGTATTTTTTCAGAAACTCGTTGATTTCTTCCGCTAACTTCCTATCAACGCTCGTTCCCCAGACCATACTTTTGGCTTTCCTTTGTTCTTTGTGCTTGTCCTCATATCTCTTGTCTTTCGTTTCTTTTTTCTTTGCCATAACCGACCTCTCCTTGTAAATATAGTTTCGTATATATACGATACTTGTATTATACTCAATTCAAAGTCCGTTGTCAAGATATTATTCGTATAAATACGACTTAATATTTTTACGAGATATGGCGATACTTTTATTTGCTCCATTGATACTTGGAACGACTTACGTCATCTTGTCCATTTTGCTTCTCCTCCTCTTGTTTCTGTTCTTCCATTTCTTGTTCAATCTCCTGTAAGCGATTGCGACATAACTCCGATTCGGGGATAAGCAGATCTACAACCGAAGAAAACAGCCCGTCGGTTATGCCTCTTATTTTTCGCGCCGAGATAGTCAAACTGCGTTTCAGCGTCTTGTCGTTCGTCTTGTACTTCCGCTTCGGGTTTCTCTTGAACGTTTCCTTTTGTATTTCCCGAACGTGCCGAAGTTCAATATTTCCGAGTCGGCGTTTGTAGTCCCACTCGACCGCTTCAATGGTATGTAATTGTTTGATACCGTTTCCGACTTCCGTATAGCCCTCAAGGTTCTGAACGAGATGAAGTTCCTTCTCGGCGTGTTCGTTGTACCAACCGCCCATTTTATCTTGCAGACATTCTTTCTTGTCTTTCACCTCCTTTCGGAAAGCCTCGTCCTCTTGCATTGCTTTGGGATTGCTGTCTATCAGACATTCGGCAATCAGGTCTATGGTGGGGAGGTGCTTTGCCATTTCCTTGCTTGCATACCAAAGGGGTTTATCCGTTGGCAGTTCGTCGGCAAGCTCACGCATCCATTTACGAACGCAATCATTGATATGCGCTTGGCTGTAAGCGGAGTCTTTCTGCAAGGCGTCTATAACGGCGTCTCGGCGTTTATCTAACTCGTCGTCAATGGTATAGGCATTCAAGCGTTCTGTCATCTTTTCGATTGCTTCGAACGGTATTTTACCTTTCTTGCGATAGATATAGCCGGCGGCGCGTTTGTTCTTGACTTTCGGTTCTTTCTCGAAGAAAACGTAATGGATATGCAAGTGTTTCGGTCGGTCAAGATGCAAGGCGCAAATAAGGTCCATATTGTCGGGCTCGAAACCCGCGTCTTTGAAAAACTGATTGAACGTTTTCTTGACGAGCGCAATACACTTTTCGGGCGTGTCGATAAGGCGAGAATCTTCCTCGTTAAACGAGATAAACCCGTGCCACAAGTTCTTCTCACCATCGCGGGCGCGGTGCTTGATTTCCTTGACTTGTTCTTTTGACAGCATACCGTCTTGATTGAAAACGCCCGTACTTTTTTGCAAGTATTGAAGCATCGTGTATTTGAGCATCCTGAATCACAATCATAAAAACCACCGCGTAGGCTATCGCTTATTTGCGCTTCATAACCAGTATTTGTAATTTGCCATTTTACAGTATAAGGTGCTTGAATCCCGTGAATAGCCTTGAATGTTAGCTTTAATCCTTTATCAAGAGGCTCTCCGCTTTGTGTCTTTCTAGTTAAATATTGACTTTTAACTAATGTCTCTATTTGCACGATATTCCATGGTGTTAATTTCCAAGGAGCTTTTTGTCTATGGGAAACGGAAAGAGCCTTAGTCACGTCTGGAGATATAATTTCGGGACTTTCTTTTAATATTTTTGGAACGATAGCCCTATAGCCACCAAGGCTATTATTCGTTATATCTACAATTTTTTAACCAAACATTGAATACAGACAGGCAAGCAATTCTTCGCTGGTTTGGCATTTCATTAATTTTGTATAATCAGCGTTAACTTTTTTAACCCAGTCGAAAAAAGCCTCCTGTTTCTTTTTATCGGTTCTCCATTTGTCTGCAAAATTCTCGCTGATGTTAACAGGATTGGAAACCCAATATGTACTATTTCTATTTTCGATTTGACCGGGAATTTCCTTAATAATTTTTTCAAATAGGGCTAATATATCTGTTTCATGATTATAAATTTTGCGGCAATATAAAATGGTCAAAAAAACGGCGTTTTGGGGTCTGTGTTTTCAACTTTATTAAAATAACTTTCGAGAGACTTCCAAAAGACAGCCACAAAAAATCGCTCCCCTACTTTAAAGAGCGATTCAAACGAAAAAATAAGTTTTTAACGTGATTTACCATAAAAATCAAAGCCAAGGGTTAAAAACAACTCTTGGCTTTTATCATGTTATTCAGTTTGTAAGCCAAGGGAAGTTATCTTTGCGGTTAAAACCCCTCGGCTTTCTTCATTTTATTGATACTTCATTTGATAAAATTTATTATTTATAATCAGAATTAATCATGCATATTGTAGTGAAAATAGTTTTTCAATGATGGCATTAAAACAATTAAACACCATCAGAGCCTTTTGTTCCAGGGCTTCCCGTAGCACCTGAATTCCCCCACCATTCCTGCAATTTGCCTATCCAAGGTTGCCAACAGAAATAACCTGAAGATCCTGCTGTTCCTGCGCTACCGGCAGCTCCTCCGCTTCCGCCTTTAGAGCCGTTGTTACCTAAGACAGAAGTAGTGATTCCTGTATTACCGCCTTTACCGCCATTGCCGCCTGAACCTGCATCACCACCGTTTCCGGGGGTACTATGAATGTTAGTGGGTCCTTGACCTTGATATCTTACACCGTTGCCACCGTTCTGAAAGACAA
>CAJOMT010000005.1 GCA_905235815.1 uncultured Clostridia bacterium
CCGAGTACATTATAGAGTACATTATATATGATACGGTTCTATTTCGCCGTTATTTCAAAATTGCTTTTATTCTTCTTACGCCCGCCGAAGAACTTTCTTCTTTGGTGATTTTAAACACGCCGAGTTCTTCGGTGTTGTTTACGTGCGGTCCGCCGCAAATTTGCTTATCCACGTCGCCTATCGTGTATACGGAAACTATTTCGTCCTGCGACTTCGGACTGAACACGCCGTAAGCGCCTTCCGCCACCGCTTTATTGTACGGCAATTCGCTGCGCACCACGTCTATTTTTTTCGCTATCGCGTCGTTTACGAATTTTTCGAGCGTTTTAAGTTCTTCGTCCGTAAGTTTATGGTCGCAGTTAAAATCGAAACGCATACGCTCTTCGTTGATATTAGAGCCTTTCTGTTCGGTTTTATCCCCGAACATTTTTCTAAGTCCCGCAAGCATAATATGCGTTGCGGTATGGTAACGGGTAGTCATTTCCGTTCTTTCCGTAAGCCCGCCTTTTGCCGACCCCGTCTGCGCCTTGCTTATTTCCTGATGCGCTTTGAAGGCGTCGTCAAAACCCTTTTCGTCTACGGTAAGCCCCTTTTCCGCGGCGAGTTCTTTCGTGAGTTCGAGCGGAAATCCGAACGTGTCGTAAAGTCTGAAAGCCTGTTTACCCGAAATTTCCGTTTCGGGAACAAACGCGGGGTCTTTCTCTTTCATAAACGCGTTTTTACGCTCTATCCCCGTAATGCATTTGTCGAATTCCTTTATGCCCGCGGCAAGCGTTGCCTGAAACTTTTTGGTTTCCTTGTCTATCTCGTTTAAGATATAGGTTTCCTTTTCTATTAACAGCGGGTAAGCGTCGCCGTAAACGTCTTCGATAAACGATTTGGCAACGCCTATCATTTCGGCGGCGTCGATATTTAAATCTCTGCAATATCTTATAGCGCGGCGCAAAAGTCTTCTCAAAATATAGCCCGCGCCCGTATTCGACGGAAGTATACCGTTTACGTCGCCGATAAGCATAACCGCGGTACGGGTATGATCGGCGATAATACGCATAGCCTTTTTCGCTTTTTCGTCGCCGTCGTAACTCTTTCCCGAAACTTTTTCGAGATATTTTATCGCGCCGATAAACAAGTCGGTTTTATACCCGTCGTCCAGCCCGTTTAAAAAGAGCAGAAGCCTGTCGAGCCCGAAACCCGTGTCCACGTTTTTATTCGAGAGTTCTTCGTAGCCTGTCGCCGTCTTTTTGTATTGCATATAGACGTCGTTTCCGATTTCGACAAAACGGTTTCCCGTTAAAAAGTCCTTTGAGCCCGCCTTGCCGTCTTTGGGGTAAAACCACTCGTTATCGGGGCCGCAAGGCGTGCCGACGGTGCCTTCTAATTCCCACCAGTTGTCTTTTTTCGGAAGATAAAAAATGTTTTCTTCTTTGATGCCGAGCGATTTTAAGAGTTCCGCGGTTTCGGTATCGCGCGGGGCTTTGTCGTTCCCTTCAAACACGGTGGAACAAATTTTGTCCTTATCGAACCCGAACTCTTCGGTCAAAAGTTCGAAAGTCCACGCCGTTTTTTCTTTTTTGAAGTAATCGCCGAGCGACCAGTTGCCCATCATTTCAAAAAACGTAAAGTGCGTCGCGTCGCCGACGGATTCGATATCCACCGTTCTCACGCAGCCCTGAACGTTGCAAAGACGGGTTTTACCCGACGGATGCGGTTTGCCTAAAAGGTACGGCATTAAAGGTTGCATACCCGCCACGTTGAACATAACGCCCGTAGTACCGTCGCCGATTAAACTGACCGCGCCGATATTTAGATGCCCCTTGCTTTCGTAAAATTTGATCCATTTGTCGCGTAACTGTTTAGATGTTATCATTTTTTCGCCTTTATTATTATGATTTGAATTTATTTTTTCGTTATAGTGTATCCGTCTTTTCCGTCTTTTATCTCGTAGCCCAAAGCGGCTATTTTATCGCGGAGTTCGTCGGACTTTGCCCAGTTTTTCTCTTTGCGGTAAGCCTGTCTTTCGTCCGCAAGAGCGGAAACTTCCGCGGGAATTTCTTCCGCCGCCTTAACACCGACGCTATTTAAAAACTCGTCAGCGCCTGTTTTAAACAGCCCCAAAAGCGAATACGTGTTTATAATCTGATTGATATCCGCGCCGACGGATTTATCCCCCGCCGCGATTTTTGCCTTTATGTTTTTAAATAAACCGAAAAGCGCGGAAAGCGCGAGCGCGGTGTTAAAATCGTCGTCCATCGCGGCGTTAAACCCGTCGTCTATCGCCTTGTTTTCGCCCGCAAATTCTATTCCGGCGTCCTTTGCCGCTTTAATGACCGAGTAAAAATCCGACATATGCTTTTCGGCTTCGGGGAAAAGCGCGTCGGTAACGTTTATATCGCCGCGATAGTTGGTGGATAAAAGCGCGAACTTTATGGTTTCGGGCGAATATTTATCTAAAAGGTCTTTTAAGAGCAGGCTGTTACCCAAAGACTTGCTCATTTTTTGCCCGTTGACTTTTATAAGTCCGTTGTGTATCCAGTATTTAACGAACTGTTTGCCCGTTAAGGCTTCGGTCTGCGCGATTTCGTTTTCGTGGTGCGGGAAAATAAGGTCTCTGCCGCCGCCGTGGATATCTATCCTTTCACCGAAAGTTTTATAGTTCATTGCGGAACATTCTATATGCCAGCCGGGTCTGCCCTTTCCCCAGGGCGACTGCCAGAACGGTTCGCCTTCCTTTGCCGATTTCCACAGCGCGAAGTCGAGCGGATTGTTTTTCATTTCGTCGTTATCGACCCTGACGCCGCTTATCGCGTCGTCGAGATTTCTGTGCGAAAGATTGCCGTACGACGGGAATTTTTCCACCGAAAAGTATACGTCGCCCTTTTCCGTGGGATAAGCGTAACCCTTTTCGATAAGTTTAGAGATAAACGTTATTATATCGTCAATGCTCTCGGTTGCCTTTATCCACACCGAAGGTTCGTCTACGCTTAACCGTTTCATTTCGGCGTCGATTTTTTCTATCATACTCTCCGCGTACTTGTCGGCGGGAATACCCGTTTCGTTAGACTTCGCTATTATTTTATCGTCAACGTCGGTATAATTTCTCGCATACTTTACTTTATATCCGCGCTTTTCGAGATATTTTCTTATAATGTCGTAGATGAGCGCCTGATACGCGTGCCCGATATGCGCTTCGCCCGAAACGGTGATGCCGCAGGCGTACATATTGACGTTATTGCCCGATATCGGAATAAATTCTTCCTTCTTGCCCGAAAGCGTGTTGAAAATTTTAACTGCCATTATTTTTTGTCCTTGCCGTCTTTTTTGAGTTCCGTTTTCAATTCGTCGATTTGCTTTTGAAGTTCGTAGACCTTGCCTTGAAGATTGCAGAGTTCTTCCTGTAATGGGTCGCACTTTTCCTGCTCTAAATCGACGGGTTTTTCGCCGTTGATTCTTACGACGTGCGCGGGCACGCCGACAACCGTCGCGTAAGGCGGCACTTCGCGAAGCACCACGGCGTTAGCGCCGATTTTGGCGTATTCGCCGACGGTAAACCCGCCGAGCACTCTTGCGCCCGCCGAAATTATCGCGCCCCTTTTGACGGTCGGGTGTCTTTTACCCTTTTCCTTACCCGTTCCGCCGAGCGTAGCGCCCTGATAAATGACTACGCCTTCTTCCACAACGGCGGTTTCGCCGATAACGACGCCCGCGCCGTGGTCGATAAACACGCCGCCCGCAATCTTCGCCGCGGGGTGAATTTCTATCCCCGTGAAAAAGCGCGCCGTCTGACTTATCATCCGCGCTAAAAGTTTAAGTTTGATTTTATAGAAAAAGTGCGCCACTCTGTGCCAAGAAAGCGCGTGAACTCCGGAATAAGTGAGCCATATCTCGAACTTATTCCGCGCCGCGGGGTCGTTTTTCTTGGCGGCGTTAATATCCGCGCGTAATCTTTTAAAGAACATTTTACGTTTACCTTATGCCCGTAGATTTCCCGAAAGGCGTTCGGGGGCGGGCTATGCGCGAACAAGCGCGCATAGTTATACAGTATTATTCTATCACCAACAAGTTCGTTTTTGCAACCATAAAAGGACAAATGCGCAGGATTTTTTACCGAAATTTTATTTTCCGTACAAAATTTTCCGCTATAAAAGCGCAATATAGCCGCAAAATCATTGATTTTGTTGGGTTTTGCGTTATAATATTAGTAAATAAAACTTTTATAAATTGCTTACGGAGTAAAATAATGCTCGATTTAAAGAGAATTCAGGAAGACAAAGCACACATTACCGAACTTTTGGCAAGAAAGGGCTACAAAGCCGACTTCGACACCATATTAAAAGCCGACGGAGAGCGCCGCGCGATAATCGCGGAAGTAGAAAGTTATAAGGCGGAGCGCAATAAAGTTTCTGCGGAAATCCCCGCGCTCAAAAAAGCGGGCAAGCCCGTGGACGAAATTTTCGCTAAAATGCGCGCTTTGGGCGACACTATTGCCGAACTCGACGAAAAAGCGAAAGCGCTCGAAACACAGGTTTTCGATATGCTCGCCGTGATGCCTAATATCCCCGACGAAGACCTTTTGGCGGGCGAAAAAGAAAATAACGCGGTAGTTAAAGTTTACGGAAAAATGCCCGAATTTAACTTTAAAGCGCAAAACCACGTCGATATCTGCACTAAATTAGGACTTATCGATTACGCGCGCGGAACAAAGTTATCGGGCGGCGGCTTCTGGCTGTACCGCGGGGACGGCGCAAGATTAGAGTGGGCGCTACTTAATTTCTTTATTTCCGAACACTTAAAAGACGGCTACGAATTTATTTTGCCGCCGCATCAATTAGGATATAACTGCGGTTTCGGCGCGGGGCAATTCCCCAAGTTTTCCGACGAAGTGTACTGGCTTGATTGCGACGAAGATCGCAAGAAAAACCGCTTTATGCTTCCGACGGCGGAAACCGCGCTCGTAAACATGTACGCGGGCGAGATAATAGACGAAAGCCGCTTGCCGATGAAATTTTTTGCTTATACCCCCTGTTACCGCAAAGAAGCGGGCTCTTACCGCGCGGAAGAACGCGGCATGATACGCGGGCATCAGTTCAATAAGGTGGAAATGGTACAGTACGCGCACCCCGACAAAAGCCGCGAGGCGTTTGACGAACTTGTAAACAAAGCGTGTTCTTTAATGGATAAGTTGGGTTTACATTTCAGACTGTCGAAATTAGCCGCGGGCGACTGCTCGGCGAGTATGGCGAGAACTTACGATATAGAAGTTTATATCCCGTCGATGGGCATATATAAAGAAGTGAGTTCCGTATCAAACGCAAACGACTATCAGGCAAGAAGAAACAACACAAAGTTCCGCGACGCTAAAACGGGCAAAACGGCGTTCGTCCACACCCTTAACGGGTCGGGACTCGCGACAAGCCGCGTTTTCCCCGCTATAATAGAACAGTATCAAAACGCCGACGGAACTGTTACTATCCCCGAAGTATTACAGCCGTTTATGGGCGGACAGAAGATTTTAAAATAAAACGGAAGATCTTAAAATAAAAATATGTTAAAACTTTGCGCCGCCGTCCGATTTTCGGACGGCGGCGCAATTTACCGCAAATTTGTCCATTACTAACGTTATGTTAACGCTTGTATATTCTTGTATAATAAAGATTATAATTCCGACGCATTTTGCGAAGTATGATTTTGGCAGTTTTTAAGTTATAACGATAACAGAAAAACTGCCAAAACTTCTACTTGTACATTTTAAATTTCAGTTTAACGCGCGCTTAATCGTAATTGAACACTACGTCCGCGATGTAGATTATCGGCGGATCATCAGGGTTCACCCCGGTCAGGAACGACGTACTGAAATTACCGGAAGAAGAGAACGCGTTGCAGAACGCCGTCCAGGCAGCCGCCATCTTAGTCTCGTCCGCCATAGCAGATTGCCAGTCGGCAGCGCTACTCGAAGCCGCAGACAAACATTTATAAGAAAGCTGGGCTTTCGTATACGTGATCGTCGTCCATACGCCGCAAGTTACGCTTTGTTGAACAAGTCCGCTTGCAGCGTTTCCGCCGCCCCTGGTTAAGCGAAGTGGATAAGAGGATGTCGCGGATTTAGAAGGTTCGAGCAATACTTTGAAAGACAAAGAAGTTATCGAACTCAACTCTTCCGCAGTTAAGTCAAATTTCGCAGAAATCCAGTTATTTTGCTTTTCCGTTACGCTTACTACGTTGTTTACGGTAAAGTTGTTATTATCGGTTTTGGACCCTAATAACGCGCCGTCTTTCACAATGATATTACTATAACCGACAGCCACGTCCGCGATATAGATTATCGGCGGATTAGAAGCGTTCAGCCCGGTCAGGAAGCCCTGACTGAAATCACCGGAAGAAGAGAACGTGTTGCAGAACGCCGTCCAGGCAGCCGCCATCTGAGTCGCGTCCGCTATAGCAGATTGCCAGTCGGCAGCAGAAGTACTGTCGGTCAACCCCACAAAGTTCAAACCCCTATAGCAAAGTTGTTCTTTCGTATACGTGATCGTCGTCCATACGCCGCAAGTTACGCTTTGTTGAATAAGTCCGCTTGCAGCGCTTCCGCCGCCCCTGGTTAAGCGAAGGGTGTAAGAGGATGTCGCGGTTGTAGAAGGTTCGACCAATACTTTGAAAGACAAATAATTTATCTTGCTCAACTCTTCCGCAGTAAAGCCAAATCTAGCATTGATCCAATAATTTTGATATTCCGTTACGCTTACTACGTTGTTTACGGTAACGTCGTTGGTATCGGTTTTGGACTCTGAATACGCGCCGTTTTTCAAACTGATATTCATACGAACGGCGGTACTTGTAAGCGGAGCGACTTCCGCTTTGTCGGTATAAATCGCGTCGAACAGCATTTCGCAATCGGCGGAATTCGTATATCCCGTAACTTTATAATCTTCGCAAACGGTAAAGTTTGCGATACCCGTGCCGCCATTTGAACCCAAATCGCCGAAATTGTTTAATTTTTCCGCTTCGGTTGCGCCTGCAAAGAAATTAAGGAACTCCGCCTTAGTAACGGTAAGGTCTACCCAAGTGTTGTGCGGAACGACAAAGTCTCTTCCGGCAAATTTAACGTAGCCCTTTTCGTTGCTATCGCCTGTATAACTTCTTCCAACAAGATCGACCACTTTGTCTCCGTCTATGTCTTGGCTCCTATAATACGTACCCACCATCATTCTGACGGTT
This sequence comes from uncultured Clostridia bacterium, assembly GCA_905235815.1. GTDB lineage: Bacteria > Bacillota > Clostridia > Christensenellales > Borkfalkiaceae > UBA10281. The sequence goes on from CAJOMT010000005.1 coordinate 7,210, forward strand.
ACGGTTTCCGCTTCGCTTACGGCGGCAATCAAATCTTCCTTAGACAACGCAAATCTTAACGTAGCGTCTTTGTTTTGAACGGCAGAAGATCTGGAAACGTAAACGCCTGCGATTCCGGAAGCAGAAACACCGCCTATATCGTCAAGAGATTCGGTATATGGGATCTGTCCGTCGCTGACTGCGCCGCCGTGTCCGAAATTATATCTCATAATGGATGAAGCAAAATCTTCAAGCACGCCCGTAGCGGTTGCTTTCGTGGTATTGACGGTGAACTGTATCTCTTCACCGAGAACTTTCGCATAACCGTCGCAGATTATATTCTCATCTAAAACGGTGATTTTACCGTTTTCGTCGATGGTGGAATTCATTTCTTTGTTGCTACCGCGCCTTTCAATTCTCCAACCGACCCGAATACCGATATCGGGAAGACCTGTTACGCTCGCCTGATAAGTAGAGCCGTTCTGAACCGCTAAATTCGTACCGGAATAAACGGACATCGTCGTCAAAACATCCGGCAAGTCTACCTGCTCGTTCTCTCCGTTTCCTTTATCGACGTTATACGCTTTCTTAACCAAGTTTTTCAACGTAGTTATCTCGGATTCTTTCCAATTCCCGCTCTCGTCGTTAAGCGCCGCGCTTGCAACGTTAGTTATATTCCTATAAGAATATTCGTCTTGTCTGTCGGCATAAACGCGGGTCTTGTCGGCTTTTTGTTCAAAGGCAACGCCGAAAAACGTCGTGTTGCTGTTCGCGTATTTAACGTTTACGATGGAGCCGCGAACAAGATAAAGTCCCTCATAGTCTCCGGTCGCTTGAAGCGTAGGCGTACATTGCATTACAAGCATAGTTATAGCTTCGCCTTCTTCCGCATCTATTTCGGAACGCTTGCCCGCTTTATACAAAACGTCGTAATAATCTTCTTTTCCTTCTTCGCCAAGGTGATACGTCTCTACCCACTTTGCGGGTATTATCATAACGTAATAGTCAGAAGTTGCATCCACCTTATTGATGGTTGCGATAAAACGTATACCGGTGATCTCGTCGCTCATACGAATCGAAGCCCCTATCTGGTGAAACTCGACGTTGTCGGCTTGCGCGGTCTGTTGCTGTAATCCAACCGCTGCTAACGCTAAAAACGCAACGGCAAATACAAACAACACGGCAATCTGTTTTTTTGCTTTAATTATAAAATTATCCCACATATTATTCCTCCTAAAATATTTTTTTATTTTTTTGTTTTGATCATCACGTCAGTTCGTATATGTCGTCTCTGCCGGGGTCAAAAACCGAGTCAAGCGGTGAACTCGTTAAAACGGACCATCGCAACAATTTCATATCGGGCGACATATATTGTTTCTTTTTTATTCCCATAATAATATCCTCCTTATTTAAAGTAAAATTTACAAGTTGTCGATAATTTTAATAAATATCGTCTCTTGCCGGATCTCTCGGGGAATTTTCCGCTTCGTCTACCGTGAAATCTCGCGTTTCCGTTACGGTAACGCCGTTAGAGTCGGTTACGGTTACGATTATGCGATAACTTCCGCCCGATACGGGTGTAAACTTATCGTCATTTATCTGTTGCTCTATTCCGTTTTCGTCGTCAGTCAACAACAATACGGTCATTACGGGGGTCAGTTCTTCACCACCTTTCTTTTCAGCCTTTACAACGGGCAGAGAGTATTCGACGCCGGCTTTGCCCCTATAAGGTTCGCTTAAAAAAGTGATTACGGGCATCGACGGGTCTATCGCTATTACGAAAATTCTTCTCGTTCTCACGTCGTTTTCGGCTATTTTTACGGAAATAACCACCGTATACGTTTGCAATTTAGATACTTCGAAACGATTGAACGCTGTTTCTACGGAATTACCTGCTCCGTCCGTTACCGCCGCCGTTCCGACGTATCTGTTGCCGTCTTTATCTAGCGTTACGAGATAAGACGCAAACGAAAATTCCTTGTTTAGATCGCATTTCACTTCCGTATCGCTAAACTCCACGAGTTCTACCGTTTTGTTATCGGTTTTGTTATCGGTGTCGGCGCCTTTATTACACGCGGAAAACAAGCAAGGCGCAATAATACACAAAATAACCGAAAACAATGCGACGACTCTGCCAAAACGTTTTCTTATCATTTTTTACCTCCTTAATTTATATTTAATTTTTCGCCTTTTTCAAGACGGAAATTATCCAGGAATATTTCTATGTCTATCGGCGTGGTAATATTGAACTGCAACCAAATTCCGCCCGGTTTCTGTACGTATTCCTTCTTGTCCTTGCCGTTGGGTTTTGCCAACTCGTAAAGACTGATTTTGAACGTTTTCCAACTGTTCGCAGTGTTGGGGTTGTACGATATCGGCGTCCAGGATTTCCACTCGCCATTCTCTAAATGATACGGGTGAAGTCTGTCCTGCATACCTTCGGTGAAAACCCACCAACTAAGACCGCCGATTCTCGCCCCTTCCGTCGTATAGCAATAATCGAAACAAATATACGTGCTGTCCCACTCGCTCTCCGGGATATTCGGCATCCCCGACTTTTTGAATATGGTCTCCGGGAAAATAACCACGTTAGTCGCTGTGGAGGCTCTCTCTCCGGCGTGTTTCAATATCCTTAAAACTTTTTTACCCGAAGTCGCCTGTACGTTATAATCGCTCGCGTTTACTATGCTCATCGAAAAGGTTTCTTCTTCCGTTCCGCTTCTTTCGGCCGACAAAACGTACTTTTGATACGGTTTTTCAAAATCGATCAACTCGCTGATATAATTCGCGTTGCCCGGCTGAGTTTTATCAAGGACGATAACATCGGTAGGATTGCGTTTTGTCGCCGCTTTCACGAGCGTCAAGTCGTCGACATAGATGCTCGGCGCGTCGTCGGGATATATTACGCCCGAATTGTTAAACATAAAGTATATCCCCACCATATCGGTTACGTCACCTTGAAGACTTACCATATCTATATCGAAAAGATAACTTACTCTCTTCCACTCTCCCGCAGGCAACGTTACCGTTTCCCCTGCCAACGTGGAGACTGCATTAGCGCTTCTGCCTGACGAAAAACCGATCGTTACGTCTACTGCCTTATCGCTCGCATTATACATATAAGCGTATACTTCTTCATACTCGGTCAGATCGCTATAAGAAAAATCAAACCCTGCCGACGACAACGGAATTACCGCCACAGGCTGCGATTTTGACACAACCCCGCCTACCGGCTGTAACCTTGCGGAATATTTACCGCTTTTAACGTATCTCGCGTCTTCGTTCCTCGATATCTTGCCGAAGTAGTTATGCAAGGTTATAAGTTGAAAGTCAGGCGCCCATTGCTCGAAGTTTGCCACAACCACTTCGTTTGCATTGCCCGTCGCGCTTTGCTCTTCCGCTTGCGGTTTGGTCTGACAACCGACGCCGAACGCCATCGCGCTTATGCCGAGTATACCCGCAAGCAAAACGTTTAATATTTTTTTCATTGTGCTTTCTCCTTACTTATTGTATATAAGAATATTTTTCACGTACACCGTTTTCGCAGGCTGTTCCATCTCGTCGCCGAAACGGATTCTCAGTTTTTCCAACGCGCCCGACGTCGCCCACGAAGCGCTTGCGAAAGACAATTCTACCGAAACGGTTTCACCTGCCCCTATCGTGCAACTTCCCACAGAAAAATACAGAGCATTCTTCTTATATTTAGCCGCAATCGAAAATTCGATCTCTTCCGTTCCCGCATTATAGAAAGTAACGACTGCTTTTTGCGTATTTTCGTTTACCTTTTCATTAAAGGTTTTATCTATAAACCCGACCATTTGATATACGTCGTCGGCTTCTGTGGTTTCATCTACGGTCAAGCAAACGACTTTACCCGTGTCGCCGGGAATAGGACTGTCAACGAGTTTCGCGCTGAATCCCGTTCCTTCACTCTTGAAACTCGAAACGAATTTTTCCGCCGTCAATTCTTCAACTCTTCCGCCTAAATATTGTTTCAGCGTATACGTCGCGCCGTCAAGCGTACAAGAAAGATCGAGATAATTTCTGTCCGAATTGAACAGGCTCGTTTCTATGGTGTAAAGATAACCTTCGCCATACGCTTCTTTTACCGTTAATTCCTGACCGCCGTTCTTTACGGTGCAACCCGCTTTCGCATATACTTTCGATACTACCGATCCGTTTGATTCTTCTGATTCCATTATGCAAAGATTTGCGGGCGACGATAAAGCGACGTACGCTTCTAACAGCGCCGTTCTCGTCTGTTCGAAATCGCTTACCGTCGCGATGTTTTTCGCGCCGCTGTAAAGATTCGCGGTTAGCGTCGATATGAATTCGTCGGACGATAAATTCAATTCTTTGAACTTTTCTTTCAGCGAATACATTATTTCGTATTCTTCAAGCCCGTCGCGGATGCTTTCAAGGCGCAAACTCCCTATCGGCTCTACCAAACCGTACTGTCCGCCCGGATAGAACAGTAAACCTTCCATTTCAACGCCGGCGATACGGTGCGCGTCCGTTGCAAAATAATCGTCGAGTATTCCGTAGTAGTTCACCGCCCAGTAAAGATTGCCCACTATGTCGTATTCCGCCTGCATCCAACCGAGTAAACGCGGCGGCAAGGTGTTGGCAATGTCTACGTGATAACTCGTATACGGATATCTCGGGTTATTACAACCGTACCACCACATTTCCGGTTGCTTTTCGCTTTGATGATATAAGGCGCGTTGCTCTTCCGTATCCATCGAATTGTAGAGCGGGCAGAACGTATTGATATACGAATCGCCGTCGTAATCCGCAAAGCGTTCTTCGTATGCGAACGTGCAAACGTGCGGTAAATTTCTTATGGAATTTATTATCTCGTCTTTTAAAGGCGAGGTTACACTCGTATCAGCTTCCAACGCGTCGGCAACCTTTTTGACCGTTTGGTTAAAGAGTCGCGCGTTCAAAGATATCTGCTCGTCGGGTAAACCGACCAAAACCGCTTCGTCGATCGTCGCGTTATAATATATAAGTTTGCTTAAAAGATTAAAGTTAAGTTCGTAACTCTTTTCAACGTACTTATAGAGATACGTTTCAAAATTGTCCACGTCGATCGCGTTGTATCCGTAGTTACTATTCGTTCCGCAGGGAATACTAAGGCAGGAAAGACGGGGATCCATCAAATATTCCGATGACTTTTCAACGTATCTGTTTATTGACTCTTCGGTTCTATCGCGTTCAAGTATAACGTACTCCGGCGCAAGACGGTATTTAATGAGCGCGTCGTTATACGCGTCGACCTTTTCTTGCGAAGTGTCGAGTTCGCCGTGTTCGAACGGCCAACGGGTCAAGAAACAACTTCTTGAATGCGTTTCTTCGCTTACGGTTACGTCTACTACGTTCACGGTTACGGGAACGCTCTTTTTGTACGACTCAAAATCCAGGGTTACCGTACCCTTATAAGTACCTACCGCCTGATCCGTCGTCGTTTCGAACGTTATATACACGCCCTGATTTTCGTTCGCCTTGATTTTATTTTCTTCGTATTTGACTATGGCGGACATAGGAACCAATGCGTCCGGATACATACCCAGCGGCACGCCCGTCCTTTCCGAATTGACCGAAACGGGAATATATCTCTCGTGATATACAGAAATTTTATCCTTGGGTATTCTCGCTCCCGTTTCGTTTATAAGGTCGCTTACTTCCACGTTATAATAAGGTATATCCTTGTCAGGCGTGATAATGATCTGTCCGCTTTCATATTCGCCTTTCGCCATTACAAGCGATATATCCGCTTGCCGCATTATATCGGAATAGTAATCGAGTTCTTTTCCCTGCAACACTTTTTCACTCGCATGAACGCCCCAAATCGTCAGATCCGATTCGGTTATCTTTACTTCCGTTTCAGGATTCTCGCCGCAACCGACGCTCCCCAGAACCATTGCTACAACGAGCAATAATCCTATCCATTTTTTTAACAAACTCTTCATTTTAACCACCTTTTTTAATTCAATCCGGACTTCGTAAGCGCGGTATTCCACAAACCGGACGTCCAATAACTTATCGTGTCATCGTAAAATTTCTGCGCCGATTCCGTTTTCCCCTGAGCCGACAACTGGGTATAGAATTTCATATTTACGAAAGCGTCTACACCGCCGTATTGATAAAGCGCATACGATTCTGCACTTTTAAGGACGTGTACGGGATCTTCATTATTGCACATAAACGTTATACGGTCCTGATGCAAAGGCTCTAAACTTGCATATAAGTCCGGATTTTTCGTTTTAATATCGTAATCGAAAGCGATCGTCGAACCGCTTGCGCCTTTGCAATAGCACGCAATGCCTTCATCCGTAGCCATAAATCTTAAAAAGTCTACGGCAACGTCTTTTGCCTTCGCATACGCGGGTATTACCGCAGGACCTGTCAACGAACCGTTTATTATTCTTCTCGCTTCGTATATTTTATTAAAATCTTTTTGACTGACATCGTAACCGTCGCCCGTGCGCGAAGTACTGCCCGCGTCTATCGCCTTGACCAGCGCGGAAAGTTCTGCGTCGTCCGCGATCGTGCTGCATTTATTCTTTATACTGCTGATTATAGGCGTCTTCATCATTTTGATAGTGGGAACGGTCATTCCGCGCTTGACCAACGTCTCTTTAACTTCCTTCATCTCGTCAATAAAATAATCACCGTTGAAATGGAAAACCGCCGAGCCTTGCAAAAACGAAGTTTGCGCTATCATAAATTCTTGATTGAAAGACGCGGGGGATACGAAACCGTTGTTGTAATCGAGAAGCGTTTCTATAACTTTTAAAGATTCAAGCCTTCCTTGCTGTTTGAATATATCGATAGAACGCTCGCCGTTTACGATGCCGTTATAAAAATCGTCGTACCCGTCGACGCCTTCGTATTGCGCCCACCACGGAGTCAACGCGCCGCCGCCCATTTGCCAATACGGCGCTTCTTTCGACTGTATAAATCCGTATTGCGCATTCGGGTCAACCCCGTATTTGGACTTATTCGCGTCTCTTATCGTTTCTAACGCGCTGATAAATTCGTCCGTCGTCCTCGGAACTTCCAAATCATAACTTTTTAAAGCGTCTTCATTATAAATGAAACCGTAAACACCCGTAAAATAAGGAACAGAATAATATTTCTGTTCGCCGCTTATCAGGTCGGTATAACAATAAGCCGCGCAGTAATCCGGATTTAATTTCTCTTTATACGTTATTTCTTCACCCGGAACTTTAGCGTTATATACCAAATCGGTCAAATCGAGCACAACGTCGTCTCTTCCTGCAAAAGTACCTAAATTCGAACCGCATAAAATATCGTACTTGTTGTATTTAGAACCGAGATTCATCTGATCCAACGCATACGAAGTTTTATCGTTGAAATCAACGTCGATAACGAGTTCGGGATACTTTTCTTTTACCCAATCTTGCTGTTTGAATGCCGCGATCGTTTCTCTGCACCAATCCGAGCCGTAGCCTTGCTCCAAAACGTAAATTTTAAGATATTGATCAGAGTCGCTGTTCCGACCGCCGTCGTCTGCGCCGCAACCACACAAAAGCAATACCGCCGCCACCGAAATAGCCATTAATTTGATAAATTTTTTACCCATTTTTTTACTTCCTTTTTTTAATTTTTTTTGTTGTATTTTAACCTTTCAAACCGCCTATCGAGAAGTTCTTGAAAATGATATCGGAACAACTCGCGTACACGATAATCAAGGGAATAACGGAAAACATAAGTCCGGCGTAGTAGGACGGGAAATCGCCCGAACGTGTAGCCGTAAGTTTTAACCTGTATAATCCCGAAGCGAGAGTGGGATAGTTCGGAAAATATAATAAAGACGCTTCGTAATTGTTCCACGAAGTAATAAACGTTACGACGCAAAGCGTTATGATCGCCATTTTCGCCTGCGGCAACATTACTTTGAAGAAAGCGGTGAAGTCGCTGCCGCCGTCGATAAATACCGCTTCCGCATAACTCCAAGAAATATTTTTAAAGAAACCGTACATAACCATAAAGTTGAAGCCCCAACCGATCAGACTGTTCAACAATACCCACCAAGGAGTATTATAAAGACCCAACGTGTATGCGAGTTTCAAACTTGAACCGGAAGTACCGACCACAGGTATCGTCATACTGAACACAATCAGCATATATATAACTCCGCTCGCCTTAAATTTATACTTCGACAGTATATACCCCGTACAACAACACATCATTACCGAGCCTAACACGGTAAACGCGCAATACCAAACGCTGTTAAACAACATTTGATACATATAAATATCTTTGCCCACCGAATCGACTACGGAGAGTTTAAAAATACCGGCGTAATTTTCTAAAAGCCACTTTTCGGGCAACGCAAACGGATTATAGCCCGGTTGAATACGCGCCATAATATACGTAAGCGGATCTTGAAACGAATTTATAAACAAAAACAACAACGGGTATATGAGAGTAACGCTATAAACAACGAATATTAAAAATACGACGCCGAATAATACTTTTTCACCCTTAGTTCTTTTAGTAAGAACACTCGCTTGGTCTTTGGACTCCTTTTTAAGTTTAAAAGTTTTCATTATTTATCTCCTTAATATTCTACGCTGTCGATTTTCTCGGTTAATTTTCTTGCAAAAAGTACCAAAGGCACGCCTATAACCGTGCAACAAAGTCCCAATGCCGACACAAGGTTATATGCTCCTATTGAAGGACCTTGCCCCGTCGTACCATACAATTTTTGGAATATCCAGAAAGCAATCGTAGACGTATTATAACCACCGTTGGTAAACAATAATATGGGGCCGGAAGAATTGAAGATTCCCGTCAAGGCAAAAATGAATTGCGTGGAGAACGTCGGCCAAATCAGCGGGAAGATGATCGAGCACAGTTCGCGCGCGGGACCGACGCCGTCCAATTTAGCCGCTTCCAATACCTCTATAGGGATACGCGACATACCGCTCGTAAACAGCAACACGTTAGTCGTCAACCCCGTCAATACGCAGTAAACGAGAATCGTATTCGTTGCCGTCTCCGATCTCGACAAAGGACTTACGGGATTGACTTCCATGCCAAACGCCCTTTGTATCGCGCCCAAGGGACCCGTGGGACTGACGAATTCCGAATACGCCGTAACCATAACGACGCTCGAAATAATCGCGGGAAGATAGAATATAATTCTGAACACTTTATAGCCGAAAATCCTTTTATAGAAAAAGAAACTGACGACGAGACAAAGCGGCATAACGATCAGTACCGACGTTCCGAAATATTTCAGCGTGTTCATTAACGAAATACCGAGTTCGTTATTTATCGGCGATGTTACAAATTCCCATACTTCCGCAAAATTGTCAAGCGTTAAACTTCCCGTTCTCGGATCCTGAAACGCGAGCATAAACGACTGCACGTTTACGAACAACCAGAATATAAGCCAATTCAAAGCGGGAATCGCAAGCATCGCCGTGATGAAGAACAGCCTTTTTCTCCGCTCGTTGATGTGCGACGCCTTTTTATTAGGTTTACCGTAAAATATCTTTCGGTTCAGTTCGTATCTCGAATCCGATATCCGTTCCTTTAAACTTCTCTTGTACTCAAACGAAGATTTCGTTACATTATGCTCTTTTCCCATATTTTTTCCTTTTTTAATTTGTATTTACACGTCCACTTCGGTAAAACCGTCAAATGCGCCTACGCTTGCTATCGCTTCGTGAGAGAATAAATCCACTCGATTGCCCGCCCGCTTTCTCGACACCGCTTCGGGTAATAATTTCTCCCCTAACTCGGGTATTTCTTCGATTTCGCCGTTTAGGTACGCTATTAATCTTTCTCTGCAACCTGTCAAGCGTTCTTTCAGACCGCCCAAACGGATCTCCTGTACTTCTAAACCGTTGGGTTTGTTTTCTTTAAGCCATTGTTTGCGATAACTTTCAATAAATCTTTCCAACAAACCGATTATTTCCGACAAGTCGTCCGCGCAGTTTTTCAGTTCGGTTTTATCTTTCTCTCGATACGCTTGTCTGAGCCGGACGCCCATATCGTATTTGAGTTCCAAAACTTCGTTCAAAGCATATGCGCTTTCGAAAATATACCCGTATTGTCCGTTTTTCAAATGCGCTATCGCCTGTTTTGCTTTGGTAAAATATTTTTTATCTTCGGCATTGATCGCCGTATCCGCGTATCCTAAAAACACGTCGTTATATAAACCGTATTTAGCAGGATTGCCAATGTCTTCGGTGTATTTCCCGAACGTTTGCGCTTCTTCCAACCGCATATATTCCCGATAGTCATAGCCCGTCAACGCTTGAAATTCTTTTTCTAACCGCTCTTTACCTATCCCGCGCGCAGTATACGCGTAATGCATGATTGCGGGCATATTCGCAAAGAGAGAACACTCTCCGCCGTTATCTCCCCACACCGTTTCCATAAGACTTTTTATCCCGAATTTCTTTGCCGCTTCTATCGCCGCTTCCGCAGTTTGCGTCGAATACGTCAGAAACGGAATAAAACCCCTGTTGCACCAAGCCGTACCGCCTGCAAACCACACTTCGTTTGCAAACTGTTGATGAATCTCCAATTTTTCCACGTATGCGTCCGCAGTAAGCTCCTGATAATCCCAATGACAAAGCGTTACTTCTCGGGGTATTTTTTTCAACACTGTCTCGGGAATCGTTACTTTGCCGTTTGCATCGCGACAATTTTCGTCCGCATACGCGGTTCTCCAGAACATATCGCTCCATATTATCGGCTTTAATCCGTATTTCTTCGCTATCGCGCATATTTTTTGTAAATGCGAGCAAAGAATTTCAAATCTGTCTACAAGCCCGTTTTTATCGAAATACTTGCCGCGCCCGAGCAACCACGCTTCGTCCATTCCGATATGTATTCTTTTGCTCGTGTAACATTCCGAAAGCGTTTTGAACATATTTTCGATAAGTTCGTACGTTCTTTCTTCCCCCGCCAACAGAATATCCGAACAATCAAAGCATTTGAAATGCGAATACTTATATCTTGCAAGTTGATTGAAATGCGCGAGCGTTTGTATGCAGGGAATAAGTTCTATTCCCCATTCGTTTGCATACGCATCCAGTTCTTTCATCTCCGCTTTTGTGTATTTGCCACGAAGATATCCAAACATGGGTTCGTCGTCCACTTCGTACGTATCTTCGGTGTACAGCATTAAACTCGTATAGCCGATCATTGCAAGATTACGGATCAGTTTTTTCACCGTTTCTACGTTTTTTACCGCGTTTCTCGAACAGTCTATCATCAAACATACGTCTTGAAATCCGCTTTTTTCTTCGATCGTAAAATCCGATCCCGCGCCGTTAGTTTTAAGAATCAACGCCGCGCGCGCAAGTTCACGTTTATCAGCATAAGATACGCGCACTTTCCCCGCAGCGCGTTCTACGCGCAAAGTTTCGCCCGTTTGTATGATCTCCGCGTCCACAGGAAACGTATAATCGAGTTCCCGTTCTATTTCTTGTATCATTTTCCGATTTTGCATCATTTTCTGTCTTTCAGCCTGTTCCTTATAAATTGCTTGCATCATCTCTTCACGTTTTCGCATTTTTCAAACACGAAATCTTCTCTTACGTCGGGACGTAAGGTTTTTACCGTTACGTTATCAAGCGTAAGTCCGTCTACGTAGCGGAAATAAATACCTTTTGCCGGCAAAATCCAACCGTATCCGAAAGTCTGAGGATAATCCGGAGCCTTCTCGGGCACGTTTTTCTCAAAATCCTTTACTCCGCCGTCAAGTTCCAGACGCACGTTACGCAAAACGATATTTTCAAGCGGAATCCCTTTTAATCCGCAAATATTGCTCGTCGTTTGCCAATCTTCTCTTACTTTGGACGTTTCTTCCGTTCCCCAATGCGTGGAATACACCTTTGGATCTTGCCACCAATCGTAAGCCTTATAATACGGATAATAGCAAGGCACGATCTCATAAGGACCGTACGGTCCGCTCGCTTCCACGTTTTCGATCAGAACGTTGCGTATACGCCCGATTTCTCTGCCTTTCGGTCCTCGCATACGCTTGCCCAAATGGATAAATATCGGAACGTTCACGTTTACCATTTTCGCATTTCTGAACGTAATCCCGTCAATGATCGCTCCGTCCGCGCTTTGAATGCTGAACCCGCAAATACGCGTGTCGTACATATAAATATTTTCCATCAGGATATTTTTAAATCCGCCGTTGGTTTCCGTGCCGAATTTTATGCAATACGCGCGGCTTTTGATTTTGCAATTCCACACACGGATATTTTCGCAAATATCGAGTCTGTTCAACGTATACGACGATTTGAACACGATCGCGTCGTCGCCCGCTTCTATTTCGCAATCGTGGATACGTACGTTTTTGCTGTTATCGGGCGAAATACCGTCTATATACGTACGCATTTTTATACCGTATATATCCACGTTTTCGCACCCTGCGAAATATATAGCAAGATCGGTGGCAAAAAAGAGCGAAAACTTGCTTAATTCCACGTTTTTGCAGTTTTTGAGAGAAATACACTTTGCCGCGCGATACGCCATATCGCGTACGTTTTCTTCATCCCAAACGGAACGCATATCTATCTTTGCTCTGCCCGTAATAGCAATGTTTTCGCAATCGATTCCCACGAACATAGCGCAAAGGAAACAAGAATGCGATTTGTCCTGATATAACGGATAATCCGGCTTTTCGTCGGGGCAATAATCGTTAAAATTCAAGCTGCCCCAAATCTCCGCGCCGTCTTCAAAAACGATCTTCACGTTGCTTTTCAAAAACACCGTCGAAAGTACGAATTTCCCGCGCGGAAAGATTACTTCGCCGCCGCCGTTTGCGTTACATTCGTCTATTGCTTTTTGCACGGCGTTCGTATTCAATGTTTCCCCGTCGCCGACCGCTCCAAAATTTAAAACGTTATATGCCATAAAACTTCCTATTACTTATAAATTTTTTATTAAATCCGTTAAGCGCCTTTCGCTTTTGCGACTGCAAAAGCGAAAGAGGGTACCCTCTTTCGGAATTCTTAAAATTCCGCTTATCGAAATATAAAAATACGGTATGATTTTAACACAATTTTAAAATCGCTTGTTAATTCGCGTTTTTTACAAAAGCCCGTACGGTACTCGTTGTTTTCCGTATTTATTCGCTACGGAACCTATAACGCGTACCGTAACGGTGTTCGATCCTTTGCGCAAAAACTCCGACGCGGGCAATACGTGCGGATTCCAAAAGGTAACTTTGGCAAGTTTGCCGTTTATCCACCATTCCACGACCTCGTCAGCATTTAGCCGCAAATAAGTGTTTTCTTGTATCAGCGCGCCGTCAACGGTCATCGAATACGTTTTTACATATCTCTTTCTATCAGTATGTACAAGTTTAGGCTCAATATCGATATAGTTTCTTTTTTCTTCGTAAACGGGCATTTTCTCGCTCGCTTTATCCACGATCAACAAAACGCTTTCGTTTTTCTCCAAAGTAAGAACAAACGCCGTTTCTCCGTTCGTTTTTTTCGATTTCAGCCTTCCGAATTTACCGTCCCACAGATCGTAACGGACGATTTCCCCCTCGCTACTGATTCTCACGCCGTCGGAAACCCGATCTTCACCGAGATTCACGAGCATAAAACACTCCAAGCCACCCTTTACGAAATGACTGACGCGAACGTCTTTCCGAGGGGTGTCAAAATAGATATCCCGTTCCGTTATATCGTAAGCATCGGCAAGGTATTTCGCGCAGCGCGCGAATTTCCCGTCCGATAAATTATCCCTATCGTATATATACGGGTATACGTTTTCTTTCAACTTAAACGAGTTTTCCGTTTCTGCCTCTTGAATAAGACAATGCGGTACGTAGTTGAATTCTATCTGATTTTCATAAAAGGCGCGCACTTCTTCATAGGGCATTGCGCCGTTCTGACACAATACCGCTACCTTTGCAAGGTTTCGCACGTCGGTCATCAACCAGGATACTCGCTTGAAATAAGTTGAAAAATATGCGTAATGCTTCCAATAAAGGGTGTTTAACCCCACGTCTGGCGGGCGCTCATCCTTGCGTTTACCCCGCAGACTGTAATAAAAAGCGTGCGGTATGTACATATTTACCCCGCGCACGGCGAGATAATCTATAAACCACTTTATATCAGCGGGCGGAAGATCCCAATAATTGTTACTCTTCCCGCATACGCCGAGACACTCGTTCGCATTTCTCCGTTTTCCGACAATACGAGCGTAATCCGCCGAGCATTTACCCAAAACCGAATGTCTGCCTTTCAAATCGCCGTTCTCCCGACCCACAAAGCGAAAGACAAGATCTTGCCCCGGAATATCGAAATATTTTAATTTTTCGATATCGTCGCTTTCAGTGGGGTGTCCTACCAAAAACACTCCGTGTTGCTCGCAAAAAAGATGCAAGCGCTTATAATAAATTTCAATCTCGCGTTCCCGCAAAATATTACGGTATAACTCGGTCGTTTCGTTTTCCTTACCCGTGAAAAGCCCTTCGAGATCTTCAAGTTTTCCGCCGCGCTCGACGATGATGCTTTCCAAGCCTTTCGTCCAAACCGGACAATGATCTCCGCCACGCCCGCGGGGGTGCGGCTCATCCGTGAAAAATCCGACTATCGTTTCCCCGAAATACTCCGAAAAACGTTTATAATATTCTTCGTGCGTAAGCCGTACGAAAAGGTCTACCGCTTCTTCGTTTAGAATATCTGCCGCAAGCGGCTGATTCTTTTCCCCGTCGTCCTCTCCGTAATGCAGCCCGCGTATCTTTGCCCCCGAAAATTTTTCAACGAGATACTTGCCGTCTTTCAGTTCCGCGATTAAATTCCCCTCTTTTTTATCCGTCAGATATAAACAGCGAACTCGGAGATCGGGTCTTTTTTCCGCAACCAAACCGCCTGCCGCACCCGACGGATACATAGCCTCGTCGTATACGATTATTTTCAAACCTGTTTTTCTCGCGGTTTTCAGGATATATCCGTACCACGCAAAAAAGCGCTCGGAAAGGTATTTTATTTTTTTCGGAAAGCCTATCCGCGGATGTACGACGATAGCGTCGATGCCTTTCGCTTTAAAATCAGCAAAAGATTTCTCTATTTTTTTCTTCTTTAACGTATCGTTCAAAAACCAGAACGGGATAGCGGTATATTCAGCACTCGGTTCATTGATCTCGTTTATAAAACCTGCTACCGTATATTTCACTTTTAATCTCTTACCTCTTTATTATGCTCTAAATTTCTTGACAAACCGTTTATTCCGTGTTATACTGCAAAAAAGTTACACGAGGTTGTCTTTTATGTTGTTTCTATCAAATACGCACTATTTTAAAAACGGCGCGTCCTTCTTCGCCAAAATATCCAATGAGAACAATAATGTGCCGCATACGCACGAGTTTATCGAAATATTCTACGTAATCTCCGGCTCCGCTTTTCATTCCGTCAACGGTCATCAATCGACGATAGGCATGGGCGATATGTTTATTCTCAAAAAGAGCGACTCACACTTTTTTAAGAAGAAAAACGACGAACCGTTGATCCATCGGGATATCTTGATCAAGGAGGAGACTTTCAAAGAACTTTGCGACGGACTTGCACCCGATTTCTATCAAAATTTTTTAAATAAACCGACCGTTCTTTTGAAGATACGACCTAACAAAATCGAAAAATTGGAAAGCGTATTTGCCCGAATACAATATCTCTCTTTCTCGATGTTGCAACAAATGAATCTTTTATTCAAGTTTGCGATCCTGAACATTTTGGAGATTTACGTTGATAACGACCTGCAAAGCCTGACAACGCAGAATTCCTCGACACAACTTATTTCCTCAATTTTGGAAAACATCAACCGCCCGGACTGTTTGTCTATGTCTGCCGCCGACGTTCTCAAAAGCCTGCAATACGATCACTCGTATATTTGCAAATTATTTAAATCCGTTACGAATATGACGATCACCGAATATATCAATCGCAACCGTCTCGAATATGCATATACACTGATGAAAAGCAGTACAATGTCTTTAGATAAAATCGCGCATACGGCAGGATATCAGAATTACTCGTATTTTTATCGCGCTTTTACCGATTATTTTAAGATCACACCCAAAAAAGCGCAAAAAGAAGCGAGAAAATTCGAGCCTTGATATGTTTTTACCGAATTTACGGTCAAACAAGGAAATTCTATCCTTCTTAATGATATCATAACAAATTGAAATACGAACTTCAATAGACCATATATAACAAAAAATACACTGCATTGTGTATTTTCAAATATATTTTTATTTTTTTCGGTAAAATTATATACGATATTTGTTTTTTATATTGTGTCTCATCCCTGTTTTATTTATAAAAGAGTTGATTATAGCAATTTGTTCTATACACCGTCTTTGAAAAGAAATTTTTAAAATCAAATCACTCTTTTCCCTTGTACGTAAACTTGTTTTACGTACAGGTCTTTATCAGTCAGGACAATATCGCCGTCTTTCTCCGGCGCTATACTTCCCTTCGTTTTATCGAGTTTCATAAGTTTTGCAGGCGTTAAACTCACAAGTTGAGAGACTTTATATAAAGGTAATTCTGCTTTTTCTACCGTAAATTTTAATGCTTTATCCATCGTGCCGATGCTTCCCGCAAAGGTTTAGTTTTGAACAAAAGTTTAATTTACAGCCTTTTTTTGAACAATTTTACTTTTGTTTTAAAACCGTAAAAGCATTAGAAAAATTTTGTATAACAAAATTCCCTTGGTTGAGACGTCTCAACCAAGGGAATTTAAGATAAATTTGATTAAATCAGAACTTTTTGCGCCAAACGTTGGACAAAGCGCCGATTATTCGTTTTAGGTCGTCTTACGGTGATGCGCCGTCAGCAACGCTTTACCGTGCCGCCTGTGGCAAGTATCATTTTAACCGCTTCGATAGAATAATCTTGCAATTCGACGTGCAGAACCTTATCCAGATTGCCGCGGGCAAGTAGTTTTACTTGTTTTATGTCGTGAGCAATCAATTTCTTTTCTTTAAGCCCCTGCACTGTAACCGTATCGCCGTCGTTAAAGTTCAACGAAAGAGTATCTACGTTAATAATGCCTTTCTTGCCCGTAGCGTGCCGGTCGGTTTTGATTATTGCCGCCAGCGCGACTTCGTGACTGATCATATCGTTGACGTCGGACGCCGAAACGTTGTCTACTACGCGAATCGAACCTTCTTTTTTAGCGTTTTCGATTTGCGTAGCGGTCGCCTTAACGGTCAGTTCTTTTATTAGTCCCTTGGCAATCAACGGTTCGTTGGTTTCATAGGGCAAATAGTAATCTTCGCTCTTCACTTCGCCCTTAGTCAAGCCGATGGACAAACAAACTTTTTCAATCAACTCTTTGGCGTAACGTAAACGACGCTCGTTCTTAATGCGGTACAAACAAGGTACAGTCGCATATTTTGCCGCGTCTACCTTTTCCACTTTGTATTTCTCGTCCAAGTCTTCGACGTTCAAGGGGAAATAAACGCACAAAGTTTTGCCGCGGACGCCAAACTTGACGATATGCTCTCTGCCCGCGTTCACAGAATCGTACGCCCAACTCACGTGCGATTTGGTTTTTGTATAGGATAGAACTTCATTTTTAAGTTCGCCGTAATATCCTTTCGTTTCGTCGCTCGATTGAATAATTTTTGCAGTGAAAGACTTGTTATAGCGTATATTGAAATAATTGCCTTTGCTATACACGACTATGCCGTCGTCTGCCCCTTCGTCGCTATCTGCAACCGCCATTTCACCCTTGACCAACTGTAATGCGGGCTGTTCCGACACCGCAAACGCTCCTGCGGCAGCAACCACGGGAATAGGCGCGGCAGAAACCGCTTCGTTATCGTCAAGATCTTCTTCCTTCTTTTTCCTTTTCAGTAAGAAGAAAATCAAAAGACCAAGGAACAATATGCCGAAAGATCCGCCTACAACGATGCCGATGATAGCTCCGTCGGGGATTTTATTCGGCTCGTTGCTTTCTCCACCCATAGCCTTACCGATGAACGCAAACTCGGACAGCCTGTCCACACGCACGGTGGCGGTGGTTCCGTCTTCGGAAACGGTGTAAGATATCTCTTTAATATCCTTTTCGGAGTGTATATGCAACATTCTGAAAGACTTGCCGCGCAAACTCTCCGGAATCGTCATATTGATAACGACGACCGTGCCCGACTTAATATCGGAAGGCTGAATCTCTTCTCTGATTTCGATACCGTTTTCAATCGTCGTGCGAATAAGTTTCACTCCGTATACGACCGCAATCTCGTCGTCGCTTTGGAGCACCTGATTTAAGGTGTTATCACGGATCTCCGCCACTTCTTCCGAGACTTCGGTTTTAAGTTCCACTTCGACGGAGACGTCTGATTGTGGTTCGGTATCTTCCAAGGCAACGGTTACGGCAGGTTTAGGAACTTCCGACGACGGAACGTCATCGCTCGGTTCTGTGCTACCTTGCGGAGTAATTTCCCAGTTATCGATGGTGGGATCGTCTTCTTTGGTTATCTCCGGTTCGGGTTCGATCGTCGGGACTTCGCCCTGACCTTGTTCCTGCTCTTCGGGCTGACCTTGTTCTCCGCCTTGCCCGTCATCTTGCCCGCTCGGGATAAGGTCGGACTCCAACGCCACGAAGGCAAAGTCGGATAATCTATCAACTCCGCTGATGCGAATATGTGTGCCGTCTTCATCCGTTGTAAAATCAACAAACGCATGATCCGCCGCGCGCAGAACGCGGAAGTTTTTGCCGATAAGCTCGCTCGGCACCGTCAGTTTAATTGTTAAGGTAAAGTTATTGCCGATATCGGAAGGTTGTACCGAAACGGGTTCTTGCTCTTCGCCGCCATCGATGGCGATGCGATAAAGGGTTACGCCGTACACGCGGACGACCTTCTCGCCATCGTCTATATACGCCGAATAGTCGGACGGCTCGACAGCCTTCCCCGCTATCTTGATGAGCAATTTGAACTCGTTGCCACTTTCGGGCCGTATCAAACTGTGAAAACCTTGTTTGTATGCCGGATCCGTCGATGCGATGGTAACGACTTCATAGCCTTCCGCGATCCTGTTAATGTCGGAAGTAGCCTCTACTTGCTCTTTGGTAAATCCCAGTCGAGCGTCGTAAAACAGAATATACGAACCGTCGTCCGAAACGCCGCAAATTCCCAACACGCCGCCGTCTTTGGGCGCGCTGTTTTTCACGGTCAAAACGACGGGCGTTCTCGTTTCGCTGTCGCCGACTTTAATCGCCGCCTGGTAAGTGCCGACGTTCAATATATGACCGTTTATATCGAGAGTAATTGATTTCTTGACGAGAATATAGTTCCATTCATCCGAGATGTCAATATCCGCTAAAAGCACGATCACGTCGTTTTCGGAAGCCGCTTCGTAGGCTTCGAGAAGGGAGCCGTATTTGACTTCGCCAACTGAAGCGACGGGATGCGGTGCCTCGGCGAGAATTGCCGCTTCGCCGTCCATCAGATAAACGCCGTAATTTTCGTTTTTACTGTAAAAATAATCCGCGGGATCGACGCCTTTCATATAGGTGGACCACCCGCTCGTAAAGACGCCCTTGTCCTGTTTGTTCAGCCATATACCGACTACAATGGGGGTCGTATTGGTCAACGGTCCGGTGATGATCATATTAGTCTCGAGTTGCAAATCCGACCCACCGTTGTTGCCACTGATTGTCGGGTTACCGGATATCTCCAGCGTCGAGTTATCGCACGTTTTCACACCGCTGTCGAGATTATCAGTGGACGTGTTATTACTTATCAAACCGCCGGTGATCGTCAAAGTACCGTTACTGACAAATATTGCCGGAGCGGTATAATAGCTAACGTTATACTGAATGCTCCCGCCCGCCAAAGTAAAGTGTCCGTTGTTTTCCACTTTAATAGCGCCGATATGCTGCGTGCCGCGATTACCGATTACGTTACCGCCGTACATATTGACGACACCGCCGTTGACATGCATCGTCGGAGCGCCCTCGTCGTAGGTCGTGGAGTAGCCGCCCGTGATGTATCCGCCGGTAAAGGTCAGATAATCGTCGGTCAAGGCGTCGTTCACCGTGGCAAGTCCGTCATTATTCACCGTAAACTTATGCGTGGTCGTTTCGTCGCAGTCGTAGATGTTGAGAGTGGCTCCACTGTCCACCAATATCATGCGATAAAGTTGATTCGACTTGATGCCGTGACCGTTCAGGCACAGGTTGGTCGTGCCTGACGGCACGTTCCAAGTACTGCCTATCGTCACGTCCGCAGTCAGGTAATAATTTCCCGCCGAAGTCGGCAAACTGTCGGTCGCCGTAAAAGTGACCTTGTTGTGCGCGTGCCCTGGTAAAATTGCCGCTTCGCCGTCCTGCAAATAAACGCCGTAGTTTTCTGCATCACTGAAGAAATAATCCGCAGGATTGGCGTCAACATCCATACAGTCTGACCAGCCGGTCGTAAAGACGCCCGTGCCGCTCTGTATGGTCACACCCACGGAATTCTTTTCGGTGAGCGCGCTTCCGAGCGTGATCTTCTTATCCGTATTAAGATATACGTTGTCGGCTTTCTTGTCAGCAAAAACGCCTGCAACGCCTGCAAATTCTTCGTCACTTAAAAATTGAATTTTGCCTGAGACGGAAGCTCCTAACCAATAGCCTTCAGTAGAATCAACGATGAAACTGCCCCAATTAAGAGTTTTCGAGTCCCATGTGCCCAAAATTGGACCTTCCACAAAAAAGTCACTGATTTCGGAAGGATCTTCTACGCTATAATCAGCCGCATGGAATGTCCACACACCATATTCTTGGTCTGATTGGTCCGACACTTCCTGACCTTCAGCGATGGAAAGAGTGTGGTCTTCGGCGAGGACAACTTTAAACGACGGATTGGTAAGCCTAAAGAAGTCACCCGACACAGTAACCTCTCCCTCATTCTGCGAAACAGTTACGGGGTAAATCGATGGGGATCTAGTTGTGTACACACCATCGTAAGTGACTGTAAACAATGCGTTAACATCTGATTCCGAATCGGGAACAAGGGAGAAATTGCGCGGATAAGCGAGACCTTCCCATGTCAGTATGTAGCCGGCATAGTCACCTGCGTCCTCATTAAGAACGGTGACAAAGAAGTGACCAGGTTCGGAAATAATTCCATCATCCGTGCAGTAGAGATAGGCGTTGTCATTATAATACCACCCTGCCGCATAAGTATCGTCACCTTCATAATAGAAAAGCTCTTGGAGCGAAACCGTACCATAAGAACTGGTAGCCACGGTTTGTTCAGGAATAGTTATGACAGCGTCTCCAGCCTGGAACGTGGCTGAAATGGGATTATAAACCTGTGTCAAACTGACGATTGTCACATTGTCGCCATCGGTGGTGATGACGGTGCTCGTTTTTAACTCTGTTCCCGACTCGCCACTTCGTGATGTGAGGTTCTCGTAAGTGGTTGCGTAAACTCCGTCAAGGTCCGACGCGCTTGTAATCTCGTCCTTGACTGCAGCCTTGACTGCATTCTTAGCCGACAGCTTTTGTAACAAGCCGACAGGGGCATCGTTAAACTTCGGTCCGAGTGTTCCCCCATTCTTATATGTGAACGCACTGGCACTGGTTGCCAAAACAGCAACTGCTAATAAAAGTAAAAGTTTCTTCATAAACAATTGTAATTAAATAGTTTATAAATATGTCGCAGACAATACGCAAGTGCGTCGCGCCGGCGACGAAAATTCTTTGCTTATGGTAAATCATTGCGATTCCACTGGCAAAATTACTCGTTTTTCACATAATAGGCAAATTTTTGCCGTGTTTTTCCGGCTTTCGCTGAACTTTTGCGCTTTTTTTTACTATCTTTGCACCACCAAAACGACAGATCTATTTATGAACAAAATCCTTATAGCCGCGGCAGCAAGCCTCCTTGATTCTTCACATTTGGAGA
>CAJOMT010000006.1 GCA_905235815.1 uncultured Clostridia bacterium
TTTTATTCCGTTTTCGTCGCCGACGTACTTTGCCTTGCTAAGGTCGAATTTTGCGCTGTTATAGCGGTTGAATGCGGAAAGATAGTTTTCGTTTGAATGTAGCGTCGATAAATAATGGTCTGAAACCCGTTTGTTTTCTCGTCTTAAAGCGGAAAAATGTGCTTCCGCTTCTGTTGATAAGTTTTGTGCGTATGGCATATTTCTCCTTTAAAATTCCAGATCGTCTATATTGACGATGAGCGAATCGAGTTCGTCTTTTGTGTATTTGTGCGTTTGCAGATCGAAAGTCGACACCCTGCTTGTTTTGGCGCCGCTTCTACCGGCGTTTTGCGGTATTTTATCCACGGAATAAACGCCTTGCGACTTCCAAGCGGAGAGTATGGCGTTAATGTAGGCTATATTTTTGCCGAGAGAGAGGCGAGCCGCCTCCAATATCATTTCGTCGGAGAAATTCCAGCTTCTCCAGATTTTCAGATTTTCCCTGTCCCATTCGGTCGGTTTTCTCGAAAGTCCGGCGGTCGCTATTATCTCTTTTATGAAATTGTCCTCTATCGTGGAAGTTTTTATGTATTCGACTATGGAATTGAGGGTTACGAGACCTTTTTTATAGAGGCTTTCTATCGTGTCGTTCATTTCTTCCAAAGAACAGCGGTTCTTTTTAAAACAGTAGTTGGCGATAAAAATGAGTGCGTCCTCATCGTATCCCTTGTTGATCCAAGGGTAGACGTAATTTTCCACAACAGGCTCGATAACCGACTTATAGACCGACAATTCTCTGTTTATGCGGTAAGCAAGGTCGGTAATTCTCGACTTGTCGTCGTAGTAGTTTTGTATTTCCGAAACGTCAAATCTTTTTGCGGAATAGAGCGAAAGGAGTTCTTTATCGAGTTTGATAAAAGATTTCGCTTTCGATTTTTTGGCGGCGAAGATGACGGCGTCTTTGGAAAAGCCGAATTCTTCCGTCCATTTTTTGTATAAATTTCCGTCCTCGACGTCGGGTTTTTTGTCGGGAGAAACTATTGCCGCAATGTCGATTAAGTCGCCCGTTCTCAAAGTGTAAGCGGAAAGTTCTTTTTCTATTTTTTGCGTCGTGGTGAGTCCCCTTGCCGCGAAGTCGCCGGCGACTTTTAATACGTACTTGAACGGCACGGCGCTTCCCTTTAAATCGACGCAGTATTTGACTACCATAAGCATTGCTTCGGGCTTAATCGAATATTCTTCCATAAGCGAAAAGTAAGCGGAAAATTCAGAAGTGGTAATCATTCTGTCGGGAATAAGAACTTGCAAAGACTTATTGAATTCGGTATATTTTTCGGGTTTGAATTTTTTCGGTTTAAAAGAATCTATGGGCAAGAATTTTACGAGCAAAGGGTCTGACGAAATAACGTCCACCAAGCCGAATTCTTCCCAATACTTAAAGCAGTCTTTGACGGTATCCGTATCGAGTTTTAAGTTTTCGGCAAATTTTTCGAGCGAGATGTCGTCGTCTGAGGCGCATACGAAAATACCGTAAACGTAAACCTTTACGGCGTCGCCGGTTGCCTCCGGCAAATAATCGTTTAAAAATTTGTTGTCGATAACCGTATTTGAATTGCGGTTATACCCACCCGAAAAACTGCAAAAAGACATAAAAATTACCTGTTCGGCTACTTTTAACGAGCCGATAAAGTTATTTTATGATAAAACAAATTACAAAAAAAATCAACAAAAAACACCGAAATTTTTATAAAACACAATATTTAGTATTCAAGCCGAAAAATTTATACAAGTTATAAATTATGAAAATTATAAAAAAATGGAAAAAATATGCGTAATACGTTTTCCAAAATAAAAAAAATAGTGTATAATAGACGTTAAGATATTATTATATATAATTATTGCAATAATTCAAAGAGGAGGAACGAATGTTTGACAGCACGGATTTTTTGACGCCCGTTTCGTTATGGAAAGAATTTAATTGCGACGAACCGCTTCAAGCGAGTAAGATCGGCGAGATGCGCTATGATAATATCGCCTACGTGGAGTATTATTTTTCGGGCAGGAGCACAAAGAGCGGGAGAGTCAGGATATACGGACTTTACGTTACGCCGGACGACAATAAAAAACATTCGGCTCTGTTGTATATTCCGGAGATAACCGAAAAGATGAGTTACGAACAGATAAACGAATACGCAAAACTCGGTTATTCGGTACTTGCCGTGGACTTATACGGAAAGAGGGAAGAAGGTGCGGACAACTTCACCGCTTACCCCGAAGACGTGGCGTATGCGAATTACGAACAGAGGGGCAGGCACGCAGATTTTGTCGAAACTAACGCCACTGAAACGTCGGAATACGAATGGGTGGCGGTATGCAAATACGCCTTAAAGTTTTTGAGGAGTATGGAAGACGTCGATAAAATAGGAATTATCGGCGTGAAAAACGGAGCGAATCTGGCGTGGCAAGTGGCGGCGACGGAGGACGGACTGTCGATGGCGGTAATGCTTTTCGGCGCAGGCTGGTCGGCGTACAGGGGTATAAACAAATTCTCGGATAAGGATATCGAGATGGACGACGAGCGCAGAAAATTCATTGCGGCGGTGGACGCCCACGCTTACGCTCAATACGTAAGATGTCCGATACTTTATTTGACGGCGACGAATAGCGATTCTTTCGATTTCGACCGTGCCAACGATACTTTGGCGAGAATAAATCCCGAAATGGAATACAGTTTTAACTATGCGCCCAACTTCAACGTTTACCTCGACGAGCATTGTAAAAAAGATATTGAAGTTTTCCTTAAAAATAATTTCGGACAATCTGACAAGTGTCTTGCCAAAGCGCCTAAACTTACGGCGGAACAATCCAATTCGTACTTGTCATTCGAACTTAATTTCGAACCGAATGAAGTGGAGGAGTGCAAAGTTTTCTTAAACGAGGGAGTTTTGGACCCGTCGGTCAGGAATTGGGTATCGTGCCCGATAAAGGATTCGTCGAGAGCCGACGAGGGCGAGATGGAATTCGAATACGTGGTAAACGGCAATCCCGAGCAAGTATTTGCGTTTGCGGTGGTGAGGTACAAGGGCGGCACGAGCGTCAGTTCGAAACTCATACGTAAAAAGACGGGCGGAATATTGCCAAAGAGAGCGAATCTCATATATTCGAGTAAAAACGGATTAGACGGAATAACCTTTTACGACAAGAATAACACAAACAGCGGAATTTTCGAAAATTTGGCGGACTGTATTCAGACAGTAAAGGGTGCGGACGGCATAGAAGGGGTGTATTCTCGTTACGGAATAGTGAGTTATAAGTTCGGCGAGCCGGCTTGTAAGTTAGACGAGAACTCCATAATAAAACTCGACGTATATAACGACGAATACTGTCTTTTGACTTTGACTTTGGTTGCGAAAGCGGACGGGGAGAACAGAGAATTTTATTATTCCAAGGAACTCGGCGCAGGCAATATCTGGAAGAACATAGTAATAAATATCAGCGAGTTCAAGACGATTGAGGGTATGGGTATAAGAAATTTCGGAGACATATTTGCTCTCAGAATCAACTCCGAAAGCAGATATGCGATAAACAATATTCTTTTGATTTGAGGTAAGAGTTTGTACGAGGCAAAAAGGGACAATTTGTTAGGCAGCAGAGACGGCGGGGATAGCGGAGTATTAGAACTCGTTATCAACGTAATTATCATTACGATAACCGTGATACTGATGTCAGTGTTATGCGTAAAAACCTTTTGGTTCACGCCGTTCAATATTTCGGGGACGTCTATGGAGCCTACGATACAAAACGGGGATTGGGTTTTAGCGGACAAGTTGGCGTCGCCTAAACTTTCCGACGTGGTGATCGTATTTAATTCTCATAAGTCAAGCGATAACGAGATAATAAAGCGAGTGGTCGGTATGCCGAAAGATACCGTATATTACGATAAAAACGGGTATTTGTACGAAGTCGAAACCGATAGCGACGGAAAAGCGTTGACGACAATGTCGGGTAAAACTTTATACAGATTAAAAAAAGACGATTACGGCTATTTTGCCGCTAACAAGCCCGAATACTATTTATCGCTTACACGAGTAAAAGTTGAGGATATAGGCTCTGACGTTATCGTTCGGGCGGGCGAATATTCGGGCAAAATCGGCAGAATTAAGAGTATAAGGGGAGATACCGTCGCTTGCGTCGAGATGGCAATTAGCGGCGAAGTGGTTTCTGCGGAAATAGAGTGCAAGTATTTTTGGGTTTTAAAAGAAGATAAGATAATTATTAAGAATCTTGCCGCCGACGAGTATTTCGTTTTCGGCGACAACAGAGACGTTTCGAGCGACAGCCGTAGGTACGGAGCATTCAAAACCGACGAAATAATAGGCGTAGTACACAAGTGGATAATTGACAACCGTAAAAGTAGCGGTTGGGTTTATAAATACTTATAAATAGGAGACATGACAATGAAAGAGAAGATTAAACTTACATCGGATAGTTCATGCGATTTAACGGAAGAACTGATGGCTAAGAGCGGCGTGGTAATTTGTCCGATAGCGATAATATTGGGCGACGAAGAGAAGTTGGATTCTGTAGACGTGAACGCAGAGGGAGTTATCGAATTTTACGAAAAGACGGGTAAACTGCCTAAAACTGCGGCGACGTCGAAGGAAAAGTACGTTGAATTTTTTAAAGAGCAGAGCGAGGGCGGATATACGATCATACATTTTTGCATATCGTCAAAAGCGTCGTCGTGTTACAATAACGCCGTAATGGCGGCGAAAGAGTTCGATAACGTCTACGTAATAGATAGTTCGGCGCTTTCGGGCGGACAGGGCTTGCAGATAATGAAAGCGGCGGAAATTATAAAGAATACGGACAAATCGGCAAAAGAAATAGCGGAGGAATTGCAAAACAGCGTACAAAAGACTCAACTGTCTTTCGTCGTCGACACTATGGAATTTCTCCAAAAGGGCGGCAGATGTTCGGCGTTAGCGGCAGTGAGCGCGAAACTTTTAAAAATTCACCCGTCCATATACAATAAAGACGGCGGATTGGTAGTTAAGAAAAAATATATGGGCGGAATGGCGAGGTGCTTGACTCAATACGTTCAGGACTTAGCGGCGGAATATAAGGATTACGACGATTCAATAGCGTTCGTAACGCATAGTCCGTCGGATAAAGAACTCGTGTATCTCGTCATGGAAAAGGCGAAAGAATTCTTCCACTTTAAAGAGATATACGAAACTTTTGCGGGAAGCACGGTAACCAGCCATTGCGGCAAAAATACTATCGGACTTTTGTTTTTGAATAAGTGATATGATAAAATTATACGAAGAAAAAGATTACGAAAACGCATATAAATTAAAGAAGAAATTATTTACGGTCTATATGGTTATTTTAGGCGTAACGCTTGCGGCTTGCGCAGTGTTTTTCACGCTTTTTATGTTGCTGCCTTTTGCGTACAACGCCGAGATAAGGTTTCAGAAGAATTTATATCTGTTTATCGACTGCGCATTGAGCGCGGCGTTCATAATATTTTCCGTCGTATATCTTTCTATTCCGTATAAACGAGCGAAGTATTATTTTAAAATGCTCGACGATACAAAGACGGGAGATAAACAGTTAAACGAGAGTACATTTTTGCAAAACGAATCCTATATAAGCGAAGTCAGATACGTCGATTACAGAATTATGGCGGTTTTGGAGTGGTCGCCGAAAAAGCAGGAATACCTTCGCAGAAACGTACTCGTAGATAAAGAAAAAGAGATGCCGAACTTAAAAAGCGGCGACATAATCGTATATACGACGCACGCAAACGTATTGCTTTCTTACGGACTTAAAAGCGAGGAAGTCGTATTCGAAGATTTTGAAAATGAAAAATAAATAAAGGTGGAGGGCAGTATGTCTAAAAACAGAAACGAAGTAAGCGAAAACTTAAAGTGGAGAATGTCGGATATATTTAAAGACGACGATGAATTCGAAAATTTATTGAACGACGTGTCGAAAAGAATAGATTTTTCGAAATACGAGGGTAAACTTTCGGACGAGAAGGTGCTTCTCGAAGTTTTAAAAGAAATGGATAAAGTCGAGTACGACTTGGAGAAACTCGACGTTTACGCCTATATGAAAAAGGACCTCGACACGAGGGATTCCGCAGCGGCGGCAATGCTGTCGAAAGTCGAGAACGTAGTAGTTCAGTATTCTGCCGGAATATCCTTTATCATACCGGAAATTACGGCGCTGGACGAGGCAAAACTCAAAGCGATAATAGCAAACCCCGATTTTAAAGACTACGATTACAGTCTTAAACGTATATTGCAAAACAAGCCGCACGTATTATCCAAAGAGAGCGAGACCGTACTCGCTATGGGCGGACAAGTGTTCGGCGGATTTCACGACATTTTTACTATGATAGACAATGCGGATCTTCCTTTCCCCGAAATAGAAGTCGACGGCGAAAAGGTAAAGGTTACGCACGGAATGTACGGAGTACTTTTGCAGTCTGAAAACCGAGAGGTAAGGGAGAAAGCGTTCAAAGCGTACTATAAGGCGTATATTTCTCTGATAAATACGATTGCGGCGACCTATATAGGCAGCGTAAACACGGACGTATATTTGTCGAGGGTGAAAAAATACGAGTCTTGTTTAGACCAGGCGCTTTCGGGCGAGGACGTGCCGAAAATAGTTTACGAGAACCTTTTGGAGAGCGTAAACGAGGCGTTGCCGCTCGTACACAGATATATTGCCGACAGAAAGAAAATTCTTGGAGTAGACGAACTCCATATGTGGGATATATATACACCGCTCGTCGAGAACTCGGATATAAAACTCGACTATGAGGACGCATTCAAACTCGTCAAAGAGGGGCTTGCGCCTTTGGGCGAGGAATACGGCGCACTCCTTCAAAAAGCGCATGACGAGGGCTGGATAGACGTTGAAGAAACCGAAGGCAAGAGGAGCGGAGCGTACAGCATAAGCGTATATGCCTTGCCGCACCCCTACGTTTTGTTGAATTATCAGAAAACGTCTCACGACGTATTTACGATAGCGCACGAACTCGGCCACTCTATGCACTCGTATAAGTCGGAGGCGACTCAGCCTAAGGCAAAGGCAGACTATAAGATTTTCGTTGCGGAAGTTGCGAGTACGGTAAACGAGGTATTGCTTCTCAAATATCTACTCAAAAACAGCGAAGACAAGAAACTCAAAAAATATCTTTGCTCGTACTATCTCGATATGATAAGGACGACGCTGTTCCGTCAGACGATGTTCGCCGAATTCGAGTACGTTGCGCATACGGCGGCGGAGAAGGGCCAACCTTTAACCAAGGATTGGCTTAGCGAGAAGTATTTGGAACTCAACAAAAAATACTACGGAAAAGATATCGTTTCCGACGAAGAAATATCCTACGAATGGGCGAGGATTCCGCATTTTTACAGGGCGTTTTACGTCTACAAGTACGCAACCGGAATAATAAGTGCTATTTCGATTGCGGAGAGAATATATAAAGAGGGACAACCGGCGATAGACGATTATTTCAGATTCTTGTCGTCGGGCGGGAGCGATTCGCCCGTAGAACTTTTGAAACTTGCGGGAGTCGACCTCACGAAAAAGGACGCATTCGCTTCGGCGATGAAGTCTTTTGAAGACACTTTAAACGAATTTGAAAACATTTAAGAGAGGAAAGTTAAATGCCACAAAGCGTCAATTCGGCGTTGCCGTATAATCTCGAGGCGGAGCAGTCGCTGCTCGGTTCGATACTCATAGATATGGAACTGCAATTCGAGATAATGTCAAAACTGAAAGAGGACGATTTCTATCTCGAATCACATAAGCTGATATTTGCGGCAATGTATTCGGTTCAAGCGGAGAATAAGCCTATCGATCTCGTAACGCTTTCTGATGCGCTCGAAAAGGCGACTACGCTTGAAAAAGCGGGCGGAATGGAGTATTTGACGGATCTTACCAGAGTAACGCCTTCCGCTTCCAACTACGAGTATTACTACGACATAGTAAAGAGGGATTCTACGCTTCGTAAACTAATACGGGCGTCGGATAAAATAGCGAAAGATGCCAATTCGTCGAACGATCATCAGCGTTCCGTCGCATTTGCGGAGAAAGAGATTTATAACATATCCGAGCAACTCGACACGTCCACGCTCGTGAATATAAACACGTCGTTTTCGGGTGTACTCGACAAATTCGAGCATATTCAGAAAGATAAGAACTATTATCAGGGTTTAAAGACGGGGTTCACGGGACTTGACGATCTGACTAACGGACTTCATAGCGGCAATCTTATAATATTGGCGGCGCGGCCTTCGGTCGGTAAGACTACGTTTGCAATGAATATCGTCGAGAACGTTGCTATCCGTGAAAAGGCTGTTTGCGCCGTGTTTGCGCTCGAAATGACGAGAGACGAACTCGCACAGAGAATGATTTGTTCGATAGCGAACGTTTCTGCGCAGAGCGCATTAAAGGGTAAACTTTCCGACGACGATTGGCAAAAACTCTGGCAAGCGCAAAAAGTATTCGCCGAGACGAAGATATTTATCGACGATACGTCTATGACTACTTGTCCCGAGATACTATCCAAGTGCAGAAGATTAAAGAGCCGTGCGGGCAGACTCGACCTTGTAGTCGTCGACCATATACAACTTATGAATGCGACTAAGAAAAGCGATAGCCGTCAGCAAGAGGTAACGGAAATTTCGAGAGGACTTAAAATGATAGCGAAGGAATTGAACGTACCTGTCTTAGCGCTGTCGCAGTTATCGAGACAAGTAACGGGCAGAAAAGGTCAAAGGCCCGTGCTTTCGGATTTGAGGGAGTCGGGCGCAATAGAGCAAGACGCAGATATCGTTGCGTTTATTCATAGGCCTGATCTTACGGCGGACGAAAAGGAAAAGTCGTCCGGAAAAATCAAAGAGGGCGTTGCGGAAATAATTTTGGCGAAGAACAGATCCGGCGCATGCGAGTCGTTCGAACTCGTATTCAAGGGCGAAAAGTCCAAGTTTATCAATATGCCGGCGAATTTTATGAGCGATATTCCGGTTCCTGCGGAAAAGCGCAAAGCGAAGGATAGGCAAGTAGAGGAGGACGATTTCGTTCCGCCTACCGAAGCCCCGCCTGAGGAGGAGAATGTAGACGATGTGTTCTGACTCAAAGTTCGGAACCGAAGTGCTCGGAATAGACGACTATTCTCTATCGCTTGCAAAGAAATATATAAGTTCGGGAGAACTCGTTGCGTTTCCGACCGAAACCGTTTACGGACTAGGGGCGAACGCTACGGACGGAGCCGCAATAAAGAAGATATTTGCCGCAAAGGGCAGACCGCAGGACAATCCGCTTATAGTTCATCTTCATAAGGACTACGACGTCGATAAACTCGTGGAAGTCGAATACGATTACGTATACAAATTGCGCGAAAAATTCTTGCCGGGACCGCTTACTATGGTCTACAAAAGCAAGGGGATAGTCAGCAAAGTGGCGACGTGCGGTTTGGAAACCGTCGGAATACGTATTCCGAGGAGCGAAGCGGCACAAAAATTTTTAAGGGCGGTGGATATGCCGATAGCGGCGCCGTCCGCAAACGTTTCAAAGCATACGAGTCCGGTAACTGCGGCGCACGTGTTCGACGATTTAAGCGGCAAGATACCTCTCATATTGGACGGCGGTAAGTGCGACGGCGGTATAGAGAGTACGGTATTGGACGTTACTCACGAAGTTCCGGTTATTCTTCGCAGCGGACTTATAACTTGCGAGATGATAAAAGAGGCGGTAGGGGAATGCGAATATTCTGACGGAAGCGACAAAAAAGTCAGATCGCCCGGGACGAAATATGCGCATTATATGCCCCGTTCGGAAACGGCGCTTTATAGGCGAGACGATATAAAAGGAGCGCAAGAGGCTTACGACGAAGCCGTAAAAAGCGGCAAGAGAGCGTATTTTATGTGCGACGAAGAAATCGGAAAACTTTTGCACGGTAATATTTTAAATTTAGGAAAGACTGCGGAAGAAATTGCGTCGAATCTCTATTACAGACTTTTAGAGGGCGAAAAAATTGCGGATATTATTATCGCATTCGACGTGGAAACCGGCAGCGATATAGATACGGGAATAATGAACAGACTTGAAAAGGCTTGCAAGAGAGCGGACTGAAAGGAGAGATAATGAAGATAGCGTTAGGCTTTGACCATGCCGGAATAAAGAGAAAAAAACTCATAACCGATTATCTTACCGAAAACGGATTCGAGTATGTCGATTTCGGAACGTATAGCGAGGAGTCGTGCAATTATGCGGAGTTCGGAGAAAAGGCTGCGGAGGCGGTAAAGAGCGGCGAATGTGACAAAGGCATTTTAGTTTGCGGCACGGGAATAGGAATGAGTATAGTTGCCAATAAAGTACCTACGATCAGGTGCGCGCATTGTACGGACGTCTTTTCGGCAAAAGCGACGAGGGCGCATAACGATGCGAATATGCTCGCTATGGGCGAAAGGATAACCGACGAAGAAACGATGAAAGAGATCGTAGACGCATTTTTGCACACCGAATTCGAGGGCGGCAGACATTTGGCGAGAATAGCCAAAATTAGTGAAGTTGAAAATAAATATCTAAAATAAGACACTTATAAGGAGAATAATTATGTCAAATTTACACCTTTTGAATCACCCGTTGATTCAGCACAAAGTATCAATGATGCGTATGGTAGAAACCAACACCAAGGATTTCAGACAGCTTGCCAATGAAATTTCTTTACTTATGGCTTACGAAGTTACCCGTGATCTTCCGCTTAAAGAAGAGGAGATAGAAACTCCGATTTGCAAGACGAAGGCTAAATTTGTTGCGGGAAGAAGTATAGGAGTAATTCCCATTTTGAGAGCGGGACTCGGCATGGTAGACGGAATACTTACGCTCGTTCCCAACGCAAAAGTGGGACATATAGGATTGTACAGAAATCCGAGAACTCATCAACCGGTCGAATACTATTGCAAACTTCCCAAAGACGCCGAGGAGAGGACGCTTATAGTTACGGATCCGATGCTTGCAACGGGCGGCAGTGCGGTTGCGGCGATACAGTTTATAAAGGACAGAGGCGGTAAAGATATAAAACTTATGAATTTAATAGCCGCTCCCGAGGGCGTAAAAGCGGTTATGGACGCTCACCCCGACGTAGATATTTACGTTGCGGCGTTGGACGAAAAATTGAACGAAAATGCGTATATCGTGCCCGGACTCGGCGACGCAGGCGACAGATTGTTCGGAACGAAATAATAAAGGATGTGGGAGTATGTCGAATAAAGTCAGGAAGGCAGTCATACCCGTTGCCGGTTACGGCACGAGATTTTTGCCGTTTACGAAAGCGGTTCCAAAGCCGATGTTGCCTATTTTGAATAAGCCGGCATTGCAAGTTATAACCGAAGAAGTCGTAAACAGCGGAATAACGGATATTCTTTTTATCGTAGGATATAAAAAAGAAATACTCGAAAGTCATTTTCTTCCTGCTCCGGAACTCGAAAATATGCTCAAAGATAAGGGCAAGACCGATTATTTAAACGAGGTTTTGTATCCCGAAAAAATGGCGAATATTACATACGTACTCCAAGAAGTTCAGAGTGGTACGGCGAGTGCGATTGCGCTTGCGGAGGAATTTGTCGGAGGCGAGCCGTTTGCGGTGCTTTTCGGCGACGACGTGATGTATTGCGAGGAAAAACCCGTTATCGGGCAACTTATAGACGTATACGAAAAATACGGTAAAACCGTACTCGGTTGCAAGGAAGTGGATATGTCGGTCATATCCAAATATGCGTCCGTCGAGTACGATAAGGTTTTGGAAGACAGAGTCTATAATATGACGAAAGTTACCGAAAAACCAAAGAGAGAAGAAGCAAAGAGCAATCTTGCGCCTCTCGGCCGTTACGTTTGTTCTCCGAGCATATTCGATATAATAAAGGATTTAAAGCCGGGCGCTAACGGCGAATATCAATTCACAGACGCTTTGGACATAGAGGCTAAATCGGCAGGTGCGCTTGCATATTCTTTTAAAGGCGAACGCTACGATATGGGCGATCGTTTGGGGTATTTGAAAGCGAATATAGAATACGGACTCAGGGATAAAGATTTGTCGGACGAATTGAAAAAATATTTAGCGGAATTATTGAAACAGGATTAAAGTATGTATAATTTCAGGTGGACGAAAGGCGCATACGGCGCAAGGCTTAATGCGAGTAAAATTTCCGAAAACTACAGGCTCGACTACGTCGGGACGGAGGAGATAGTTTACGGTCTTTTGCTTTTGCCTAAATGCGAGGCGTGTAAGATACTTGCAAACCACGGGGTAACGAGCAAGAACTATTTGCCGCTACTTAAAAGAACGTTTGTTTTCGGCGTGGGCAAGGCGGGCGCTCCGTATACTCCCAATGCGAAAAGTGCGCTCGAAGGCGCTAAGGAAATAGCGGACGAGGCGAACGTAAACTTTATATCCACCGAACACATATTACTTGGAATACTCAATATAAAAGATTGCAAGGCGTGTGCGATACTGAGAAATCTCGGCGTCGATATGGACGGTCTGGAAGAAGCGCTTATGGCGAGCGTAATGCCGTTTAAGGACGTAGTCGGAAAAGATGACGATGATGGGAAAGAAGACGAGTCTTATGACGAACTCTCTTTGCCGGAAGATTGTCCGCTCAATAAATTCGGCTACGACCTGACCGCAAAAGCGAGAAAGGGCGATCTCGATCCCGTAATCGGCAGAAACGACGAGATACAAAGGATTATTCAATCGCTGTCGCGCAGAACGAAAAACAGTCCGGTACTGATCGGTGAGCCGGGAGTAGGCAAGAGCGCCGTCGTCGAGGGGCTGGCTAACGAGATAGCGAACGGAAACGTTCCCGAAACTCTAAGAGATAAAATCATATTTTCTATGAATTTGTCAGGACTTTTGGCAGGTACTAAATACAGAGGCGAATTTGAAGAAAGGTTCAAGAGCGCAATCGATTATGTTGCGGAAAAAGGGAATATTATTCTCTTTATAGACGAGATTCATAATATTATGGGCGCCGGAAGTACGGGCGACAGCAATTTCGATATGGCGGAAATGTTGAAACCTATGCTCGCAAGGGGCGAAATACAGACTATCGGAGCGACGACGCTGGACGAGTATAGAAAATATATAGAAAACGATTCCGCTTTGGAGAGGAGATTTCAACCGATAATTGTAGAGGCTCCGGATAAGGATAGCGCAATAGAGATATTAAAGGGGCTACGAGATAAGTACGAGGCGCACCATAAAGTTTATATCACCGACGAGGCGATAAAGGCGGCGGTAGTTTTATCGGATAGATATATACCCGATAGAAATCTGCCGGATAAAGCGATAGATTTAATAGACGAGGCGGCGGCGAAAGCGAGACTGAAATTTTGCACCACACCGCAAATTTATGCCGAAAAAAAATTAAAGAGGCGCAACCTTATAGATGAGCGCAATTATTTAAAGAGAATCGGCGACTACGAGGAAATGGATCAAATAGGCAAGGAGATAGATAAACTTACCGAGGAGTTGACCGTTTTAGACAGCAAGATGTGGGAGGCGAGAAGTAACGAAACTCCGTCCGTCAAAGAAGAAGACATCGCCGAAATCATATCCGAATTGACCAAAATTCCGCTTACCGAAATCGGAGACGACGAGGGAAAGAGGTTAGAGGCGTTAGAGGACGACCTAAACAGAGCGGTAATAGGACAAGAAACTGCGGTAAATGCGGTATCGAGAGCGATAAAGAGGGCGAGAGCGGGGATAAAGGATCCCAACAGACCTATCGGCTCGTTTATCTTCGTAGGGCCGACGGGAGTCGGTAAGACTCAACTGTCAAAAGCGCTTGCCGAGTCGGTATTCGGGGATAAAAACGGGCTTATAAGAATAGATATGAGCGAATATATGGATAGAGGCTCCGTGAGTAAACTCGTCGGTGCGCCGCCGGGATACGTCGGCTACGAGGAGGCGGGGCAACTTACCGAAAAGGTAAGGCGCAAGCCGTATTCGGTCGTACTCTTTGACGAAATAGAAAAGGCAAATCCCGAAATATTCAATATACTCCTGCAAGTTTTAGACGAGGGCAGACTTACCGACAATAAGGGTAAACTGATAGATTTCAGAAATACGATTATAATACTTACGTCGAACGTAGGAGCAAGCGTAATGCAAAACAGCCGTTCATCGCTCGGGTTTGCGAGCCGTGAATACGACGAGGCAAAGGATAGCGTTTACGAGGCGTTAAAGCGGAAGTTCAGCCCCGAGTTTTTGAACCGTTTAGACGATATAATAATGTTCAAACCGCTATCCAAAGAGGACTGCGTAAAAGTCATAGATATATTGATTAACGAACTTATAGCGAGACTTAGCGAGAGAGATATAACTCTTACGGTGCTTGCGAGCGCCAAGGATAAACTCATCGAGGACGGCTATGACGAGGAGAACGGAGCAAGACCGTTAAAGCGCGTATTGCAAAGGAAGATAGAGGATATGCTCAGCGAGGAGATAATATCCGGCAGGATACTGAAAGGCGACAGCATAACCGTGTATGCCGAAAACGGCAGTATTAAATATATAAAGAAATAATGGAAATAGGAATATCGACCGCGTCGCTTTATATGCGTGAAAACATAGAAGATGCGGTAGTTACGCTCGGAAAATTAAACGCAAAAGTAACCGAACTGTTTTTGGAAACGTATACCGAATACACGCCGGAATTTGCCGAGGTGCTGAAATCGAGAATAGGCGACTTAAAAGTTCATTCCGTACACGTACACACAATGCACTACGAGCCGGAACTGTTTTCGGATAATAAACGGCAGTACGACGCCGCAATGAGATTATACGAAAACGTACTCGGATTGGGACAACTTTTGGGAGCCAAGTGCTATACTATGCACGGCAGAGGGCGGATAAAGCGTTCGGTGAATTACGATAATTACGAGGCGGTAGGAAAGAGACTGAATACGCTATCCGAGATTGCGGGCAAATACGGCATATCACTGTGCCTTGAAAACGTGGAATGGGCATATTATAACAGAGTGGGTTTTTTCAAGGAAGTATCGGCATACGCCCCGAACTTAAAAGCCGTTTTAGACGTAAAACAAGCGAGATTAAGCGGCTGCGACGTCTATGCTTATATAGACGAAATGGGCGGCAAATTAAAGACGGTACACCTATCGGATATAGGCGAGAACGGCGAGCGTTGTCTGCCGGGGAAAGGGATAACGGACTATAAAAAACTTTTCTCTGCGCTTAAAAAGAACGGATTTGACGGCGAAATGCTGATCGAGGTTTATGCAGGAGATTTTAAAGAACTTTCCGAATTAACGGATAGTCTTGAATATTTGAGAAAAATAAAAAAAGAAATATTTTAGGAGAATGATATGGCTAAAAATTACAAAAATGCAGAGTGGAAAAAATCAATGCGCCTTCGCCTTGACTACAACAATATGATGAGAGAATTTATAGGCGAAGAAGAGGGATTTACGAAAAAGGAACTCGACTACTATAAACCTATGGCGCAGGAAGCGCTTAAAAGCGTGGACTCGAAAAGGGGCAAAGGCTGGTTAGAGTGGACGGAACTGCCGTATAATCAAAAAGAAATCGTGGCGGACATAAAGCAAACGGCTAAACAGATAAGAAAGACCGCTAAAAGTTTTGTCGTTTTAGGCATAGGCGGCAGTGCGTTGGGGCCGATTGCCGTTTTTCAGGCGCTCTGTCATCTGCACTATAACGAATTGCCGAATAAAGTCAGAAAAGGTCCTAAATTTTACGTGGAAGACAACGTAGATCCCGAGAGAATGAAAGCGCTTCTCGACGTTATAGACGTTGAAAATACTGTATTTAACGTCATAACCAAGAGCGGAGCGACTTCGGAAACTATGACGCAATATTTGATTATATATAAACTTTTAGAGGAAAAACTCGGCAAAAAAGCGAACGAACATATAATTGCCACGACTTCGGAGAGTTCGGGCAATCTTATCAAGATCGCAAAAGCGGAGGGCTTTAAGACGTATTATATACCGAACGGCGTAGGCGGAAGATTTTCCGAACTCAGTCCCGTAGGCTTGCTTCCGGCAGCGGTACTCGGAATAGATATAGAAGAAATGCTCGCCGGCGCCGCATATATGGATAAAATAAGCAGAAATAAAGATTTATATAAAAATGCGCCGCTTTTAAACACCGTTTTAATGATGATCGCTATGAATAAAGGCAAGAACATATCCGTTATGATGCCTTATAGCGACGCTTTGAAATATTTTGCGGATTGGTACTGCCAGATCTGGGCGGAAAGTCTCGGCAAAGAAGTCGATATAGAAGATAATACGGTAAACGTGGGGCAAACTCCCGTCAAGGCGTTAGGGGTAACCGACCAACACAGTCAGGTACAACTTTATACCGAAGGTCCGTATGATAAAGTCGTTACGTTTTTAGCGGTGGATAAATACAGAACGGAAGTCGTAATATCGGACGGTTGCAAGGATTTTGCGGACGTAAATTTCCTTTGCGGACATACGATGAACGAACTTATAGACGCAGAGCGCAAGGCGACTGAATACGCTCTTGCCGTAAAGCACAGACTAAACCATACAATATATTTACCCGAAATAAATCCGTTTACGATAGGCGAACTGATATATTATTTCGAAATGCAGACGGCGTTTGCGGGTGAACTTATGAGAATCGACGCTTTCAATCAACCGGGAGTCGAGAACGGCAAAAAAGCCACTTACGCATTGCTCGGAAGAAAGGGTTATGAAGAAAAACGTGCGGAACTCGACGCCGCATTTGCGAAAAAAGGCGGATATAACTGCTGATGCAAAACGAACTTTCCAAGTATTTATTCCATCAAGGAACCAATTATAAAAGTTACAGATATTTCGGCGCACACGTCGACCGTTTTTCAGGCGGCGTAACTTTTCGCGTGTGGGCGCCGTCTGCCAAATCTGTAAGCGTTATAGGCGATTTTAACGGTTGGAATAAAAATTTAGGAAAGATGACGGACGTAGGCGGCGGCGATTACGAGTTATTCGTAGCGGACGCCAAACCGTTCGACAAGTATAAATATCTTATAGACTCCGCAAAGGGCGAGGTAGCAAAGGCGGATCCGTATGCTTTTTATTCGGAGTTAAAGCCAAAGACGGCGTCTGTCGTCTACGATCTGGAAGATTTTGAGTGGACGGACGGCGAGTACTGCGAGGGGAGAGATATATGCGGCAGACACAATTTGCCTATGAATATCTACGAAGTAAATTTAGGCTCGTTTTTGAGGAAAAAGGACGGCGGATATTATACGTATAGGGAATATGCGGATAAACTCGTAAAGTACGTCAAAGATAACGGCTATAACTTCGTGGAACTTATGCCGATAACTGAATTTCCTTACGACGGTTCGTGGGGGTATCAGGTTACGGGATATTTTTCGGTAACTTCGAGGTTCGGCGAGCCGAAAGATTTTATGGCGCTCGTAAATGCGTTTCATAATGCCGGAATTGGCGTTATTCTCGATTGGGTGCCGGGGCATTTCCCGAAAGACGAACACGGTCTTTACGAATTTGACGGCGGCTGTTTATACGAGGCGCACGGCTGGGACAGAATAGAGCATAAGACGTGGGGAACGAGGCGCTTTGATTACGGCAGAACGGAAATTCAGTCGTTTTTGGTGTCGAGTGCGGCATTCTTTTTCGATAAATACCATATAGACGGAATAAGAATGGACGCCGTGGCGTCAATGATATATCTCGATTATGATAAAAAGCCTAATGAATGGTTACCGAATATTTACGGCGAAAATAAAAATCTCGAAGCGATTGCTTTGATTGAAAAACTTAACGCCGAAATTCATAGGCTCTACCCTTACGCGATAATGGTAGCGGAAGAATCGACTGCTCTCGGCGGAGTGACCAAACCCGTGGCGGAAGGCGGACTCGGATTCGATTATAAGTGGAATATGGGTTGGATGAACGACGTTTTGTTATACGTTTCGTTGGATCCGTTTTTCAGAAAATACGACCATGAAAAATTAAATTTTTCGCTGATGTACGCCTTTTCGGAACACTATATTTTGCCTATTTCGCACGACGAAGTCGTTCACGGAAAGAAATCGCTTCTCGATAAACAATTCGGCAGTTATGAAGATAAATTTGCCGGCAACAGGGTATTTATGGGATATATGATGTCCCACCCGGGTAAAAAACTGATGTTTATGGGCGCAGAGTTCGGACAGTTCAAAGAGTGGAATTACGAGGAAGGATTGGAGTTCTTTTTAAAGAAATATCCGATGCACAAAAAGCTTTCGGTTTTTTATAGGGATTTAAACAAATTTTATTTGTCCACGCCCGCTCTTTACGGCGACGACGACGGCTGGAACGGTTTTGAATGGATAGTTCCGGATGAGAGAAATTTAAATTTTTTGGCATATAGGCGAAGATATAACGGAGAAGAACTGATAGCCGCAATCAATTTCAGCGGCGGCGATTTATTCTATGAACTCAATGTCGGCAAAGGTATATACGACGTAGTATTTTCGTCGGATAAAACAGCCTACGGCGGAGAGAACAAATACAAAAAGAGGGCCTATAAGTCGATTAAACGCAAAAATGGCGATATAATCAAGTTAAGTTTAAACAAATTATCTTTCATATATCTTAAAAAGAGAAATACTGAAAATTAGAAATATATGATAAAAAATTCGGAGGAAGTCAAATGAAGAAGAAAGAATGCGTCGCAATGCTTTTAGCAGGCGGGCAAGGCAGCAGGCTGTACGCTTTGACGAATAAGATTGCAAAGCCGGCTGTAACTTACGGCGGTAAATATCGAATAATCGATTTCCCGCTTTCGAACTGTGTAAATTCGGGAGTGGATACCGTAGGCGTTTTAACGCAGTATCAGCCGCTCATACTGAACGATTATATAGGTAACGGCGAGCCGTGGGATCTGGATAGATCTTACGGCGGCGTGCATATACTTTCGCCCTA
Organism: uncultured Clostridia bacterium; assembly: GCA_905235815.1. Lineage (GTDB taxonomy): Bacteria > Bacillota > Clostridia > Christensenellales > Borkfalkiaceae > UBA10281. The sequence goes on from CAJOMT010000006.1 coordinate 18,988, forward strand.
TCAGGCGAAACACGGTTCCGAATGGTTTAAAGGTACTGCTAACGCCATATACCAGAATATACATTTTATAAAGAACTACGATCCCGAATACGTTTTGATATTATCCGGCGACCATATTTATAAAATGGACTATTCCGAAATGATCGAGAGGCATAAGCAAACGGGAGCGGCGTGTACGATAGCGGCGATAAAGGTGCCGCTCAGCGAGGCGTCGAGATTCGGACTTCTGAACGTGGAAGACGACGGAAAGATATATCAGTTCGAGGAGAAGCCGGCAAAGCCCAAGAGCGATCTGGCGTCGATGGGTATTTACGTATTCACGGCGGAAAAACTTTATAAATATCTCGAAGAGGACGAGGCGGATCCGTTAAGCTCGAATGATTTTGGCAAGAACGTATTGCCCAAAATGCTTGCAAGCGGCGAGAAGATGTATTCTTTCGAGTTTAAGGGATATTGGCGAGACGTGGGAACTATCGCTTCGCTATACGAATCGAATATGGACTTGCTCTCAAAAAAGCCGGAAATAGATTTATCCGATCCGAATTGGAAAATAAGGTCGAGAAACCCGATAGCGCCTCCGCACTATATAGGTAAAGACGGGGTATTGGTGAACTCGATAGTTGCGTCGGGTTGCGAGATAAACGGCACGGTTCAAAACAGCGTTTTGTCGCACGACGTAGAGATAAAAAGCGGAGCGACAGTAAGGAATTCGATAATATATAGCGGCGCAGTGATAGAAGAAAACGCCGTAATAGATAACGCCATAATTGACGAAAACGTGCATGTAGGCAAAGGCGTAAAGATAGGTGCGACATCAGCGGACGATAAAAAGATAGCCGTTTTGGGAAGGGATATTTCCGTCGCAGACGGCGCCGTGGTTTTAGCCGGCGAAATAGTAGATAAAGATATAGTCGGAGGTGAATTATGAGCGCTCTCGGATTGATATTTTCAAACATACACGACAGTAGTGTTCCTGAACTCACGTCAAAAAGGACCGTGGCGTCGATACCGTTCGGAGGGAGATATAGGCTTATCGACTTTGCTCTTTCCAATATGGTAAATTCAGACGTCAATAAAGTGGGCGTAATTACAAAGAGCAATTACCGTTCTTTGATGGATCACGTTGGTAGCGGTAAAGATTGGGACCTTGCAAGGCATTACGGCGGACTATTTATTCTGCCGCCGTTCGACAATCAGGGTGCGTCGCTTTATACGACTCGGCTCGAAGCGCTCACGAACGTTATCGGATTTTTGTCGCAATCCACGGAAGATTACGTCATAATGAGCGATTCGGATATGGTCTGCAATATCGATTTCAGACCTATCATCAAAAATCACGTCAAGAACAATGCCGATTTAACGCTCGTTTACGTAAAGAAAAAGAGAAAAGAATCGGGCGGCAAGATGAATACGTTCTTTACTTTGGACGGCGACAGAATTGTCGACGCCACATTCGACAGTAAAGAGGAAGACGTAAATCTTTACACCAACATTTGTATAATAGGCAGAAACCTCTTGATAAATTTAATAGAGGAGGCGTTGTCTCACGGCAGTTCCCATTTTGTAAAAGACGTATTGATTCCGCATATCAAAACGCTTCGGATATACGGGCATAGACATATCGGGTATTACGAGGAGATGACTTCACTTCAAAAATATTATACCGAGAGTATGAAATTTTTGGATAGGGAAACGAGGGAAGAAGTATTCAGAAAGGCGTCTGTATACACCAAGGTAAAGGATTCGATACCGACGCATTACGGCGATAATTGCATAGCGAAGAATTCGCTGATTGCGGACGGCTGCGAAATCGAAGGCGAGGTATACGACAGTATAATATTCAGAGGCGTAAAAGTCGAAAAGGGTGCGGTCATAAGGAATTGTATTTTAATGCAGAACACTATAATCGGCGAAAATGCGACGCTTAACTGTATTATAACAGACAAAAACACGATAATAAGAGAAAAACGGAATTTATCCGGTTGTGAAACTCACCCGTTCTTTATAGGAAAGGGCTCGGTGATATAGGAGAGAGAAAATGGCGGAGAAAGTGGCGAAAAAAGTAAAAGCCGTAAAAAAAGATGCGGCTATTGAGCCCGTGGATATAAAGATATATCCGCAGCGGTCGGTGTTATTCGTGGCGTCGGAATGTAATCCGTTTGCAGGTACGGGCGGACTAGCGGACGTAATGGCGTCGCTGCCGAAAGAACTTGCCAAAAGCGGAGAGTTCGATATAAGAGCGGTAATCCCTCTTTATTCGGATATAGATTCCGCATACAGGGCGAATTTCAGATTTGAGGGCAACTTCAACGTACCGCTCGGTTGGAGAAACCAGTACTGCGGTCTGTTTTCTTTGAAGTACGAGGGCGTTACGTTCTATTTCCTCGACAACGAATATTATTTTAAGCGCAAGGGGTTATACGGTTATTTTGACGACGGCGAGAGATTTGCGTTCTTTTCGAGAGCGGTTCTCGAAATGATGCAATATATCGATTATTATCCTGATATAATGCATTGTAACGATTGGCAGACCGCTTTAAGCGCCATATACCTTAAAACGATATACAATTCGTGGAAAGGTTATAAAGACATAAAAGCTTTGTTTACGATACACAATATCGAGTATCAGGGGCAGTACGGAAACGAACAATTAGAGGATTTGTTCGGTCTGCCGAAATATGCGAAAAACATAGTGGAATACAACGGCTGTATCAACCTTATGAAAGGAGCGATACAGATATCCGAGAGGTTTTCTACGGTAAGTCCGAGGTATGCCAGCGAGATAAAGAACCCGTATTTTGCGCACGGACTCGAATATATGACGACGCAAAACGAATATAAACTTTCGGGAATATTAAACGGCATCGACCAATCCTCGTTCGATCCGTCGACGGGCGATAAATTATTTGCGAGTTATTCCGCCGAGGATTTAAGCGGAAAGGCGGTATGTAAGGCTGAACTTCAAAAGATGCTCGCTCTTCCTGAAAAGCCCGATACGCCGATAATCGCAATTGTTTCGAGATTGGTCGCCGCAAAGGGACTTGACCTTATAAAATGCGTTTTCGAGGAGATTTTAAGCGAGGACGTTCAAATAGTAATGCTCGGAAAAGGCGAGAACGAATACGAAGATTATTTCAGGTTTATGGCGGAGCGTTACAGCGGTAAATTCAGGGCGATAATCGCATACAATAAAGATTTAGCGGCGAAAATATATTCGGGTGCGGATATATTTTTAATGCCGTCAAAGCACGAGCCGTGCGGCTTGTCGCAGATGATCGCTTGCAGATACGGCGCAGTTCCGATAGTGAGAAAGACGGGCGGCCTTGCCGACAGTATAACGCCGTTTAACGACGACAAGCGTAGCGGCGGCAACGGGTTTGCGTTCGAGAGTTATAATGCGCACGAAATGTTATACGTTATAAATGACGCACTCAATACTTATCATAATAAAGAAATTTGGCAAAAATTGGTTAAAAATGCTATGACGACGGATTTCGGTTGGAAGAAGTCCGCAGAAGAATACGCTAATTTGTATAGAAATATGTTGATTTAAGCATTTTGGGAGAACAATAAAAGAATGGCTGAAAAATATACTCCGAATGAAATAAAAAAATCGTTAAACAGTAAACTTTCGAGATATTTCGGAATTGCCCCGAATGAAGCGGCGAAAGAGCAATTATATAAAGCGGTGGTAATGACGGTAAGAGATATTTTGCTCGAAAAGAGGAACGCCTACCACTATAAGATAAAGAATAAAAAGGGCAAGAGAGTTTACTATTTATGTATGGAATTTTTGCTCGGAAGGTCGCTTAAAAACAACGTTTACAATCTCGGCTTGGAAGATGCGATAAACGACGCCTTGAAAGAAATGGGAGTAACGCTTGACGACCTTTACGATTGTGAACCGGACGCAGGGCTCGGAAACGGCGGTCTTGGCAGACTTGCCGCATGCTTTATGGACGCACTGGCAACGGGTAATTATCCCGCTATGGGCTTTTCCATACGTTACGAATACGGGCTTTTCAAACAGAAGATAATAGACGGCTGGCAAACCGAACTTCCGGATATTTGGCTGCCGGGCGGCGAAGTATGGCTGACTCAACGGTCGGACTTGATAGTCAGAGTCAAATTCGACGGCAAAGTCGAAGAGGAATGGACGGAACACGGAATGAAGGTAAAGCAAGTCGATTGCGACGAAGTAGACGCCGTGCCTTACGATATGATGATATCCGGCAAGGACTCCGAGGCGGTTTCCGTTTTAAGACTTTGGGCGGCGAAAAGCGTAAAAGACTTCGATATGAGTTCGTTTTCCGAGGGCGATTACGTAAGGGCGATGAATAAGGATAACGAGGCGGAGATAATTTCCAAAGTTCTCTATCCGTCGGATAACCATTCCGAGGGCAAATCATTGAGGCTGAAACAGCAATACTTTTTGGTTTCGGCGTCGCTGCAAAACATATTGAACGAACACTTGCGCAGATACGGCGACTTGCATACTTTGCCCGATATGGCGGCAATTCACATCAACGACACGCATCCGGCTCTCTGTATTCCCGAACTTATGCGCCTTTTGATGGACGAACACGGTTTCGGTTGGGACGAGGCGTGGGATATAGTAACCCGAACCGTCGCTTATACTAATCATACCGTAATGAGCGAGGCTTTGGAGACGTGGAACGAGGACCTTATCGAGAGAAGGCTTCCGAGGATATACTCTATAATAAAAGAGATAAACCAACGCTTTTGTGCGGAAATGTGGAGTAAATTTACGGGCGACTGGGGCAAAATCGACAGAATGTCTATTTTATCGCACGGCTTGGTGCGAATGGCGAATTTGTCCGTCGTTGCGTCCCATAAAGTAAACGGAGTTTCCGCGCTTCACAGCGAGATAATAAAGACGAGTATTTTCAAAGATTTTTACGACGCATACCCGAATAAATTTACGAACGTTACGAACGGAATAGCGCATAGGCGCTGGCTTTGTCAATCGAATAAAGAACTTACCGAACTCCTTTGCGATTGTATAGGCGATAAGTTCGTTTTAGATGCGTCAGAGCTATCGAGGTTCGCCGATTTCAAAGACGACGAGAGCGTTTTAAAAAGACTTGCCGAGATAAAAAAGATAAAGAAAAATCAACTTTGCGATTACGCTATGAAAAAGGAAGGGATAAAACTCAATCCCGATTCTATTTTCGACGTACAGGCGAAGCGACTTCACGAATATAAAAGGCAACTTTTAAACGTGATGAGAATAATTTATCTCTATGATTGTTTAAAAGAAAATCCGGACCTTGATATGTGTCCTCAGACCTTTATTTTCGGAGCGAAAGCGGCGCCGGGATATTATATGGCAAAGCAGATAATCAAACTCATATCGTCGCTTTCGGAAGATTTAAGAAAGAATCCGAATCCTAAAATACGTGAAAAATTATCCGTTATATATCTCGAAGATTATAACGTTACAATGGCTGAGACGTTAATGCCGGCAACCGAAATTTCCGAGCAGATATCCACCGCAGGAAAAGAGGCGAGCGGAACGGGCAATATGAAGTTTATGATAAACGGTGCGTTGACGGTCGGCACGCTCGACGGCGCAAACGTGGAAATGCTCACCAAAGTCGGCGAGGACAATATATTCATATTCGGTATGAACGCCGCCGAAGTCGAGAATTTATGGAAAAGAGGTTATAGCGCTACGTCGTTTTATAACGAAAACGTCGTATTGCAAAAAGTTATTTCATCGCTGAAAGTAGGCTTTAACGGCGAATCGTTCGAGGGTATAGCGTCGTATTTGCTTACCAATTCGCCGATTGCGGATCCGTATATGTGTATGGCGGATTTCAGCGATTACGTAGCCATTCATAACGAGGCGGAGGAAGTTTATAAAGACGTACTGAGTTGGAACAGGAAGTCGCTTATGAATATTGCGGGAGCGGGATTTTTTGCGGCGGACAGAAGTATTAAAGAGTACGCCGAAAAAATCTGGGATTTAAAGACTATAAAATGACGAGAGTTTATTTCGATCCGTTAGGCGAAAACTGCAAAAGCGTTATCGGCGGAATCAGAGAGGGACAAAGCGTAAAATTTAACGTTTATTCGGACGGAAGCGATTGCGAATTGATACTTTTTGACGATTTCGGCGGCGAAAGGACAGTCGGCTGTAAAAAAAACGGCGACTGTTTTTCCGTAAAACTTTCCGAACTTAAAAAGGGGTTATATTTTTATAAATTCCGTATAGACGGGCAGGAAGTCGGAAATAACGAGTACGGCTTTGCCGCAATTTCGTGTGAGGACAAATTTCAACTTACGGTTGGAGATAAAAACTACGTTTATCCGAATACTTGGCAGGGCGGAGTGATATATCAGGTATTTCCGGACAGGTTTTCCAAAGCGAACGGTTTTGGCGACGAAACGGGAAAACGAATGAGGAAATGGGGCGAAATGCCGGAGTATTTGCCGGATTCGAAAGGCGAAATAAAAAACGACGACTTTTTCGGCGGAAACTTCGAAGGTATAACCAAAAAAATACCGTACTTGAAAAGGCTCGGCGTTACCGCCATATATCTTAATCCCGTAGTCAAGGCACACAGTAGCCATAGGTACGATACGGGCGATTATCTGTCTTTCGATCCGCTACTCGGTACGGACGAAGATTTCAAGAGGCTCGCTGAAAAGGCGAAAGAAAACGGCATAAAAATAATATTCGACGGCGTTTTCAATCACGTCGGCGACGACAGTATATATTTCAATAAATACGGTTCGTACAATTCTTGCGGAGCGTATAATTCTAAGAAGTCGCCCTATTACAAATGGTTCACTTTCAGAGAATATCCGAATACTTATACGTCTTGGTGGGGGATAAAAACTCTGCCTTCAATTAGGCGTGGAGCGAGCGGGTTCGAGGAACTGATTTTGGGCGATAACGGTGTTATAGACCGATATTTCTCATTTGGAGTGAGCGGAATAAGGCTCGACGTAGTGGACGAGTTGTCGGACAAATTCACCGAAAAAATCAACAGCAAAGTAAAGACTTACGGAAGCGAAAACATAGTTATAGGCGAGGTCTGGGAGGACGCTACCAACAAGATAGCGTACGACGAGCGCAAGCAGTATTTTACCCGAGGCGAATTGGATAGCGTAATGAATTATCCGCTCAAAGACGCCATAACGAATTACGTTATAAGCGGAAACACGAATCTCATATACAAAACGGTGAGAGAGCAGATAGACCATTATCCGGGCGAGGCTTTATCTCTTATGATGAACGTTTTAGGCACGCACGATACGCCGAGGATACTGACGGTTCTCGGCAAGAGCGGCAAACTTGCGAAAGACCGAAAGGCGATGGCGAAGGAAATTTTATCTGCCGATGAGCGGATATTGGGCATAAAGAGATTGAAATGTGCGTCGCTTTTGCAGTTTACGTTATACGGCATACCGTCTGTCTATTACGGCGATGAAATCGGAATGGAAGGCAATAAAGATCCTTTTAACCGTAAATGTTTTGACGAAAAAAATGCGGACGCAGAGATTTACGATTGGTACTTATTTTTAAGCGAATTGCGTTCACGGCACGATTGTTTCAAAGACGGGAAAACCGTAAACGTAAAGCGAGAGGGCGGAGTATTTTCGTTTTCGAGGGCTGATAAGTCGGAGGCGATAACCGTTGTGATAAACTGCGGCGAGAGGGACGCCGACGTCGTTTTAAGCGAGAAAGTTACGGAACTTGTAAGGAATAAAAAATTATCTGAAAT
>CAJOMT010000007.1 GCA_905235815.1 uncultured Clostridia bacterium
GGTGCAGATACTTATGAGGGTTATGGTTTGACGAATGCTGATAAGACTGGTGTAACGGGCACTCTTAAACTTCACTGCTCTGTTTGTCTTGAGGAGTTTGAAGACGTTCAATACACTGTAATAAAAGAAAGAATAGCTCCAACTTGTCAAGATAAAGGCTCCTATACCGTTAAATATCAATACGTGTTTGATGGAACGCATACTAAGGAATTGCATTCAGAAGAAATTTCTGCAGACACTGCTAACCATAAGTTTGGTGATAATTCGTTTGATGAAAACGAAGTATATACCTTGGCTCAAATAAAGGAGATATTCGGTACTAACTATGATTTGGCTGGTAACAAAGTAACTTGTACCAGCGCGGAAACCGGTAAAGTAATAGTTAAGTGTGACGTTTGTTGCACACCTGAAAAAGGTCTCTTAGTTCTTAATGTTACGGGCGATCATACATATGGTGAACCTGTTGAAAAAGTGTTTACCCTTCTTGATGATAACGAAGAACCTTTTGGTGAACTGACAGAAGATAACTATGAATATGCTCATGTTAATGGTCAACTTAAGTTTATTTGTTCAGTTTGTCCTGATACTCAAGATGGACATGAATGTAAATTTACATATAATGGTCTTGAAGTGAAATGTGATCCTGCAACTAAGCAGAAAGCAGGTAAGTTATATGTAGAGTATACTTATAAACTTAACGGCGTTGAATACACAGATGAGTATGTATTGAAAAATCTTGATAAACTTTCCGGACATATCTATACTGATGTAGACGGCGTAGAGCGTGAATTTAAGGACAATAAGACCTACTTCCTTGGTGCTATTAAAGATTGGTTCAAGGATGGCGACCTGATCTTGTTCGATAACGATAAAGAACATGCTGCATTCGTTTGCGAAGAGGAAGATTGCGGTTTAGTTCTTATTAATATCATTGATTGGAACTAATAAGTCAAGTGATTTAATTATACTGACATACGACAAAAAGTCGCCTACTAATTAGGACGACTTTTTGTCGTAAATAACAACTTATATTTTACGATAAAGTTGCGATTGCTCGCTTTATTATAAAGAGAAATGCAATCGAAGGAGCTTGTATGAAATTGAAAAATTTGTTAATTTCGATATTGTTTACGTTGCTGGTTGTTGCAAGTTTGCTTTCATTTTCGTCATGCGGTGACGTTGTCCGCGAAATTACTCCGCCACCGTCGTCTGAGAGCGTTCCGCCCGATGATGATGAGTGTACTAACTCCGTTCACAATATTCATGCTGCTGACGGCAGATTGGTGACTTTTAGCACTAATAGAGTATATACATTTACCGATCTTGAATATTATTTCGGCGCAAGACTTTCCGGTTTAGAATTTTTTGACAATGAAGTTATAACTTGCGAAGACGCCGGACATGCGAGGTTTAAATGCGAAAGTTGTGAAAAATGGGTTTTGATTGACGTTATTGATGAACACGAGTATATCTATGACAAAGACGCTACAGTCGTAAATGAGTTTGGCGCAGAAGTTATATTTAAATGTAGGGTTTGCGGTCATAGTGAAAATGCCACTGTGTCTTATTTTAAAGCTACGAAAGTTGACGCTGATTGTAGTAATGAAGGATATACTTCAATTTCATACGAATATAAGTTTATGGGTGACACGGAAAGTGTTAGTATCACAATACCTACCGGTGCTAAGGATTTAACTAAACATAAATATAATAATAAGATTATTAGCACCGAAGTCGTATATCGTTTGTCTGAACTTCCGCGATATTTTGGCACAAGTTACGACGGTTTTCAAATTTCGGGTAATAGTTATGATTGTGTAAATCATGGCTCTGGTATGTTTACCTGTGATGATTGTAATTCTAAAATTGTTCTAAATATTTTAAAAGATCACGAGCTAATTTTTGACAAAGATAATTCGCTAATTGATGAAAATAATTTTACAGTTGAATATAAATGCAAGAATTGCGATCATACTGTAAGTGCTGAAAATGTAAAGACGGAAGTGGAAGAAAGACTTGCTGACTGTGCTCATACCGGTGGAAGATATCTTGCATATTCTTATACCATTGATAACGTTATATATACAGGCGACAAACTTCTTGGCGACGAATATGATATTGTATCGACTAATCATAAGTATAAGTCAAATATAGTTGACGAAAATGCTGTATATACTTTAGACGAATTGAAACAAATTTTCGGCAATGATATGAAAGATTTTACGATACTTGGCAATTCATACAATTGTACTAAGTACGGCTACGGTGTCTTTACTTGCAATAGTTGTAATAAAAAAATTGTACTTAGTATAGTGGGAGATCACAGTTATGAATTAGACTCGGAATTGTCTGTTATAACGGAAGATGAACTTTCGCTTGTGGGTTTGTGTAAGTTTTGCCGAGAGGACGAAGTGCCGCTTGAAACTACTTTTAGTCAGGTTGTAATCGTGCCGTCTACTTGTAGCGAAAATGGTAAAAAAAACATCACTTTCGAGTATGTTATTAACGGAAAAAACGCAATCGGTGATAAGGATTTAGAAGGATATGAGCTTAATGCTCATATCCATACTTATAACGATGAATTGATTGATGACGAAGAAATTCATACGATAGAGAGTTTAAAATTAATTTTCGGTGAAGATTTACAAGAACTTACAATTTTATCCGAGTTTCCGAGTTGCGATGAAGATTCGGCTGGAAGATCAGAATATGTTTGCGATAGTTGTGAAGAAACGATTACACTTTTAATAAGGACTAATCACGAATATGAGAGAGTTGACGCGGAATGTGTATACACAAAAGATTCTGTTAAACTCGTCTATAAATGTTCTGTATGCAACAAAGTTACCGTTTTTGAGGATATTATACCTGAATATTTCTTTGAAAAAGCAACAAGCACTTCAGAGGGAAAAGAGTATATAAAGTATTCTTTCATTTTAGACGATAAGAAAATTACCGATGAATACGTATTTGAAACATATCCAATCGACAAAAATTCTCATATATATAATGGAGAGTGTATATATTCTTCAAAGGTATACACAATGGAACAACTTGCTGAAATTTTTGGCGATGACTACGAAGGCCTTGCTTTCTATGTGAACGACGGAAATTATGCTTCGTATGTTTGTGAGGATTGTGGGGATTTGATAATACTTGCAGTCGACAATTAAAAATAAATGATAAAAAGATAACATAAAAGGCGTTATACGCAAAATTGCGTATAACGCCTTTTTCAATTGTTAAAAATATATTGTGTTTATTCTGCTATGACCTTAACTTTTACGGTAGTCGTAACGTCCGGTAAAAATTTAATGTCAACGGGGTATATGCCGACGGTTTTAATGGGTTCTTTAAGCAGAATTTTCTTTTTATCGACCTCATAGCCGTCCTCAGCGAGTTTTTCGGCTATCTCCTTGCTCGTTATGCTCCCGAAAGTTTTGCCGTTCTCGCCGCATTTTACGGCGCATACGATCTCGTGGTTTTTCATCTTTAAAGCGGCGTCTTTCCAGAACTTGACTTCTTCCGCCTTATGGAATTCTTCGGCTTTTTTCTTGTTCGTAACGGCGTTTATTTCGGTAGAAGTAGCCTCTATCGCCAATTTCTTTTTAAACAAGAAATTTCTTGCATAGCCGTCGCTTACTTCGACTATATCGCCCTTTTTACCCGAGCCTTTTACGTCTTGAATTAAAATAACTTTCATATTTATTCCTCCTTGTATTATAATAAAGTGTACCCGTTAAAACGCCTGTCCTTTATTATAAACTAATGTTTTTTATTTGTCTTTAACTGCATGGCAAGCAGAATAATTACTTGTATCGGTATGCCTATAATAAAAATAAGCCATAAATTAAAATTCAAAAATTGAAGATATATGCTAAGCAGCAGCGACCAGCACAGCAGTGACGAAAATATCGCATTTATAATTTTGCTCCTTATATATCGCCTGTTGACATATAAAAGTACCATCGAACTTGCCGGAATTCCCCAAATAAACGCTTGCCATATCGGCGGCTTATCGCTCGGCGAAATAAACGAATAGACAAATACGAGCGTCGCAATAAGGTATACTACCGCAACCGACATAAATATTATCGTAATGATATTTGCCTTGTTGGAGTCTGTATTATTTTTTTCTTCTGCGAGTTTTAATTGTTCTTCCGCGTCTTCGTGTACGAGATAATCGAGCGTTACGCCGTACATATCGCAAAGCGAAGAAAGTATCGCAATGTCCGGCAGAGAATCCGCATGTTCCCATTTTGAAATAGACTTGTCCGAATAGTTAAGCGCTTTCGCCACGTCCGACTGCGTCAAGTGTTTGCTTTTTCTTAAAGCGGTCAAGTTGTTTGCAATTCTGATTTTAATATCGTCAGCCATAACTTAATTATATACTCTTTTTTTGCAAAAATCAACTTATTTAAGGACTTTTTATGGCAATTCTAATATTAGTAGAGATAATTTTTTAGCCTTCTACGAATTATAGACGCGCATATCTCGTATTTAGATACCGTTAGAGTTACGTTTACTTTACAAAATATTACGTAAAATATATAATAGTTACGTTTAAAAGGGATTGAATATGACGGTTACAATTATTTGCGACGTATTGGGCGAAAAGAACAACGGCACTACGCTTGCATTCACGAATTTAATATCGTACCTCAAAGAGAGAGGGCATAGGGTAAAAATAGTTTGTCCCGACGAGGACAAAAAGGGTTTAGAAGATTATTATATAGTCCCGACCTTGAATCTCGGCGAAATCTTAAATAGCATAGTCGAAAACAACGGCGTTAAACTTGCCAAAGCGGACAAGGCTATTTTAAAAGAGGCTATCGAGGACGCCGACGTGGTTCATATCGGTGTTCCGCTGCATTTAGGGACTGTTGCGACGAAAATGGCGGTCGAGATGGATAAACCTATAACTGCGAGTTTTCACGCTCAGGCGGAAAACGTAACTGCGCATCTGTTCGGGTTTATGAACTCCGAATTTGCGAACGATATCGTCTATAAAACTTTTTACGATAAGGTGTATAAATACGTAGACGCAGTTCATTATCCCACCGATTTTATACGTGGAGTTTTCGAGGATTCGGTAGGTAAAAAGACCAATGCTTACGTCATCTCGAACGGCGTCAACAAGGAATTTTTCGAGCCATCGGAGCATAAGAAGATAAGCGACAAATTCGTTATTTTGTGTACGGGCAGACTCTCCAAAGAAAAGGCGCAAGACGTGCTTATAAAGGCTGTAAACGGGAGCAAGTACAAGGATAACATAAAGATAATTTTTGCCGGCAACGGACCTAAAAAGGACAAGCTGATGGCTTTGAAAGATAAACTCGGCGTAGACGCAGAATTTAATTTTTACGGCAGAAAAGAACTTTTGGATATAATCCATAGCGCCGATTTATACGTCCATACCGCTACGGTCGAAATAGAGGCTATCGCATGTTTGGAAGCAATCGTCGGAGGACTTGTTCCGGTTATATGCGATTCGCCGAAAAGCGCAACCAAGGCGTTTGCATTAGGCGAAAATAATCTTTTCCCTATGGGCGACGTCAAGGCGTTGACCGAAAAAATAGAATTTTGGATCGAACACGAAGATTTAAAAGCGGAATACAGAGAGAAATATAAAGAAATGTCGGGGAAATTCCGTCAAGAGGACTGTATGGCGCAAATGGAGCAAATGCTCATAGATACAATAAATTTACACAATGAAAACAAGAGTTAGATATTACAGCGACGAGTTGAACGACGATTTTGCCGGAGCGCAGCTTACTTCCGATAAACTCGAAAACTACAAATACAACCACGGTAAAATATGGCGCTTGATAGGCGGTTTTTTGTACAGATTTATAGCGATACCGATATGTAGTCTGTATGACTATATAATTTATCGCGAAAGAATAAAAAACCGTAAAGTAATGCGCAAATATAAAAAAGAGGGGTTTTTCGTTTACGGCAACCATACGATGTCTGCGAGCGACGCATTTACTCCGAGTATGGTAACGTTCCCCAAAAAGCCGTACATAATAGTCGGCACCGCCACTATGAAGTATAAGTTTCTGGGAGTTCTGGTAGATATGATGGGCGGCGTTCCGATACCCACAGATTTTAAGGGAATGAAAGATTTTACCGCACATATTTACGACCTTGCCAAGCGGAAAAAAGTAATTTACATTTATCCCGAGGCGCATATATGGCCGTATTATACGGGTATACGTTCGTTCAAAGACGTGTCCTTTGACTATCCGGTAAAAACCAATAAGCCGGTATTCGCAGTTACGAAAACCTTTCATAAACGACGTATAGGGCGACTTCCGAGAGTTATCACCTATATTGACGGGCCGTTTTTTCCGGACGAAAGTCTGCCGAAAAACAAGCAGAGGGCAAAACTTCGCGATGAAGTATATGCCGCTATGGTAGAGAGGAGTAAACTTTCCGATTATAACTATATCGAATACGTCAATCGGGAGTCTATAATTAACCGGGATCCGATCGGTGCATTTTGTGCCGAAGATGAAAAAATCGCCGTCAGCGAATAGCGCAGACGGCGATAAGTCTTTATATAAGTTGTTTAAACCGACTTTTCTTTAAAAAATGCCTTTAACAGAATGGGACAGAGAATTGAAGATGTTACGATCAACAAAATCGTTGCAATGAGCGGATCTATGCCGTTTTCGGGCGCTATCAAAGCAGAACCAGCCGCATAGACAGCAAGTGCGACTTCGCCCCTCGCTATCATTCCGCAACCGACGGTTGCGGATTCTTTTACGTTGAACCCGAACGGCTTCGCCGCAAGTCCGCACCCGAGTATTTTCCCCGTTATGCCGAGAACGATAAAGATTACTGAAAACAGAAGATACGATAGCCCGAAACCTTCGAAATCGGCGCTTATGCCTATATAGGTAAAGAAAATGGGCGAAAAGAGCAGATAGCCGCTCATCTCTATTTTTTTATCCACGAAGTCGGTATCGCTAAGGCCGCTTAAAACTATGCCTGCCATATATGCGCCCGTTATTGCGGCGATGCCGAAGAATCTTTCGGCGCAAAATGCGAAGAAAAAGCACAATGCGAGGGCGAAAATACTCGTTCTTCGCTTGTGTGGGAATTTGTTTTCTTCCCATTTGAAATACAGCCTCGTGAGTATGCCCAAACCTATTGCGAACGCAAAGAATCCTGCGGTTTTGAGTAGTGTGATACCGATTTGTCCTATTCCGCCGTGTTTTATCGAGGTAACGACGCTTAAAGCGATAATACCCAAAACGTCGTCTATTATCGCAGCGCTTATGATGGTTTGCCCGACTTTCGAATTTATTTTTCCGAGTTCTTTAAGCGTTTCGGCGGTTATGCCCACGCTCGTAGCGGAGAGTATCGTTCCGACGAAAATCGAATTTAAGAGTTTATCCTGAGTGTACTCTGAAAATCCTCCCATAAACGCAAGGCAGCCGAGCGTTCCGAACGCCATCGGAACGAGTACGCCGGCAAGCGCAATCAAAGACGCCGCCAGTCCGCTCTGTTTTAATTGAGAAAGATTTGTTTCAAGTCCGCTCGAAAACAAAATCATAACGACGCCTATCTGACTGAAAACGTGAAGTACGTTCATTTCCTCGTCGTTCGGTTTTATAAAAAATCTTAAAAAGAAGTTGTCGTCCGAATGAAATCTCGATAATAGGCCGAGTGCCACTCCGGCAATTACCATGCCGGCGACTTGCGGCAGCCCGATTTTTCTGGCGATAAGCCCGAAAGATTTTCCGAACAAGAGAATTATCGCCAAATAGTAAAAAATGTTTATAATGTCCATAATCTTCCTTAGTGAGATATATTATACGCTTGACGAAAAATTATGTCAAATAAAAATAAAATATTTTGAGTTTTTTTCGCAAATTCAGTACTAAACAGTTGAAAAATAAATGTAAATAGTTTATAATATAACTAACATAGGTAATATGCCTTGAAACGAGAGGTAAAGTTATGAGAACTTATTCCGGCAACAGAATAGATTTTGAGAACGGTGTTTTGGCGACCGTTAAAGAGGACAGTTTTGAAATCGACGGAGCATTGATGGACGCATGGAACAGAGATTTGCTCAAATATTATCCCGAAGAATACGCAGAACTTCAAATTATAGCAGACGAAGTTCCGATGGCGGAAGAAGCGGAGAATATTGCTCCTATTAAGCCGAAGTACGTTCCTTCGCCGACGTTCGTCGAGAAGATGAGCCGTGCGGACGAAGTATTGCAAGACCGCTATGACGAATTGAAAAACTACGCTTTGAGATTCAAGAAATTAAAGTCAAGACTTTCAAAGAAGTTCGACAGTATCAATCAAGGCAGACTCCAATTCGTAAAATTATCCGTTGCGGGCAAGACGTTGAAACTTTACCTGAATATGGATATAAACGATACCGATCCTAAATTCCATTGTAAGGATATGAGGGATAAAAAGACTTACGTAACGGTACCCGTTCAACTTCGCATAAAGTCGGGTAGAGCGGTCAAGTATGCGAAAATACTTATTGACCAATGCGCAGAACTTCACGGTCTCAAAGAGAATAAGAAATTCGTGGAAGTGGACGCAATGGCGCTTATAGACGAGGCTCTTGCCGAAAAAAATGCGAAGGCAGAGGCCGCCGCAACCGAGGCTTAACGAGAAATCAACCTATAAAATTATATAAATTTAAAAAAACGTGTAAAAACGTTTGACAATAAATTCAAAAAAGGGTAAAATAAATTAGCATCTCTTTGGAGGTGTTAATTTTTTGGGAAGGCGAAAGATATGGCAAAAGGAAGTAGTAGAACGAGAATAACTCTTGCTTGCACCGAATGTAAGCAAAGAAATTACGATGATTACAAGAATAAGAAAAACGATCCGGACAGAATTGAAATAAACAAATATTGTCCGTTTTGCAAAAAGCATACGCTTCATAAAGAAACGAAGTAATATCGTAAAATTTTCTTAAAGAGAGGGCGTATGGCGCCCGAGAGGTAAAAAATGGGAAAAGATACCGAAAAAGTTAATAACGAGAAAGAGAAAAACGTTAAAAAATCAAAGAAAGCCGATAAAAAGCCGAATATATTCGTCAGAGGTTGGAGAAAGATAAAGGAAGTATTTTCCGAACTCAAAAAAGTTACTTGGCCTACTTTCCCCACGGTTTTAAAGCAACTCGGCGCAGTGTTGGTTACCGTAGTAATAGTTCTTGTACTTATAATGCTTATCGATTTAGGTTTGCAACAAGGATTGAGGTGGATCAGGAACGATACGGCGTCCTCTGTCGTTGAATTTTTAAGTGAGGTATTGTAATGGGTAACAATCCCGAATCGGCAAAATGGTACGTCATTCACACTTATTCCGGTTACGAATCTTTGGTGAAAGATAATATCGAGAAACTGATCGAAAACAATAATTTAGGCGATACCATTGTCGATATCAAAATACCGACGGAAGAGACCATCGAGGAGAAAAACGGCAAGAAAAAAGTCGTAACGAGAAAGATTTTCCCTTGCTACGTGTTTATCAAGATGGTATATTCCAACGATATGTGGTTTTTATTGACGAATACGAGGGGCGTTACGGGTTTCGTAGGTCCGCAAGGCAGATCTACGCCGCTCAGCGACGAAGAAGTTAAAAAGATGCGCCTCGAAGTAATCAAGATAGATAACCTCGATATGTTGGTAGGAGATAGCGTCAAGATAGTGGACGGACCGCTCAAAGACGCCGTCGGAGTAATAATGGATTTGAACGATTCCGCACAGAAAGCGAAGGTAAAAGTTTCCATGTGGGGAACCGACACCGAAGTAGAACTCGAATACGGACAGTTCGAAAAGTTTACGTCGGAAGAAACTGTATAATATAATAATGAAAGATAAATTCGGCTGATTGCCGTTTTTATATAAGTGGGAGAAACGTTAAATTTTGTATGGCGTTTTCGCTGGTACCACATTAATGGAGGAGAAATATGGCTAAGAAAGTTACAGCAGTAGTTAAATTGCAACTGCAAGCCGGAAAAGCAACGCCCGGACCACCGGTAGGTTCCACGTTAGGTCCTTACGGTATAAATATTCCGGGATTCACTAAGGAATTCAATGCCAAAACCGCTAATGACGTAGGGCTTATAATTCCTGTAGTAATTACTATTTATCAAGACCGTTCGTTTACGTTTATACTCAAAACGCCGCCGGCACCCGTTCTTATCAAGAAAGCGTGCGGAATAGAAACGGCAAGTGCGAAACCGAACAAGGATAAGGTTGCTAAGATCACTTTGGCGCAAGTTGAAGAGATAGCAAAGCAGAAGATGCCTGATCTGAATGCGGCGTCGCTCGAATCCGCTATGAGCATGATTAAAGGCACCGCTCGTAGTATGGGTATAACAGTAGTAGAATAATAGGAGAAGTGGGAGGGATTAGTCCCGCACGTACCACAAGGAGGATTCAATGAAATACGGAAAAAAATATGCCGATAGTATAAAGGCTTATGACCGCACGAAGCAATATGAAATAAGCGAGGCGCTTGGAATAGTCGTCAACAATGCGAAAGCGAAATTCGATGAAACGGTAGAATTCCATTGCCGTTTAGGCGTAGATCCGAAACAAGCGGACCAACAAGTAAGAGGCGTTATCGTACTTCCCAACGGAACCGGTAAGAGCGTAAAAGTGTTGGTTTTGGCAAAAGGTGAAAAAGCGGACGCGGCAACTGCTGCCGGCGCAGATTACGTCGGAGCGGAAGAACTCGTAGCGAAAATTCAAAAAGATAACTGGTTTGATTTCGACGCAGTTATAACTACTCCCGATATGATGGGCGTAGTAGGAAGAATAGGTAAACTTTTAGGACCTAAAGGTCTTATGCCTAACCCGAAGTCGGGAACGGTTACTATGGACGTTGCCAAGGCAATAGCGGATATTAAAGCAGGTAAAGTTGAGTACAGACTCGATAAACAAGCGATAATCCATTGTTCTATCGGTAAAAAGAGTTTCGGCGTAGAAAAACTTACCGAAAACTACAATGCTTTATTAGACGCAATCGTAAAATCTAAACCCGCAGCGGCAAAAGGACAGTACATCAAGAGTATATCCGTAACCAGCACTATGGGCCCCGGTGTTAAAGTTTTACCGAAAAACGTATAATTTTATTTGACAAAGTATTTCCGTTATGATATAATGACGGAGTAATAACCTAAGACAGCAGGCTTTAAAACGAAAGTTGCCCGCCGAGGTGATTAAAAGGTATAGTATATGTATGCCCCCGATCGCCTTATGCGGTTGGGGGCTGTTTTAAAAAAAAGACAGGAGGTAAAAGGTTTGTCAGCAAACGTAGATGCGAAAAAGCAAATCGTTGAAGATATCAAAGCGAAGATACAAAACAGCAAATCCGTTGTTTTGATAGACTATAAAGGTCTTACCGTCGCAGAAGATACGGAATTCCGTAACAATATGAGAAAGACGAACACCGAGTATAAAGTATTGAAGAACACTTTACTTAGACGTGCGTTCAACGAACTCGAAGTTACGGCGTTCGATAACGATTTAAACGGACCGACGGCTGTGGCATTCTGCCCGGACGAAACGGCGGCGGCGAAAGTAGCGGTTGATATGTGCAAGAACACGGAAGATAAGATAGCAATCAAGAGCGCATATGTAGACGGCGAATATGTCGATCAAAAAGGAGTCAAAGCGCTTGCTTCCATTCCTTCCAAAGAAGGTTTGGTTGCACAACTTGCCGGAGCGTTATCCGGTATCGTAAGAGGACTTGCAGTTGCTCTTAATGCAGTCGCAGAGAAGAAGGGCGAAAATGCCTGATAAGAGTAAAAAAATAAGAGAGGAATAAAAAAATGGCAGATATTGCAAAATTTATTGAAGAAATTAAGGGTATGACTGTTTTGGAACTCAACAGTTTAGTAAAGGCAATCGAAGAGGAATTCGGCGTTAGCGCAGCCGCTCCGGTAGCCGTAGCAGGTGCAGCTGCTCCCGCAGCAGCAGCCGCTGAAGAAGAAAAGACCGAATTCAACGTAGTTCTTAAAGACGTAGGCGCTAACAAGATAGCGGTTATCAAGGCTGTTCGTGAAATCACCGGACTTGGCCTCGTTGACGCTAAGAACATGGTTGAAAAACTCGGCACCGTTAAAGAAGCCGCTCCGAAGGACGAGGCTGAAAAGATGGTTGCAAAACTCAAAGAAGCCGGCGCAACCGCTACGATGGAATAAGAATATTTCATATAATACCGCAAAGCGAAACGCTTTGCGGTATTTTTATATTTAGCGGATTGTAATTTTTTTGTTATTAGATAAATATGCTTGACAATATTTTTCAATAAAAGTATAATAATTGATGTATGAAAGGGAATGATTTTTTGTCATTCTCTTTTTTTTCGGGAGTTACAATGGACGAAGTCGAAAAAAGAGGGCAATCGGCAGGTACAACAGATCTTACCGAGGGCCCTATCTTTAAAAAAATGATATTATACGCCCTGCCGATAATATTTACGGGGGTATTACAGTTATTGTTTAATACCGCAGATATTATCGTTGTCGGCAACTTTGCGAGCGAAACCGCATTGGCTGCCGTCGGCTCTACAGGCGCAATAATAAACTTGATAGTCAACTTATTGATAGGCTTATCCGTTGGAGCAGGAGTAAGTGCGGCAAGAATTTTCGGACAGAAAAACGATAAGGGAATGGAAGAGATAGTACATACCTCTATGCTGACTGCTATTGTCGGCGGAGTCCTCTTTGGGGCTGTCGGGTTTGTGTTTTCGAAGTATTTCTTAATTTGGATAAACACTCCTGACAATGTTATAGATCAAGCGACTCTCTATGTGAAAATTTATTGTTTGGGAATACCCTTTTCAATAGTATACAATTTCGGGGCGTCCATTTTAAGGGCAGTCGGAGATACGAAAAGACCTCTTTATTTCCTCGTGATATCCGGCGTTATAAACGTTATCTTTAACTTATTTTTTGTTATAGCGCTCAATATGGACGTCGCAGGTGTAGCCACGGCAACCGTAATTTCTCAGGTGATTTCTTGCATACTCGTGGTCATTTATCTAATGAGAGTTGACGGAAGTCATAGGTTCATACCTAAAAATATGCGGTTTGAACCTTATAGGTTTAAACAGATATTGCTTGTCGGTATACCTGCGGGGTTTCAAGCGGCAATGTTTTCTATTTCGAACTTACTGATACAATCGAGTATCAATTATTTCGGAGACGTCGTTATGTCTGCAAACGCTGCGTCAGGAAATATAGAAGGTTTTATCTATATTGCAATGAATTCGTTTTATCATACGGCGCTAACCTTTACGGGACAGCATATAGGCGCAAAAAAGGCGGAAAAGATAAAAAAGATAGCGATTTTGTGTTTAGTTTCGGTATCCGTTGTCGGACTCACGCTCGGAATATTAGCAAGGTTGTTGGGTGGATTTTTATTATCTCTATACGTTTCCGGCTCTACGGAATACGAGAATAAGGTAATAGAATACGGTTTAACCAGAATGACGATAATTTCGCTAACATATTTTACGTTCGGTATGAGTGATGTTTTCAGCGGACTACTACGGGGTATGAGTAAGTCTTTTACCGCAATGATAATCTCTTTGGCGTGCATTTGCGGCTTCAGAATACTGTGGATATACACGGTTTTTGCCGTCTGCAAAGATTTGACTATTCTCTATCTTTCGTATCCGATATCGTGGGTATTATGTTTGATATGTCAACTGATCGCATTTATAGTTTCATACAAGAAAGTTTTAAAGCATGAAAAAGCGAAAAAAGAGGCGAAAACGGCGAATCAGGCAGCGTAGTTGAATAAATTTGCCCTTTGCCGCCGTATGCGGCAAATAAAAATAAGAAAAAAGTCGAAATAATAACGGTCGAAATTTGTCTTATTGAGCCGTCGAATTTTGGCGAAACTCGATTGTCAAAATATAATGAAATTTGTAAAATGAAAATTTTGTGTAATTAGTTTTAATTTGCTATTCGTTTGACATCATAGATTAATTTTGCTAAAATATACTTATAAAAATAGTGGGGAGTTTTATCTTGGAAGTATTATTGCCGATAGTTTCATTCGTGCTTGGCTATTTAATAGGTTCTATAAACGTATCGGTAATAGTATCGAAAGTCGCATATAAGAGCGATGTCAGAAAATACGGCAGCGGCAATGCCGGCGCCACTAATATGGCAAGGGTTTTCGGGCTGCTTGCCGGAATGATTGTTTTAATAGGCGATTTCGGCAAATGCATATTGTCTATGTGGCTTGCGTCGCTTATCGGCGGAGAAAATTGCAGTTTGGCGGCGGGGCTTGGGTGCCTTATAGGACACGCATTTCCGTTGTATTTTAAATTCAAAGGCGGCAAAGGCGTAACCGTTGGGGCAGCCTTAGCGCTTATGTTAGATTGGCGTGCGTTCGTTGCAATATTAGTCGTGTTTGTCATAATGTTCTTGATAACGAGAACGGTTTCAGTCAGTTCGATCGTTGCGGCAGCGTCTTTAATCATAGTTCTCGTTGGTATTTATACACTGCAAGGTTCTTTGAAATTAGTAACTTTATATGAACTGATTGCGGGCACGTTGGCAGCAATCTTCGTAATAGCGTTGCACCACGAAAATATCAAACGCATATTGAACGGAACTGAAAAGAAATTTACTTACAAGAAAAGAGATAGATAACAACTAACGGAATTTATGCAAGATAAGGTATATTCTCTCGGCGTTGATATAGGTTCAACGACTGCAAAAGTCGTTTTACTTGACGGTGAAGAAATTAAATATGAAAAATATGAAAGACATAATTCCGCAGTCAGAGAAAAGACTGCGGAAATTTTGCGTAAAGTTTATGATAAATACGGCGATATAGCGGTAAAGCCGGCTATTTCCGGTTCCGCCGGTTTAGGACTTGCAGAGGCGGCGAAACTGCCTTTCGTTCAGGAAGTTTATGCGGAGGGAGAAGTCGTAAAACGCAAAGAGCCGGATACCCAATGCGTTATTGAACTCGGCGGAGAGGACGCAAAGATAATATTTTTCGACGGCGGAACGGACGAGCGAATGAACGGAACTTGTGCCGGAGGAACCGGCGCATTTATCGACCAGATGGCGACGCTATTAAACGTTTCGGTCGACGAACTCGACGAATTGAGTCTGAAAGCCAAAAAGATATATCCGATTGCTTCTCGTTGCGGCGTATTTGCAAAGACGGATATACAACCTCTTTTAAATCAAGGCGCAAAGAAAGAAGACGTTGCGGCAAGTATCTATAAATCGGTAGTTAATCAAACTATAGCGGGACTTGCGAGGGGTAAACGCATAAGCGGCAAAGTCTTATTTTTGGGCGGTCCCCTCTATTTTTTAAAGGGTTTACAGAAAAGTTTTAAAGAAACGTTGAACCTCGATGATAAGAATGCGATATTTCCGCCATATTCACGATTTGCCGTTGCGCTCGGAGCGGCGTATTATGCGGAAAAGACGTCGATCGATATAAAATTGTCGAATTTAATTGATAAGATATCAAATTCAAGTCATTCCGTTTTAAAAACCGATATAGCGCCTCTCTTTTTAAACGAAGAAGATTATGCGGAGTTTACGGCTCGTCATAATAAGGCGGTAGTAAAAAAAGCGGATCTGAATTCATAC
This sequence comes from uncultured Clostridia bacterium, assembly GCA_905235815.1. GTDB lineage: Bacteria > Bacillota > Clostridia > Christensenellales > Borkfalkiaceae > UBA10281. The sequence goes on from CAJOMT010000007.1 coordinate 15,623, forward strand.
AAAGGTAACGTGTACATAGGTATCGATTGCGGTTCCACGACAACAAAACTTGCCGTAATCGGTGAAGATAAAGAACTTCTTTACAGTTACTACGGATCAAATCACGGCAATCCGATTGAGATAGTAAAAGCGCAGTTAATCGACATATACAGCCACTTATCTCCCGATTGCAGGATTGCAGGGAGTGCGGTTACGGGCTACGGCGAGGAACTTATCAAGAACGCATTTAATATAGATGTGGGCGTAGTCGAAACGATAGCGCATTTTACTGCGGCAAAATTTTTCAAACAAGACGTCGATTTTATTTTGGATATAGGCGGTCAAGACATAAAATGCTTTAAAATACGTGGCGGCGCCATAGATTCAATAATGCTCAATGAGGCGTGTTCATCGGGTTGCGGTTCGTTTTTGGAAACCTTTGCGAAAGCCTTGGGCTATGATATAGCGGAATTTGCAAAACTCGGTTTATATGCAAAGCACCCCGTAAATTTGGGGAGCAGATGTACCGTCTTTATGAATTCTTCCGTAAAGCAAGCGCAAAAGGACGGCGCCGGCATAGACGATATTTCCGCAGGACTTTCTATAAGCGTCGTAAAGAATGCTATTTACAAGGTAATAAGGGCAACTTCCATATCCGAACTCGGCAAAAATATAGTCGTTCAAGGCGGAACTTTCTATAACGACGCAGTTTTAAGAGCGTTTGAACGAGAACTTGGTTTTAACGTGATAAGGCCGGATATTGCCGGACTTATGGGCGCATACGGCGCCGCAATCTATTCGATGAGCGTCAAGGAAAGTCGAATTATAGGGTATGAAGAATTAGAGCATTTCACTCATTCTTCAAAGGGAATACTCTGTAACGGTTGTACAAATCATTGTCATTTAACAGTGAATACGTTTTCGGGCGGCAAGTCGTTTATCTCGGGCAACAGTTGTGAAAAACCTTTGGCGAGCCGAAGCGGATACAGCACAAATCCCGACCTATATGTCGATAAACGCGAATATTTTAAATCTTTAAAGCAGAATTTCAGGAGCGATAAAAACTATAAAATAGGCTTGCCTCTGTGTCTCGGCAACTACGAATTGATACCACTTTGGTATAATTTGTTCGACAAATTGGGGTTTGAATTGGAAGTTTCTCCCGAATCGAACAGGCAGATATATGAACTCGGTCAGTTTACGATTCCGTCCGATACCGCTTGCTATCCGGCAAAAATAATGCACGGGCATATACTTAAATTGATACAAGACGGTTGCGACGCAGTGTTCTATCCGTGTCTGCCGTATAACGTCGACGAAGAATTTACCGACAATCACTATAATTGTCCCGTCGTTGCGTACTATTCGGAACTGCTGCATAGCAACGTAAGCGAAACGGAAAGCATAGATTTTATGTATCCGTATCTGAATATTAACGATAAAAAAGAACTCTGCATAGAACTGTATCAAATTTTGGGTAAAAAATTCAATATATCCAAAAAGCAGATAAAAGAGGCCGTAGATTACGGCTTTAACAAGCTTAACGAGTATAGGGAATACGTAGCTAAAAGGGGCGAAGAAGCGGTAAAATATGCCCGTGAAAACAATATGCGCATATTGATTTTGGCAGGTAGACCTTATCACGTGGACAGCGAAATATGCCACAATATAGATAAACTTGCCCGTTCGCTCGGATTCGTAGTCGTCAGCGAGGACAGCATTTATCATTTGGCTAAAAATAAGCGAGTAGAAGTTAAAGTATTAAACCAATGGACGTATCATTCGAGATTGTATTTGGCTGCGCAATATGCGGTAGAGAATAAAGACGTTGAACTCTGCCAACTCGTATCGTTCGGGTGCGGCGTAGACGCAATAACGACGGACGAGGTAAGGCGAATTCTCGAAGACGGCGGAAAACTTTATACTCAACTGAAAATTGATGAAATAACAAATCTCGGCAGCATAAAGATAAGGCTCAGAAGTCTGCTCGGGGCAATAGAAGAAAGAGGTTGTTAATTGGAAAATCAGAAATATATCCCGTTTACCGAGGATATGAAAAAAGAATATAAAATTTTGATTCCGGATATGTTGCCGATACATTTCGGGCTGATTGCGAAGATGATGGAAAAATACGGCTACGATATGGAAGTCTTGAAAAATCACGGAGCGAGCGTTGCGGAAACGGGACTGAAATACGTTCATAACGATACTTGTTATCCTGCGATATTGGTAATCGGTCAGTTTATAGAGGCGCTTGAAAGCGGAAAGTACGATATACATAAAACCGCATTGATTTATTTCCAGACGGGTGGCGGTTGCAGAGCAAGTAATTACATATTTCTATTGCGCAAAGCGCTCGAAAAGGCAGGGTACGGGTTTGTACCGGTGATTTCGATAAGTTTAAACGGACTTGAAAAGCACCCCGGTTTTAAACTTTCGTTCGGCCGAGTAGTCAGAATGTTTTACTGTATCATATACGGAGACATGTTGATGTCGCTTAAAAATCAGGTTGCGCCTTACGAAAAAAACGTCGGGGACTGCGATAGGGCGATAGAGGAGATAACGGCTTCTCTCGGCGCAAAAGTTGCGAATATGGGATTGAGTTTTAGAACCGTCAAAAAAAATTGTCGAAAAATAATAGAGCGATTTAAGTCGATTCCCGTCGAGCAAAAGCCAAAGGTCAAAGTCGGCGTCGTCGGAGAAATTTACGTCAAATATTCTTCGCTCGGAAATAACGGGCTTGAAAAATTTCTCTTAAAAGAGGATGCGGAACCTGTTGTTCCCGGGCTTCTCGATTTCTTTTTATATACGTTGTATTCCAAAATTACCGATAGAAAACTGTTCGGATTAAATAAAAGTTTGTACCCGCTTTTCGTGATACTCTATAAATTTTTGCTAAAAAAGCAGAAAGAATTTATCGCTTTAACGGCAAAAGACGGAAGATTTGACAGCCCGATGCCGTTCAGCGAAGTGAGTAAACTAATTGACGGATACATAAACGAAGGCGTAAAAATGGGCGAAGGCTGGCTGTTGACTGCCGAAATGCTCGAACTCAAAGAACGCGGAGTAAAAAATATAATTTGCGCCCAACCGTTCGGCTGTTTGCCGAACCACATTTGCGGCAAAGGAATGATGAAACCCATAAAGGACAGAAATCCGGATATGAATATAGTCGCAGTAGATTACGATGCGGGCGCAACGAAAGTCAACCAAGAAAACAGAATTAAATTGATGCTGGCATGTGCGAGGGATAATTTAGACGGCGAAATAAAAAATGCCATATAAGGTATGTAATCTTAGGAGTTATTATGAAACCACGCTTTTTTCAAAACATTCCAACAACAGGGCGTACGGCGAGGCTCTTTTTAAGCGTGAGGAATTTACAAAACTTGCCGAAGGCGTTTCGACAGCCAAAGCGATGATGTTGCTTTCCGAAAAGTACGACGTGGAATTGCCTATAACCAAAGCGGTGTATAACATAATATATTTAGGTTACGATCCATTAACGGAACTTTTGAATTTATTTTCGCGAACGACTAAAGGCGAATTTGTATAAGTCAAAACAATATCAGATATAACAATTAGTGATAATTAAAAAATAATTATTTTATTGACAAAAATTTCAAGTATATGTATAATGAAATAAATTCGCTTAAGGCGAGTTTAAAACAGTGAAATTGGGGAAACGCCGCAAGTTGTGCGGCGTTTCCCTTGTCATAGTCAGTACATTTTCTCATCAAATACAAAGATACGTAAAAAGAGGTCGTCGCCTGATGCGACAACCTCATTTTGCGTTTAAACGGCTTATAGATAGACTTAATCGAATTTTAAAGAATAGCTTTTTCTATAATTGACGCACACTCTGTAAACGCCGCTTGCATTTCAGTTGTAAATCCGTTTACAAAAGGGCAGTCTAAATCGAGTACGCCAAACGTTTCTCCGTTCGGGTAATGCAAGGGAATGACCATTTCCGAGTTACTCTCCGAATCGCAGGCGATATGACCTTTAAATTCGTGAACGTTCGGAACGTAAAGCGGTTTATTTTCTTTTACGGCCGTGCCGCAGACGCCTTTGCCGACGGCGATTTTCAAACATGCCGGCTTTCCCTGAAACGGACCTAAAATGAGTTCGCCGTTTTTCATTATATAAAACCCTGCCCAGTTGAGCGTCGGGGCAAAGCCCTTTATAATAGCGGAAGCATTGCTCAAATTGGATATAATATCGAAATTCTTATCCAAAAGTATTTCCATTTGTTTCGGCAATTCGCCGATATTTTGACTGTTTAAATTATACATATGAATCATTATATCATTCTAACTATATGATGTCAATCACATCATGGTTAAATTGTAATCAATACCGTTTAGGCCACAAAAAAGCAGGGGAAACTCCGTTTTCTTTTTTTGCTTTTGGGGTTGACAAAAAATTTGCAATATATTAAAATGGATAGGAAGGAGGGCGTTGTCTGATTTAATGCGATAAAAATTGACGGACAACGAATAAGAAAATGAAGAGATTAACAAAAAAACAGATGGTTATCTTCGCTATCGGTCAGCTCGGCTGGTCGCTACTCAGCGGAATAATCAGCGCATGGCTTGTAACTTTCTACTTGCCGACCGATACGGATATTAAGGCGGGCGCAATACAGTTTATAACGCCGGGTCTTGTAATTGGCGGAATTTTGACTATACTCGGTCTTATCACGGCTGTAAGCCGTATATTCGACGCCATTACCGATCCGCTGATTGCAAGTTTGAGCGACAGAAGTAAGAACAAAAGGGGCAGAAGAATACCGTTTATGCAATATGCGGCAATTCCTCTCGCTATCGTAACCGTTCTTTTGTTTTGTCCGCCCGAAAACAGCACGAGCGCTAAAAACGTAGCGTGGCTTTCCGTGTTTATAATACTTTTCTATATATTTATGACGATGTACTGTACTCCGTACAATGCGCTTATATCCGAATTCGGAAAGACGCAGGAAGACAGAATGTTCATATCCACCGCAATTTCGCTCACATTCTTTGTCGGAACTATGCTTGCCTACACGCCTTTCGTGTTTGCGGGAATGTTACAGCACTCTCCCGAAGACTTTAATAAGAGTTACAGGATATGCTTTATAGTTTTGGCTGTAATTGCAGTCGTTGCAATGCTGCTTCCCACTTTCCTATTAAAGGAAAAGGATTTCGTGGATACCGTTCCGTCAAAGTCGAATATGTTCAAATCGCTTGCTGCGACGTTTAAAAACAGAGATTTCCGTGTGTTTGCAGGTTCGGACATAATGTATTGGATAGGGCTTACGCTTTTTCAGACGGGACTTCCGTTCTTTGTAAAAGTTTCGATGGGGTTAGATGCGGGAATGGTAATGGTCTTTATGGGCGGCATGACGGTTTTGTCTGCGGCACTGTATCCTTTCGTAAACGGATTTGTAAGGAAATTCGGCAAGAAAAAGCTTACCATTTGCGGATTTTTAGGCTTGGCGGTCGCTTACCTTATAACCGCTATGATAAACGTTATAACGTTTATACCAGGCATTGTTTACGGCGTTATAATTTGTATAGTCGCTGCGTTTCCGATGGCTCTTCTCGGAATTATTCCGCAGTCTATCGTTGCGGACGTTGCGGAAGCGGATGGCATTGAAACGGGCGAAAACAGAGAGGGTATGTTCTTTGCGGCGAGGACTTTCGCAATGAAATGGGGACAGGCGATAGCGTTGCTTATATTCACGTCTTTGTCGATAGTCGGCAATGCGGAGAAAGTAGGGAATGAAATAGTTCCCTCCAAACTCGGACTTATGATAGTCGCTTTTGTTGCGGTTGCGTTCTGCGTACTTGGCGCAGTGATTCTCGCCTTGTATAACGAAAAGAAAGTTATGAAGACGATAGAAAAGAAACCGCAACAAGAATTAAAAGAGGAACCGGCAGACTAATATGGTATACCGCTTATATTATGAAAATCAAGACGGCGCCGCAAAAACGCTTTCGACGAGCGAAAACGGCGACGCCGTTCTTTTTATTGAGGACGACGGCGAGAGAAAGAGGGTAGTTTTAAAGGCGAAAAGCAGGATAAAACTCAACTCTTATCAAGAGATAGGTTTTAAGTTCCGCAAACTTGACAATCCCGAAAAGGACGAAAAGGGCGACCTCTATTTTATGAACGGTTACCAGTCATGGACGGACACGAGGGAGTTTTACGGCGACGCTCAGGAAAGAAACGTTAAAAGACTTCCTAAAAGACTTGTGGAGAGATTTGCTTTCGACCGTTACGGCGACGCAACTTTTTACGAATACGACAAGCGCGTGCTTCACGGCTACGACGTTTTTTACGTCAAGGGTGAAAACGGAGCGTTTATATTCAATCTAAATTATAAAAATGCATATCTCATATTCGAGCTTGTCAGAAAGACGGGCGAACTGTCCCTACTTTCCGATTTAAACGGCAAGGTTTTGGAAACGAGCGAGGAGTTCACCGTTGCCGACTACGTTTACGCCGGATCTTACGAAGATGGGCTTAAAGTTTTCGATAAGTTTTTCCCCTTGAAAAAGACGGAGAAGATATTCGGCTATACGTCTTGGTATAACTATTATCAAAACATAAACGAGGAGATAATATTGAGAGACCTTGCCGCTTTGGGTGAGAGGGTAAACCTTTTCCAGATAGACGACGGATACGAAACTTTCGTCGGGGATTGGCTGAGCGTAGACAAAGCGAAATTTCCAAACGGTTTAAAGAAGATAGCGGACGCCGCCCACGAAAAGGGGTATAAGGCGGGGATATGGCTTGCGCCTTTCGTTGCGGAAGAAAGAAGCGAAACGTTTAAAACTCACCCCGAATGGTTTAAAAAGGGCAATGACGGCAAGGCAGTAAAGTGCGGCTCGAATTGGAGCGGATTTTATGCGCTCGACATAGAAAACGAAGAGGTAAAGAAGTATATCTCGACGTGTCTGAAAACCTATGCGGATATGGGGTTCGACTTGTTTAAACTCGACTTTTTGTATGCCGCAAGTCTGCCCGAATACGAGGGAAAGACGAGGAGTCAGGCGGCGGAATACGCCTACGACTTTTTGAGGGAAGTTCTCGGCGATAAACTGATTTTAGGTTGCGGAGCGACGCTTTTCAATGCGATAGGCAAGTTCGACTATATGCGTATAGGTCCGGACGTTTCTCTCGAATTTGACGATGTGTGGTTTATGCGCTTTATGCATAGGGAGAGGATTTCCACGAAGACGACCTTGCAGAACACGATATACCGTAGTTTCTTAAACGGCAGGTTCTTCGGTTGCGATCCGGACGTGTTCTTGCTTCGTGACGACAACATTAAACTTTTCGAAAGGCAGAGAGAAGCCCTGCTCACGATAAACGCTCTCTTCGGCAGCGTTTTGATGACGAGCGATAACGTCGCCGCCTACGACGATGAAAAACGAGGAAAACTCGGCGAGGCGCTGAATATTTTTTACGGTGCAAAAGACGTTAAGTTTAAGAGAAAAGGCAAAAAAATATATATCTCTTATCACATA
>CAJOMT010000008.1 GCA_905235815.1 uncultured Clostridia bacterium
AAATAGTGGAAAGCCTAAAAATTTCCGGAATTAAATAACATTGATATAAGGAGAATTATTTTGAAAAAGATATTGCTTAAAACTTTGAGCGTGGGAATAAGTATTGCGCTTTTATTCGGAACGGCTTCGGCTTGCGAAGTTTCGCAACCTTCGGAGGAGGGAAGCGTCAATTGGCAATACGAACTGAAAGAAAGACCTGCGACCATAGAACAATTACCCGTTGGACTGAACGTTTATACGGAGGTCGATGAATTGTCAAAGATCAACACCGAGGCTTATTCTTTCGGCGATTCCTGTTACAGACGAGACGGAGAAAACGAATGGACGGGTTTGAATCAATTTCTTTACGAGGATAATAAGGGAGATAAAGTAATTTACGACGAAAAAGGCAAGGGAGTCGTTACCCACATCTGGACGACGGGACAATATCTGGAAGATCCGTCCAACGATTCGCCGGACGACAACGATATTATCAATTTTTATATTGACGACCAACCTGTATATAAGTTGACCTATAAGCAGTTTACCGCATTAAAGCAAGCGCCTTTTACCGATCCGTTTACTAAAAATTGGAGCGAATCCGGCGGCGGCAGAACTACTTATTTGCCGATTGCATACGAAAAAAATTGTAAAATCGCAATAACTACGCATAACGGCAGAAGTAATAATCTTTGGTGGCACGTGGACGCGCAGAAACTGTCACCCGATTATGAAGTAACGCCTTTTTCAACGAATATGAGAACTACGGAGGCTGCCAACGTAATTTCTTCTTGCGGTATAGACCCGAAAAGCGGCAAGGGAGTTAAAAGAAAGAACGCAACCTTCTCCATTGACGCCGGCAGCTCTGTGACGTTTTTTGAAATGACGGGGAAAACGTCTTTGAGTTCCGTAAAATTCACGCTACCGGGTTTATCTTTGCCCGAAGTATACAACAATTCAGTGACTAATTTCAGAGACGAACTGAATTCTCTGTGGATAAAAATATATTGGGACGGGGAGTCTGTTCCGTCCGTGGAAGCGCCTTTCGGTGCGTTTTTCGGAATCGGCGGACTCGGTTATAACACGCAAAACCGTTCGCTCTTTTATGGGGTGGACGAAAACGGAGCGTTATATAACTATTTCCCCATGCCATTTGAAAGAACCGCAAAAATCATAGTGGAAAACAGAGGCTCAAAGCAGATTAAAGACTTGTTTGGAGAAGTTCGCTATAAGGCGGTTGATTACGATTTTTATAACGTAGGATATTTTACTACGCAATACCGTGATTTTTACGTTCCCGCATACGATCCGTTTGACGTTACGTTTCTTGACGTACAAGGATGCGGCAAAATCGTAAGCGTGCAAGAAACAGTCTATGGAGAACCGAATTGTGAAGTTTGGTACGAAGAAGGAAATGCCCGGATTTATTTTGACGGTCTGGCAACACCTTCCATCAAGAGCCCCGGTTTAGAAGATTTCTATAACGGCGCGGGATATTTTATAAGTAAAACGAATATTTCGCGTGAAGGCTTCAATTCAAATGCTTTTTCGGGTTATAGTTCCTGGTACAAGAAAAATTATGACGGAAGCGGTGATGCCAATGCGATTTCCGTATACAGAACGTTCCCTGAAGGATTGAATTTCCGTTCCGACGCAAAATTTTCTTTCCAGCACGGCGGCGGAGAGCGTGTTTCAAATGAAGTACGCGGATTATTCAAAAACCAGTCCGTAGGCTATGAAACGCTCGTTTGTTATTATTATCAGCCTGTCGTCAGGCTAAAAACGACCGATTCGTTTACCGTTACCGGCGCAGACGCACAGTCTCACGGCTATACGGTTACCGGTAAAACGGGTCAAGAGACGAAGAAAAGCGGATTTTACGGCGGTAAAGATATAGTTAAAAGAGAATACGAGGTTCTTTCCCATAAAGGAACCTGCAAGTTTACGATGAAACTCGATCCCGACAACTACGGTGCGCTGTTATACAGAATTTTTGACGTTTCGCAAGGTTGTCAAGGTTCCGAAGTTTACGTAGACGGAGTTAAGGTCGGCGAATGGTATACGGCAACTCAAAACACTTCGCTTTCACTTGCCGATGAATATTTCGTTCTGCCCGAGAGCGTAACGAAAGGAAAAAGTTCTATCGAAATCGAAATAAAGAGCAATACGGATTCCGCCTGGACGGAAGTGTCGTATTCCATCGCTTGTTTAAGCGATTCTTTGCTCAGCGACAAAAACGCGAAACTTCGCGAAGATAAGGTTTATAGGTTTAAAGCGAACGGAAAATGGTTGGACGTTTCTTCGGATACTCCCTGGACGGAAGACGCGCAAAGCGCGCCGATAGCGGCGGTATCCAAAGCGAAGTTATCGTCTGACTTCCGCATAGTTGATTGCGGATTCGGTCAATACGCTTTGCTCGGCGCGCAATGCGGAAATTATATAGTTCCGGGCGAAAACGGTACGGCAATCAGAAAGTTATACGCGGCGCGCGCGAACTTTGGTGACGACGCTTTATGGGAGATTGAGCGTTCGGATAAGGGATGGACGTTTAAAAACAGTTCAACCGGTAAATATCTTACCTTGAACGGAAGTCAAGTCAGCTTGTCGGATAAAGGCACCGTGTTTACGACAGAAGAAGTTGTCGCTCGTGAAACGTTGGTCTATTAAATTCGATTGAGTTACCGGATAAGTACGTTACTTTTAAGAACAAAGAAATGAAAGCAAGAACATCGGTAAAGGCAAACGGCATATTTACGGGGAAAGCGGATCACGATACTCTTGCTTTCCTCGACGAAAACGCTTATTCGGGAGGTACCTCCTCTTATGACAGAGACGGAGGGAACAACGACGGGTTTTTTGGCTATAACTTTATTCGCCGTGAAGAAAGCGGCGATTACGTGATGTGCGACCTTAAAGGGGAAGGCGTAATCACAAGAATTTGGTTGACCGGAAGTTTTGATAAAGCCAAAAACACACTTAAATTTTATATAGACGGGGAAACTCCCGTATATTCGTTGCCTTTCACCGTACTTAACGATGAGAAGGCAGATGACAGCAGCGCGTTTCCGTATCCTCTCGTAAAACGTTGGTATCAATCCGCTTGCGGAACCGTTTTGATTACTCCTTTGCGTTTCCGCAAATCCTGTAAAATAACGGTTACGGGCGTAACGGGGAAAACGGACGGATCGACGGTTTTGTTCTACCACGTCGATTATAAATTGTTCGGTGAAAAAGTTGCGTACAAGCCTTTTGCGGGAAGGTTTTCGGATTCGCGATTACGCGCGACGGTAAAGGACATTTTGCCTGAAAATTTAGGCAAGGATCCGAAAAGCGTAAAGGGCGTGCATAAACAGCGCGTACGTGCGAAATTGAAAGCCGACGAAACCGTCAAAGTGTTCGAACGGGAAGGAAAGGGACAAATACAAGGGATACTGCTTTCTTTGAAAGATTTTACAGTGGCCCCCAAAGGAGATTATAGTTCCGACCACCTTCGCGACAGATTGAACGGATTAAAAATTCTGATTTATTGGGACGGAGAGTCGACACCGGCTGTTTCTGCTCCGATAGGCAGTTTTTTCGGCATAGGTACGTTGGGTTATAAAAGTGAAATCCGATCGCTGTATTTCGGCGTCAAAGGTAATACTTTATACAATTATTTCCCGATGCCTTTTGAAAAAAACGCAAGAATTTGTTTTGTTTCCGATCACGAAGAAGAAATTGTTATAGAGATTGCATATAAATCCGTCGATTATGATTTTTCGGACGTAGGATATTTCCATACTGAATTCCGTGAGTTTTCAGTGCCTGCAGCGGATCCTTTCGAGGCTGTCTTTTTCGACAAGTGCGGCAGAGGCAAAGTTGTGGCGATACAAGAAAATATTTTCGGAGAAGAGGGAGCGGACTGTCGTTTCGAAGAAGGGGATAACAGAATTTACATTGACGGAAGCCGATTCCCCGATATAATCGGGACCGGTACTGAAGATTATTATAATGGAGCAGGCTATTTTCTGGACAACGAAGGGAATGCAAAATTAGGTTTATATACAAGTGATTTTACCGGATATACCGCATATCGCAGGGAAGGAGAGGGCACCGATTGTCGCGAAGCAATTTCCGCCTATCGGATTCTGATTAACGACGGTTATGAATTTCGTCGTCATATCCGCATCTGTTTTGAACACGGCGGCGGTGAAAGAAGTATGACGGGCGAAAAGACGATGGATACCAATCAGACTGCGGGGTATCAGGTGCTTGTAAGTTATTATTATCGACCGCAAGCGGCGCAGACGGTTTCGGATTATTTCGAGGTGGCAGGAGAATCGGCAAAAACTCATGCGTACAGTATATACGGCGAAAAAGAGTCTGTAAAAAAAGAGAGCGCTTTTTTCGGAGGGGAAGACCTTGCTTTAATACACTATACGGCAGTATTTCTTAAAGGAAAATCATCTTTTACAATGAGCCTTCCGTCCGACAACTGCGGCGCAGTTTTAAGACGGGTGTGTGATTGTTCTAAAGCCGGTCAATGCGCAAAGGTATACGTTGACGGAAGATACGTCGGCGAATGGTACACTGCGCAAGCAAACGAAAAATTTACTCTGTGCGATCCGTATTTCCCGATCCCTTCGACGTTTACTGCGGGAAAAGAAAAAATCCGGGTTTGCATAGAAAACGTATCATCGGTACCATGGTCGGAGGTTTCCTATCAACTGTGTCCGATTTGCAAGAGCGGAAAAGAGGACACGTTGCCGGACGGAGAATACGTCATTTGTTCCGAACGGCGTTGGCTTGGTGTGGACGGAGACAGGATTATCTTGGTAAACGATGAAAATAGCGCGCATCCTTTCCGGATTTTTTCCTGCGGGAATAGAAAAAGAATTATCAGCGGCATTACCGGGGAATTGGTATGCATTTCAGACAACAGGATTCGTCCGAAAAAATTCAACGGAGTACTTTCCGAGAATTCGGCGTGGACGATCGTAAGGAATAAAGACGGGTGGACAATTTGCTCGGAAAGCGGGAAATATTTTGCTGTTAAAAACGGACGTGTTGAACCCGGCGAAGAAAAAATTTATAATTTTAAGCCGTTCGAGAAAAGATTGGATTGCAATTATTAGGAGACGAATATGAAAGAATTTATAAATGGACTTGAAAAATTATGCTTGACTTCGGACTACAAGAGCCGCGCGGCAAATGCGGAAACCCCTGTATCGGGCGGTAAAGGCGTAGCGGCGTCATTTGAAGACGGCGCAGGCGCGAAATGTGCGGCGCACCTCGGTAAAGGCTGGAAAATCAGCCCCAACAGATGGATTCAACCCGGAGAAACGTATACATTAATGGACGTTGAAGGAAGTGGTTTTATCCGCAGTATGTGGTTCGGCGGAGATATGTGTCAGCAATATATTTTAAGGATTTATTGGGACAATGAGGAAAATCCGGCGGTAGAATGTCCTCTCCCCGCATTTTTCGCTTACGGCTGGACGAAACCGGGAGAATTTGTATTCGGCGGTCCTTTTTATCCGCTCAACTCCTTGCCGGTTTGCGTAAATCCCAATAGGGGAATGAATTGTTTCTGGCAGATGCCTTTTCGCAGTCATTGCAAAATAACGATGGAAAACGTTTCTTCTCGTCCGTATAACTGTTATTATCAGGTTAATTACGATCTCGGAGAAGTGCCGGAGGACGCTGCGTACTTTCATGCATCGTTCCGCAGGACTAATCCCGTTCCGTATTGCGGCGAACACGTGGTTTTAGACGGCGTAAAGGGCAGAGGTCAATATGTCGGAACGGCATTGTTCGTCGGGCTTAACGGCGCCGGAAACTGGTGGGGAGAAGGAGAGTTCAAGTTTTATCTTGACGGAGATAAAGAGTTCCCTACCATTTGCACGACGGGTACGGAAGATTACGTAGGCGGCTCGTTCGATTGGGAGGTGGACGGGAAATACGTTCCGTATTCCACTCCGTACATGGGGATGTATATGGTGCGTCAAAGCGACGGGTTATATGCTCATCAGCAAAGATTTTCGATGTATCGCTGGCATATTATGGATCCGATTCGTTTTGAAAAAGATATCAGGATTACTTTACAGGATCTCGGTTGGGAAATTACGGGAGAGAAGTACTTGGCAAGACAGGACGACATAGCATCCGTCGCCTATTGGTATCAAACCGGTAAAACCGAAAAATATCCTGCGCTTACTCCCGAAACTATATCTGTAATCTGAGTGGTGAAAAATGGAAGATTATCTTCTTGCTATCGATATCGGAACCAGCGGATGTAAAGTTTGCGTGTTTGATTCGGACTTGCAGGTTCTTGCGCATACGACTAAATCCTATCCGATATATTACGGTGAAAACGGAATTGTAGAACAGAATCCCAACGATTGGTGGGACGCCATAGTTTGCGGTCTGAAAGAGTTATCACAACAAGTTGATTTTTCAAAGATACGCGCCGTTGGAACGGACGGGCAGAGTTGGGCTGCGATTCTGTCAGATTCTGAAGGAAATGCGCTGTGTAATACTCCCATTTGGCTGGATACACGCGCGAAAAAGGAATGTGAAGAACTGTTACGTAAAGAACCGGAATACGGGTTTTCGGTTTCAGGCAATACGCTCAGAGCAAATTATACGTTGCCGAAAGTTTTATGGATGAAAAAGAATCGACCGCTGGCGTTTGAAAAGGCGGATAAGATATTGCAATCGAATTCTTATATTGTCTACAAACTTTGCGGCGCAGTCAGCCAAGACCGTTCTCAAGGATACGGATGGCAATGTTACGATATTCAAAAAGGGAAATGGAACGTACCGTATTGTCTGGAAGCCGGTCTGGACTCATCGATTTTGCCCGAAATTTACAGAAGCGATGAAATTGTGGGAAAAGTAACTGCGGAAGCGGCGAGGCTTACCGGATTGTCGGAGGGGACGCCTGTCGTAGCCGGAGGTCTGGACGCTGCTTGCGCGGCTCTCGGCGCAGGGGTATTTCGCGACGGACAGGTACAGGAAAACGGCGGAAGCGCAGGAGGAATGAGTATATGTATTTCTTCACCGCTAAAGCATAAAGATCTTATTTTATCGGAGCACGTCGTACCGGGAACGTGGCTTTTGCAAGGCGGAACGGTGGGCGGCGGAGGCGCGTTGCGTTGGTTTAAAGAAAATTTTTCTCCGACTTCATCTACGCCCGGGCTAAATGCGTTTGAAGAATTGAGCGCGATTGCCGAACGATCGCCGTTAGGCGCCAACGGAATTGTGTTTTTGCCGTATTTAAACGGAGAACGTTCACCGATTTGGGACCCAAAGGCAAAGGGGATATTTTTCGGAATGAGTTATTCAAATACGAAGGGTGATTTTGCGCGCTCGATAATGGAAGGGACGGCGTTTTCCATCTATGACAATATACTTACCGCAAAGGAAGCGGGAGTTTCGGTGTCCCGAATGATTGCTACGGGCGGAACCGCCAACAGCAATATTTGGATGCAGATAAAAGCCGACGTATGCGGGGCGGATATGGTTCGTTGCGGAAGCGACCATTTGTCAGCAAAGGGCGCGGCTATTCTCGCGGGCGTCGGATGCGGGTTATATTCCGATTATTCGATAGCGGAAAAAAGCGCGGTATATAATGAAATATTTTACTCGAATCATACGGCGCATAAACAATATAATACAATTTTCAAGTTATATAAGAAATTATATGCGGGGACAAAAAAACTGATGAGTAAATCATAAAACGGAGGATATAAAAAATCATGTTGATGAAAGCAGGCGTTGTGAGAGGTGTTAACGATATCAGATATGAAGATATTGAAAAACCTGTTCCGAAAAAAGGAGAAGTGCTTATTAAAGTAAAAGCAACCGGAATATGCGGTAGCGATATACCGAGAGTATTGAATGGGGCGGTGCATAATTTTCCTATAGTTTTGGGGCATGAATTCAGCGGCATCATTGATGAATTGGGAGAAGGAGTTCAAGGGCTTACAGTCGGGAAGCGCGCGACTGCAGTTCCGTTGGTCCCTTGTTTTGAATGCGAAGATTGCCAGAAGGGAAATTTTTCTCTTTGTAAACATTACTCGTTTATAGGTTCAAGGGTAAACGGAGCTTTTGCCGAGTACGTCTGTGTTCCGGCTCGTAACGTTGTCGAATTTGACGATTCTGTTTCTTTTGAACTCGGCGCGATGTTCGAACCTTCAACGGTGGCTTTACATGGAGTTTATTTAAATGATTATCGCGGCGGGAAAGACGTTGCCGTATTAGGATACGGTACGATCGGGTATTTTACTGCGCAGTGGGCGAAAATACTTGGTGCGAGATCTGTTACCGTTTTTGATATTTCCGATGAGAGGCTTGCCCTTGCCAAGGAATCGGGGGCGGATCATTGTATAAATACTCTCAAAGAGGGATTTCAGGAAGAGGCTATGGCCCTTACGGGAGGCAGAGGTTTCAGTTATATATTTGAGACGGCAGGCAACGAGGTTACGGAAAAGTTATCTTTTGCGCTTGCGTCAAACAAAGCGCACATATGCTTTATCGGAACGCCTACGAAAAGCGTTACGTTTACCCGTGAGCAAATGGAACTGATCAACAGGAAGGAATTTATACTTACGGGAAGCTGGATGAGTTATTCTGCGCCGTTCCCGGGCGAAGAATGGAAAATGACCGCAGAGTATTTTGGCAACGGAATTCTGAAATTAAAGGATTCGCTGATATATAAACAGTATCCGTTGAAAGACATTAAACAGGCTTTTGCCGAATACGAAACACCGGGGAAAGTAAAAGGTAAAATTTTAATAAGGAGCGGAGACTGAAATGCATATATTAAAAGATATATTGCAAAATCGAAAAAGTGGGAGATTGCAAGGCGTATATTCGGCTTGTACGGCAAGTCCGGCGGTTCTTGAGGCTGCCATGCTTCGCGCGAAACAAACCGACACTCCGGCCGTAGTGGAAGCAACGGCAAATCAAGTAAATCAGTTTGGCGGATATACCGGTATGCGTCCGGCAGATTATTTCAAATTCATAAATGACAGCGCCGAGAAAGTAGGACTTGATCAGAATCAATTGATTGTCGGAGGCGACCACCTCGGACCGCTTGTCTGGAAAGATGAAAGCGCTGATTCCGCAATGGATAAAGCGGAAGCCCTCGTAAAAGAATACGTGGAGGCAGGGTTCACTAAAATTCATATAGATACGAGTATGATGTTGGGCGGGGACGACCGTTCAAAGAGATTACCGGACGAAGTGATTGCGGACCGCGCGGCGCGTTTGATCCGCGCTTGTGAAAGCGTGAGGAAGAAGGAATTGGTGTACATTATAGGCAGTGAAGTTCCTATTCCGGGAGGAGCGCAGGAAGTAGAGGAAATGTGCATTACGGAAAAGGCAGACGTCGCTACGACGTTGGACGTATTTGCCCACACGTTTGAAAAATACGGGATCGGAAACGCTATGCAAGACGTAATCGGTGTCGTCGTGCAGCCCGGCGTGGAATTCGGAGATTCTATGGTAACGGAATACGATCCCCAAAAAGCGAAAGACCTCGTTTCATTTTTGGACGGGAAGAAACTAGTCTTTGAAGGGCACTCTACCGATTATCAAACGAAAGAAAATCTTCGCAAAATGGTTGAGGACGGAATAGCCATCTTAAAAGTCGGTCCCGCATTGACCTTCTATTATCGTGAGGCACTCTATGCGTTGAGTGAAATCGAAAAAGAATTGAGCGATTCTCCGAGTATGTTCCGTGAACTTTTGGAGAGTAAGATGCTTCTTGAACCCAAAAACTGGAAGAAATACTATTCCGGTTCAGAAAAAGATCTTCACGTAAAAAGAGCTTTCAGCTATTCGGATAGAAGTAGATATTATATGTCCGATCCGGATATTGTGCGAGCTGTACAGCGAATGATTTTCAATTTGTCCGAAAAAGAAATTCCGGTGTCAATGCTTAGCCAATATATGCCGATACAGTATGAGGAAGTCGTGCATGGAAAATGCGCTTGTAAGCCTGAAGATTTAATCAGAAGCAGAATTAATAACGTAATTGACGACTATTTATTTGCTACTATTAAATAATTTATTTAAGTAAGAAATTAAAATTAAGGAGAAAAAATATGGATAAAATGATTTTTAAAAAATGTGATGATGCTCTTGATTCCACAAAAGTTCCCCAAAAGGAATTATCTAACGGAAGAAAGGTTCCGACACTCGGAATCGGCACTTTCGGATCCGACCGCTTTTCTGCGGAAGATATAGCCAATTCTGTTTTAAATGCGTTAGAAATCGGTTATAGGCTTGTGGATTGCGCATCTTGTTATTATAACGAGAAAGAAATCGGCGAAGCCTTTGAAGCGGCTTTTGCGGGCGGTTTAAAAAGAGAAGACGTATTCGTTACGAGTAAATTATGGAACGACAAACATAATCCCGAAGAAGTTATACCTCAGATCAAGAAATCTATCGAGGATCTTAAAGTCGGATATATAGACTGTTATTTTATCCATTGGCCTTTTGCAAATTATCATGAGCCGGGCTGTGACGTTACGAGCCGCGCTCCTAATGCAACGCCTTACGATCATCACCGTTTGATGAGCGTTTACAGAGAACTTGAAAAGGCTGTAGACCTTGGACTTATCAAGTCTATCGGAACGTCCAACTGGACGAAGGCTAAAATGAAGCTTCTTTTGCGTGATTGCAGAATCAAACCTGTTTTAAACGAAATGGAATTGCATCCTCATTTCCAGCAAGAAGAATTCTTCAATTACCTCCGCGGCGAGGGGATTCAGCCTATAGGCTTCTGTCCGATCGGTTCTCCGACAAGACCTGACCGTGATAAAACCGAAACCGATACTTGCGATATAGAAGATCCGGTTATTTTAAAGATAGCAAAGGCGCACAACGTGCATCCGGCAGTTATTTGCTTGAAGTGGGCAGTTAGGAGAGGGCAGATTCCTATTCCGTTCTCAATTTACAGAGATCAGGTTTTGAGCAACCTTGCGTCTACTATTTACGATCCGCTTACGGATGAAGAAATGGACGAAATTTCTCATATCGATAAGAAATGCAGATTGATTAAAGGGCAGGTTTTCCTTTGGAAAGACAATCAGGATTGGAAAGATCTTTGGGATGAAGACGGCGTGATTGTTGACGGACGGAATATAGATTGAGGAATTGATTATGCTGTGTAATACTCGTGATATATTGTTAAGGGCTCAGTCGGGGAAATATGCGGTTGCGGCGTTTAACGTAGAGAATATGGAAATGGCGCAGGCTGTAATCGATGCTGCGAAAGAAGAAAAAGCGGACGTCATAGTCCAGATTTCAACGAAGAGTCTGA
Source organism: uncultured Clostridia bacterium (assembly GCA_905235815.1). Classification (GTDB taxonomy): domain Bacteria; phylum Bacillota; class Clostridia; order Christensenellales; family Borkfalkiaceae; genus UBA10281. The sequence goes on from CAJOMT010000008.1 coordinate 11,291, forward strand.
AATATGCGCCGGCGGGATTATATGCCGCGATTGTTTCCGAATTAAGCAATAAAGCCGATATTAACGTTGCGCTTCATCTTGATCATTGTACCGATCAGGAATTGGCAGTAAAGACGGCAGAATGTTTTTCTTCCATAATGATCGACGCTTCCAAATGTACGCTTGAAGAAAACATAAGAGCGACGAAGTATGTTTTATCGGCATGTCGAGCGAAAAACGTTACGGTCGAAGCGGAACTTGGCATGGTCGGAGGCAAAGAAGACGACATCGTTTGCGATAAGACGGATATTTATGCGAAGGTAGAGGATTGCGTAAGGTTCGTAAAGGAGACTGACGTAGACAGCCTTGCCGTCGGAATCGGAACCATGCACGGCGTATATAAGGGAGAACCTAAAATTAACGTTGAAAGATTGAAAGAGATTCGGGCTGCCGTAAACGTTCCTTTGGTATTGCACGGCGCTTCCGGACTTTCGTCTGAGATTGTTCGAGAATGTATTTCGGAAGGGATCAGCAAAGTGAATTTTGCAACAGAGTTACGCATAGCGTTTACGCAAGCGGTTAAAAAATCTTTAGAATTCAATGAAAACGTAATTGATCCCAAGGTATATCTTAAATCGGGATATTTAGCCGTTAAAGAACTGGTAAAAGAAAAAATCGAACTTTGTTCTATGAAATAAGCTTTAAGGAATGAAATAAAATGGCAGCTACAATGCGTGATTTATCACGTTATACCAATTTATCTGTCGGAGTCATAAGTAAATACTTTAACGGGAAACCTATCCGTGAATCAAATAAAAAGTTGATTGAAGAGGCAATAGAGGCACTCGATTATAAACTGAACAGCACTGCAAGAAGTTTAAAGACTAAGCGGACGTATTCGGTAGGTATTATTATACCGAGATTGCAGAATGCTTTTAATACGTCTATAGTGGAAAAACTTGAAAGCTATCTTCAACAGATAGGATATAGTATTATTCTTGTCAGTTCCGGTGGCGACGTCGGCAGACAACAACAGTGTATTCAATTTTTGCTGGATAAAAGAGTGGATGCTGTAATAATGATTCCTACGGGAGACAGCGAGGACTGTGTGGAATTATTAAAAAAAGAAAATATTCCACTCCTCATTATGGATCAAAAAATAGAGAGTACGTATTGCGATTCCGTGTTGCTGAATAATACTAAGGCAGGATATATTGCTACTAAATGTCTGATAGAAAAGGGGCATAAAAAGATAGCAGTAGTAACGGGGCATGATAATTATTATACGGCGCGCGAGCGTGTATCCGGTTGCAGACAAGCATTTTCGGAGGCCAATCTTGATTTTGATGAGTCTTTAGTCATTAAAACGGATAATACGTCTTTGGAATCTTGCAGAATGTTTGGTGAAATGCTTGATCAAAATAAGGGAATCACGGCGGTTTTGTCCACAAATTACGAAACGACTTTGGGCGCAGTTATGGCCCTTAACGAACACAACAAAAAAATTCCCAAAGATATTTCTGTCGTGGGCTTTGACAGCATGGAACTTTCGAAAATAGTCGTTCCGCATTTAAGTATTGTCGAACAGCCGATTGAGAAAATTTCCGAAGCAGCGTTTAAATTGTTATTAGCCAGAATAAATGATTTTTCTCTCCCTACACAAAATATCATTATCGATGCAGAATATTTGGAAGGAGAATCTGTAGAGGATATTCGCTGATAACGGGTAAATAGTATTAAAAACGAATGAGGAAATCTTATGGAAAAGAAATATAAATTTAAAAAGTCAACTTTAAATGGGCAATTTTTCGCTAAGGGCAAAAGATAACGAGCACAAGCGAATATCAAGAATCCCAGATCATAATTCTATAAACTAAAACACCAATATGTGTTTCAGAGCCTGTATCGCTTAGATACAGGCTCTGTTTTTACGTTTTTAGGTAAAAAACATGGTGAAATTGGCCCTACAAAGTATTATTCCTTTAAAGTTGAACACTTTACTTTTGATTTTCGACGTGGTAAAATATTTATAGAAAAAAGTACTGATATTTTATATAATATATGACAGAAAGTGTCATATTTAATATAGTATAATTTATAAAAGATTGCTTAGAAGGGGAAATGATATTTTATGATCGATGTTTGTTTTGGCGATAGCGAAGCCGGCGAAATTAAATTTAATTTGTTTAAAATCCAACGTGAAACTACAAGTCAAGATATAGATAATTTCAGACAAGCTGCCGGCGAGGGCAATAAAGTTGTTGACCTTTTCTTTTCCAATGAAACGGGGCAATACTGTCATTCTAAACAAATATGTTATTTAAATATATTGTTTGATATAGGAGATATATCAGGCGATAACGTTTTTGAAAAGCAATTAGATAGGACGTTAGAAGGGTGGGATTTTCGCAACAAGAAAGAAAGAGACGAATATCGCAAGAGACTTTTACGAAGATATAATAGGATAATCAGTGCGGCCAAAAAGGGCGAAACGGTAAGATTATGGCATTATGACTCACCGCATTCTTGGTGTGGATATTATTTTATTTTATCGCAAATTAAAGCTTATAAACCTACGGTAATCTCTTTATATATGCCTAACGAAGATAGCCAAAGCTATTTTAATCACTGTAATAGTTGGTTGGGAGATTTTAAACAAAACTTTTTGAAAGCGGCAAAAGTTATGTCGCAGGAAGAGATAGAAGAAGAGTCGCGCAAGTGGGATCGCCTTGTCGCGGACAATAAAACATTGCGCGTGGGTGGTCCAAATGGAATTTTAAGTGTTGATGATAATTATTTTGACAAGTATATTTTGGAGCATATTCCTAACGGCGAATTTAAAATGACTGTCCTTGTAGGGGCTGTTTTAGGTGAATATAAAATTTCGGAATCGTTTATTGAGCAGCGGATACATAAATTTATTGATGACGGCATTTTGGAAATTACCGGTCACTATAACACGAGGGGTGATTATTTTAATCCCGACTATCATTGTTATTTGCGTCGCATTATAGGAGAAGACGAAAGGAAAGCTATTTTCGATTATGAAACCAAAGAAAATAAGATAATAGACGTAATCGCAGGCAATAAGCAAAGCTTGAGAGCGTATCTTTTCGAGGCAAAAAGAGCAAAAGAAAAATATGAAGACCTTCGTTTTTCAATGACCGAATACACTTCGGAAGGCGGCAAGGAGACGGAATGCGTTATGTCTGCCGAAAACATTTTACTGCTAAGGCAAGAAAGCAGAAAAGAGTTATTTGAAAACTTTAAGGATAATAAGTATTTTGACAGCCGACTCGTCGATAAAATGCTTTCTTTTGATAATGAGTTTTGCGTTATGGATTTAAATTTGGCGCTCAGCGATATATCCGACGAAAAATTTTATGACGGCAGGCTGGCGTACGTACATAATCAAATAGTCATATATTTAGGAGGAGAGGAAAGCGAGGCCAAAGAGATTGTCGATAATCAACTTAAATTAGTTGACAAGATTGTAGAGTATGCGAAAAACGGCTATACGTTAAGATTTTGGTGTAGCCGCAATAACGAAGATATATGTTCCTTATATTATTTAATGAACAGGCTTCGCGGAATCGAGTGCCCTATTTTATTATTGGATCTGCCGAGAAGAATTCGTAAGCCGAACGGAAGATTTATAGATAATCTAAGGAGTTGGGGTCAACTTGGACGTGAACAAATCGGGTTTGCGATTTCGCAATGTAATCCGCGCATCATAACGGCGGAAGAGAAAGAGAAATACGCGCAAAGATGGGATAGATTAAAAGAGGAGAATTCAAAGATCAGAATCACTTGCGGAAACGGAATAAAGAGCGTTCCCATTGATTACTATTTTAGGATTATCGAAAGAATTTGCCCTAAGGATAAACCGTTTAAATTAACGAGTCTGCTCAGATTAATCAATAAAGAAGAGAAACGCAGAAGTTTAGATGATTTTCCATATTATTTTTGGACAACGCAGTTTTATATTATGATAGATAGAGGTATTTTGCGTAAAGTAAAAGAAATTGATAATGACTTTTGGGGTTATAACTGCTGGGTTGAGTTTCCAACTGTAATGGATAAAGAAGAAGATGCATTTGATATATCTGACCATAACTTACGAAAATATAAATACACGTATTGTAGTAAGTGCGGGCAATTGGTTGACAAAACGGATTATGGAGAGCGTAAATATTGCAGGTATTGTGAAAATCCGTCGAAAGACACTTTCACTGTAATAGGCAAAATATATGAAAAGGCAAAGTACGTTATGAATTATTTGCTTAACATTAACGTTGCAGAGGATATTATTAAATTAGCTATTGCTGACAAGAATTTGGATAAAAGTTATCAAGTTATAATAAACAATGAAAAAATCAATGCTGAGGATTTTATTAAAGAGGCAGGGATATGATGGTGTTAAAAAAACTGAGAGACGACCGAAACAAGGCGATATAAGTAGTTTATTCCGCAAAAAGCGGAAACGAGTCCTCGTTGTGGGCGATTGAAAAAGGTAGCCCTTCAGTTGCGATGGGATATTACGCGGCGACGCTGCACGCCTTGGGCAATATGGATAAAGATTTGTTATTGATTGCGCAAGATGACAAATTGGGGAGAACTATACAGGATTTGAACTTGCCCACGCATCGTCGCGCGCCCAATATTTAAAAGGTGTTATATGCTATTTTGCATATAACACCTTTTTTAGTTCAAAGTTTATTTTATTACGGAAATTTCACTCTTGCCGTAATATTCCAAAGTTTTAACTGCGTTTTCGTCTATGATTTCGCCTGCAACTATTATCGGAACTGCGGGAGGACACCCCTCGTTTGTTTCGGCGACCGTTCTTCCTATCGCCTCTCTTAACGCTACCGCTTCGCTCGGCTTTCTATACGCCTCATAGACGGGCATTGCTACTTTCGGTAAATGAAAGTGCGGCGATAAGTCGATTATCGGCTCTTTTTGGGGAATACTCATAAGAACGTTCTTCACTTTTTCGAGTTCTTCGTCGCTTATTTGCGGCGTAAACATTGCCGTTAAATAGTCTTTGTCGGCGAACTCCGTTTCTATATTTTCTTTCCTTAAAATTTGGGCAAGTTCTATTCCGTAATAACCGTATTTTTTGGCGTCGATCGTAAATTTAAGAGGCTCGTCGCCTAAAAAAACGTACCCACTGCTTTCAAGCGCAGATTTTATAGTATGAAGCTTATCGCAAAAGGCACTTAAATTGCTTTGGTATTCTTCTTTAAGGTATGGGTTTAATTTGTCGAGCGATTGCAAAATCAAATAAGATGGGCTTGTCGAGCCGAATAAAGCCAGAGCGTCTTTTGCTTTTTGGCTGAATATTTCGGGTGCGTGCTTTGAAACGTGCAAATATCCCGCTCCCGTAAGCGCATTCAGCGTTTTATGCGCCGAGTCGGCACACATATCCGCTCCGAGGTCGATAGGGTGAATGGATTTATCTAAAAATTTCAAATATGCGCCGTGGGCGTTATCTACGATAAGTAGAACTCCGTATTTATGACAAACTTCGGCAATGCCTTTTATATCCGTAACGTTTCCGAGATAGTCAGGAGAGGTGAGATAAAGGGCAGTGGGCAGTTTTTCAAGCGAAGAAAAATGATTTATAACGTCTTGACTGTTTAATTTACAAGTAAGATAATTTTCCTGACTGTTCGGGACTATCCAATTTACGTCTATATTTTGCAATGCGACTGCGGAAATGAAAGATTTATGTACGTTTCTTGCCGCCAAAACCGTAGGCTTTTCGTTCTTTTCGTATGCATAAATGCAAATCAGCCTCAGCATTGCACGAATTGAAAGCGACGAGCCTTCGCAAGAGTAAAACGTGTGCGCACCGAAAATTTCACCGGCATTTTTTTCGCTCTCGGCAATAATGCCGTTTGCCTCGTATAGACTGTCCGCTCCGTATATTTCGGTAATGTCGGACGATTCGGCATCGCCTTTCCCCTTGTGCCCGGGCATATGGAGGCGTATGGTACCAGCCGCCGTATAGCTGTCAAGAAAATCGCAAATCGGCGTGTTAATCGACTTATACGGGGACTTTTTATTATTACTCATTGCCGTTTCCCATATTTTTTGCCACGGCAAGCATTATGGCGCACTCCATGCGCTTTTTAAAAAGTTTACAGCCGTATTCGTAAACTCCTCTGACAGAACCCGTGGAGTGATATGCATTGGCGGCGCATCCGCCCGAGCAGTAAAGTCTTGCCCAGCAATCTTTACATTCCTTGTGGGCGTACACGTTGCAAGCGGCGAAATCGTCTTGGACGCTCGTGTTCGTAACGCCGTCGTAAATGTTTCCGAGTTTGAACTTTTCATCTCCGACGAATTGGTGGCAAGGATATAGGTCGCCTTGCGGCGTAACCGCCATATACTCGGTGCCGCTTCCGCAACCGGAGATACGTTTGTAAATACACGGCCCGCCGCTCAAATCGAGCATATAGTGATAGAAAGTGAATGGTTTGCCTTCCTTTTCTTTTTGAAGCATAAGTTCGGCGAGTTCTTCGTATTGTTTTAATACTATCGGGAGATCTTCTTCCGTAAGCGCCGAGGCGTCGCTCTTATCGCATACGACCGGCTCCATACTGAGTTGGTTAAACCCAAGAGACAGCATTGCCTTAATATCGTTTAAAAAGTCGGGGTTATAATGGGTAAAAGTACCCCTCATATAATAATTTTTTCCGCCTCTTTTTTCGACGAGTTTTTGGAATTTAGGTACGATTTTATCGTAACTTCCGTTTCCTAAGTAATCGACTCTGAATCTGTCGTGAACTTCCTTTCTGCCGTCAAGACTGAGTACGACGTTGTGCATTTCTTTGTTTGCGAACTCGATGACGTCGTCATCGATGTTTACGCCGTTGGTAGTCAGGGTAAATCTGAAGTTTTTGTTTTTTTCCTTTTCGATAGAGCGGGCGTAAGCCACGAGCCTTTTTACCACGTCGAAGTTTAAAAGCGGTTCGCCGCCGAAGAAGTCTACTTCGAGGTTTCTGCGAGTTCCGGAATGTTCTACCAAAAAGTCGAGAGCGCGCTTGCCGGTTTCAAAGCTCATAAGAGCACGCTCGCCGTGATATTTGCCTTGTCCTGCAAAGCAGTAAGCGCAGTTTAAGTTGCAAGTGTGGGCAACGTGCAGACAAAGCGCCTTAATCACTCCGGCGTTTTTCTTCTTTAAGTTATCGGCAATTTTTTCGTAATCGTCGGTGCTGAAAAGTTTTCCGCAAGATTTTAAATCTTCGATTTGCGAATAACATTCCTCTATTTCATTTATTGGATATTGAGTTTTAAGTGCGGCTATAAGTTGATCTTTGGTGAGTTTTTCGAAATTTGATATAATTTCGTAAGCGAGATCGTCCACGGCGTGGACGGAACCCGAAGACACGTCTAAAACTATATTATAGCCGCCGAGTTTATAACAATGAACCATAGTACTTTCTATAAAGAATAAAAGTGCCGACAAAGCGGCACCTTCTCTGATTTAATTTTTTAATTTTCGTCGGTATCGCCGTTTTCACAAGATTGATTTGCAATACCGCAACTGGTCTTGCAAGCGGATTGACAAGAAGTCTGACATTCGCCGCAGCCGCCGTTTTTAGCGCTTTCGCAAAGATTGCGAGTTTCGAGCGTCTTAATATGTTCCATAAATAACCTCCGATTTGTAACTTAAATTGATAATATCACAAATTGCAAAATATGTCAATCAAAACGTACAATTTTTATTAACAAATTAAAAATGCAGTGAATTTTTGTATTGAGTGGGCGTCATGCCGGTTTGGGCTTTGAATACTCTCGAAAAATGATTAGGCGAAGAAAAGCCGAGTTTGCTTGCGATTTTAGCCGATTTTTCGCCTCCGGCGAGGCGTTTTTTCGCCTCGTTTATCTTCATTTCGGTATGCGCTTTCAGAATACTCGTACCCGTTTGTTCTTTAAATGCTCGCTTGATGTAAGATTTTGAGAAGAACAACTTGTCCGCTATTTCGTCGAGCGTTACGACTCTGTTTAAATTCATAGAGAGATACGATATGATTTTTTCAGTGATTTTTTCGCTCTCGAACATATATACGTCGCCGCCAAATCCGGATTTAATCGACTTATAGGCGGGCTTTATGTTATCCAATATCAGTAGTTCGAGGCAATTTTTAACGATTTGACCTCTTTCGCTGTCCGAGTTTTCGGAAATTTTACGAGGCGAGGATAACAAGTCGATGAATTCAGCCATATTCGTTTGAAAATTGACGTAATTCTCGCCATAGATAATATTCGTAGCGCTTATCATTCTTGACAGCACCGCTTTCCCGAAAACTGAAATTTTAATTGACGAGTCATAGTTGATTGCCGTTAAAATTTCTTCTGCCGAAAAGACTGCAAAAAATATTTTAGTATTGTTTTTTAAAATTTCAATCGGGTATCGGCTTGCTTTTTTAAGAAATATTCCTTTCCCGATAGATAGAGTTACGGATTTATTGCCAAGCGTTATGCCGAGACTTCCTCCGTCGCAATACAAAAAAGTAATGTCCGAGGCGCAATAATCCGCTCTTTCTTTTTCGGCAAACGAGCAGTACCCCAGAGAGGATAACGTGGTAGCGTTTACCGAATTAAAAAAGTTATAATTTTCGTTCGGTTGTTTCATAAGCGGATTATAACTCATTTTTCAGAAAAAATCAAGTCGAATTAAAGGGTTGGAATATTTCCGCATAAATAATTGACAAAATTTACCGCAATTGATATAATTTTATTATGTACAAAGTGCTTTCAGATAACAGAACGGGCGGAACAACCGCCTTTAAAACGACGCTTGAATATAAGGTTTCGGGCGGCAATCTCGAATTTGTATTCGACTGTGAAAATACGCAGTATTTTTCCGCATATTCGTTAAATAACGAGCCAATTTATATGGGAGACGTCGTAGAAGTATTTATAGGCGTTGGGGCGAAACCTTCCACCTATTTTGAAATAGAAGTTGCGCCCAACGGAGCGGTGTTTTTTGCCAAGATCAAAAACAAAGACGAAAAGCCCAAAGTGGAGTTGAAAGATCCGACGTTTAAGACCTCGGTAAAAAAGACGAAGTCGGGCTATAAGTCGGTTATTTCCATACCGGAAAAGATTTTAGACGAACTCGGCAAGGGCAAACTTTACTTCAATGCTTTCAGGATAGAGACCGAAGGCGGCGAGACGGATAAAAATTTGATAGCGCTCAGCCCCACGCTATGCGGCACTTTTCATAAACCCGAATATTTTGTCCCATTAGACGAGGATTAAAATTTACCTATTGCCCCATATCGGGGCAATTTTTTTATGCGCAAAAATTACAAAATATATTATATTCCAACAAAACTTTCAAAAATATTATCGTGCCTCGGATGTAAAATAAAGAAAACGCAGATAATGAGGTCGTTATGGCGAGAAAAATAGTGATAACTTCGGGCAAGGGCGGCGTCGGAAAAACTTCGGTGAGCGCAAACCTCGGATATAAACTTGCAATGCTGGGTAGGAGAGTATGCATTGCGGATCTTGACTTCGGGCTTAATAATCTCGACGTCGTGACGGGCGTGGAGCATCTCGTACTATACGATATCGTCGACAGTATCGAAGGCAAGTGCCGAGTCAAGCAAGCGCTGGTTCAAAGTCCGCAATGCAAGAATCTTTACATACTCCCGTCCGCTCATTCGTTTTCGAAGTCAATCGTTACGACAGATAGCGTTAGCGAACTTATAGACGGACTTTCTGAGAGTTTTGACTATGTTTTGATAGATTGTCCGGCAGGGGTTGGCGGAGGTTTTCACAGAGCGGTGGCTGCGTCTGACGAGGCGTTTATTGTTACGACTTCTCAAATTTCGAGTTTAAGAGACGCAGATAAGGTTTTGGGGATACTTCGAGGGTACAATTTAAAGCGTATAGCGCTCGTCGTAAATATGGTAAGGGGAGATCTGGTTGCGGATAAAGTAATGGCTTCGCCCGAAAGGATAGAAGATATTTTAAAGACGGAAGTCATAGGGGTTATACCCGAGGACGATAACGTTCTTTTGTTAAACGCCGGCGAACTTCCGCCCGAGAGCGAGGCGAACAAGGCGTTTAAGACGCTCGCTATAAACGTCGATAAGAATAAAAACAAAATATATAAATATATGGCGAATTACACCGGCGTTTTGGGAAGTATACGGAGGGGACTTAAAAGAAATCTATGAAAAAGAAAATTTCGAGCAAAATGGACGTTCGCGCTCAAAACGTAATAGAAAACGACAGATTGAACGTAACAAGGCAGTCGATAGAAGTAATAAGCAGAGATATTACGGCGGTTTTGGAGGAATATTTTAATTTGTCCTCAAAGCCCGTAGTAAAAATAAATTCCGAAAAGGGCAAATATACGGTCGCCGTCGAGGCGGAATGCGACTCTTTGAAGTCTATTTTTATAATTTAAAAAAATTTTTACCGAATTTTCACTTCAAACGCTTGCAAAAAACAAAAAAGGGGGTTATAATATTAGCACTAAACAAATCAGAGTGCTAACACTCCTAAATAATAATTGCTAACGAGGTGAAATAATATGAAAAGTTTTAAGACACAGTCGAAGCGAGTTTTGGATTTAATGATAAACTCGATTTACACGCACAAGGAAATATTCCTTCGTGAACTTTTATCCAATAGCAGCGATGCGATAGATAAACTCTATTATAAGGGGCTTAAAGAAGGTTTAAGCGGACTTACGAGGAACGATTTCCATATCGACATTGCCGTCGATAAGAAGAAGCGCACTATGACGATAACCGATAACGGTATAGGAATGAGTGCGAAAGAACTCGAAGAGAATTTAGGCACGATAGCGCATAGCGGAACTTTCGAGTTCAAAAGCGAGAACAAAGACGCCAAAGAGAACGACGACGTGAACGTAATAGGTCAATTCGGCGTAGGTTTCTATTCTGCGTTTATGGTGGCGGATAAAGTCGAAGTTATATCGAGGGCCTTCGGGAGCGACGAGGCGAGCAGTTGGGTTTCTTCGGGCACCGAGGGTTATGATATACAGAATGCGGAAAGAGACTCTAACGGAACCACTATAATTTTGCATTTGAAGAAGGATACGGACGAAGAGAAGTACGACCAATTCCTGGAAGAGTACGAGATAAGGAGTTTGATAAAGAAATATTCCGATTATATCCGTTACCCGATAAGAATGGAAGTTACTAAATATAAAGAGCAGAGCGAAGAGGAGATGAAAGAGGGCAAAGAGAGAGAGGAATATAAGGAAATCGAAACTCTCAACTCTATGACTCCGCTTTGGAAGAAGAATAAAAACGAAATAACCAAAGAGGACTATGAAAATTTCTATAAGGATACTTTCTACGATTACGACGCTCCGCTTAAAGTCATTCATACGTCGGCAGAGGGCGCGGTAAATTATAAAGCGTTGTTGTTTATACCTGCTAAAGCGCCGTACAACTATTACACCAAAGATTACGAGAAAGGTTTAAAACTTTATACCGACGGCGTAATGATAATGGATAGGTGTTCAGACCTTTTGCCGGACTGTTTCAGTTTCGTAAAGGGACTTGTAGACAGCGAACTGACGCTTAATATTTCGAGGGAAACAATCCAGCACGACCGTCAACTTAAACTTATAGCGTCCAATCTTGAAAAGAAAATAAAGAACGAACTCCT
>CAJOMT010000009.1:0-24924 GCA_905235815.1 uncultured Clostridia bacterium
CCGCTTTTATCATTGATGATTTTTATCATCGGCATAAATGAACTTCCGGACTTTGAATAGTAACTTTGTGCGAAATCTTTAATATTTGTAACGGATATTGTTTCCATACTCTTGCTTTCTCTTGATATTATTTTTTCGAGTGCAAATGCGGACATATCGTCGAGCGGAGCTTTACTCTTTAAAATATCCGACGCTTTATCTTCGCAAGTTGCTAAAATAGCAGAGTCGGGCACTTTATCTGACCTGATGAAATAAGAGAGGGTGTCCATTACGTCGCCGTTTAAAATATTTTTTCCGAAAACAATCAATTCGCAAAAAGAAAGCATAGGGTACCAGCCTGTAATTTCGCCTATCCTGTCGATTGCTTCGCCTACGGTTTTCCCCTTGCTTTCGACCGATTTGTCTTGGTTTTTAACTGTTTTTTCAGCGGTTGACGACGGAACCGCTATTTGCGCGGTTACAGTATATTCGTTATCTTCAGAATCGATTCCGAGCGCAACTACTATGGCAGTTTTTTCAATATCAATCAAACTGAAATCGTTGGTAAAGTAGAACAGCATTAAAAACACTATTGCAAACATTGCTATTTTAGTTTTAAATATATTCATTGCGTTCTCCTCTTTCTGCAAAATACAAACGCCGCAAACGGAATTATGAAAGACGTAAAACCTAACAAAAATACAGATAAATTCTGAAATATTCCGAATATATCAAAGAAATAATCTCTACTTAAAAAGACGCCCGTGAACATAATTGAGTTTGTTATAATAGTCGGAACGGCTTTATTTTTAAAATTGAAAACTTGTTCGAGACAGTATGTGGAAAATAGTAACGGCAAAGCGATTGCAAATACGTTTACGATCGATAAGAATATCGAAGCAATGTAATCAATTCTTCCGATATTCAATAATGCGACCGAAAACAAACCCATTTTTGCGGGAACGAAGTATTGTCTTTCAGTCAGCACTCCGAATTCGGCGTATATCGCAACAAGATACAGAATTATTACCGCCGCAGACGTAAAAAATGCGGACATTATCTTCGTTTTAGATAGTCTTTCACGTTTGTAATTTCCTATAAAAAATAGAAAATATATGCTGTCGAAATACCATAAACTGCTTTTAATGCTGCCGCCCAGTATATCTTTTATCGGAGTGCCTTTAAAAATTGGGAGAAGTTCGGAAAAATCAGTGTTCGGAATTGTCAGTGCGATAAGCCCGAAAACCGCTATAATTATAAACCAAATCATTATGTCCGAGCATCTTGCCACGGCTTTAAGCCCTTTATATGAAAAGTATGCGCTGAACAAAAAGAACGGCAGGAAAGTAAGGATAGTAGGCAAGGTTTCGTATAGGCTTATTTCTATAAAGTTTCTCTGTTCCATAATGGGAACGTAGGATTTGAACAATAATACGACTGCCAATATGAAATAGACCGTTTTTGCCACGAAGTTTCCAAAGGAATCTCTTATTATTTCAAAGAAAGTTTTATTCGGAAATCTTTCTCCGATAAGAAGGATTATATAAATAATAATTCCGTCGGCAAAAAAGTTGATAAGAGCCGAAATCCAAAGTGATTTGCCTGCGTATTCGGAGGTTACGGCGGCTAAGAAAATCATTTTCGTAGAAGTGAAAAATGCAATTATTGTAAAGCAAATTTGCCTTACTGACATTTTGTATTCGCTCATTTATTTTTCCCTCTGCGGTAAACGTTGGGCGAACCTATTGATTCGGGCCTTTTTTTCATATCCAAGACGTTTTGCATCAAAAGGCCGTCTTGCAGATCGTTTTGTATAAGCGGAGAATAAGGCGCCATATACGGTACGCCGTAATTATCGAGAGTTGTTAAATAGCAAAGCATAAACGCCGAAATTAAAATAATCCCGTAAACTCCGACAGAACCTGCAAGCAATAAGAATAAAAGCCTTAAAAGAGACGTTGTTTCAACTATTTCCGGAACTGTATATATACATATTCCGGATAGCGCCATTATCAAGACCGCAGGCGTCGAAACTATGCCGGCGTTTACGACCGTTTCGCCAAGTACCAGCGCTCCTACTACGCCGAGCGCCATACCGACGTATTTTGGCATTCTGACGCTCGTTTCATTTAAAATCTCGAAAATAAGCATTATAAAAAACATTTCCATACTCGGAGAGAGTGGTATTCCCTTTATACTGCTTATTATCGTCAATAGAAAGTTGAGGGGTAAAAGGTGAAGGTGGAACAGTTGGGCGGCAACGTAGATAGAGGGCAGTAAAATGGCTATCAAAAGCGCTACAATTCTTACGAGCCTTGCGCCATTCGCCCTGTATCTCGATATATAATAGTCTTCCGACGACTGAAAATCTTCGATTAATAGGTATGGAAGCGTCAAAGCGAAAGGCGAGCCGTCCACAAGTATACCTACACGTCCTTCCAAAAGCCTTTCGATAAATACGTCCGGACGTTCGGTAGAGCCGACCTGCTTAAATAGCGAATACTTTTTCTCGTTTAAAAATTTGCTTATATACGAACTGTCCGGAATGCCGTCTATCGATATATTTGCAAGTTTTTTTCTTACTTTTTCAACCAATTCTTTATTGACCAAGTCTGAGATATATATCAGTGAAACGGAAGTTTTCGTATATTTTCCTATTTGGCTGTTTTCGATTTTGAGTTGTTCGCTTTTAACGTATCGCCTAATAAGGCTTAAATTTATTTTTATAGTTTCTACGAATCCGTTTCTCGGGCCTCTTATGGAAAATCCGGTAGGCGCTTCCGCTATTGCTCTCGACTCGAATTTTTTCAGGTCTACAGATAGCGCTCGTTTTTTGCCGTCTATGAATATAACCGTATTGCCGTATAAAATTTCTTCTGCGGCGTCCGACGTGTTATCCGAAACTTTTACGTTTGCCGAAGTTATGCTTTTAGCGGCTTTTCCGACGGTTATGGGTTCGGCGAGTTTTTTGAGCGGCGCCAAGACTTCCAAGCCGAGCATACTCTTGTCGGTGATTGAATCGACGTAAACCGCAGTTGCGTTCAAGTCTCCGATTTTAAAGTCGAAAAAGATAATATCGTCGCTGTCGCCGAGAAGTATTTTTAAGACTTTTATATTCTGTAACAGATTTTCACTCAATTTCATAAAAAAAGTATTTTGAATTTTAATTTTTTTATACGAAAAACCGCAATTCTTTGCGAATTGCGGCAACGTTTTAAGGTTATGTATCAGTGGGCTTGATTTTTGTCTTTAAAAATCGGATTGGAAGTCAAATTTACTCCGAGTTTACGGTAAAATTTTTCGTCGTTATGAGCAAGTAAAACAGTAGTGTGGACTTCGCAACCCCTTAATTTCGGAAGTTGTTCGATTGCCTTTTTGGCGTTTGCGTCTTTTTCTGCGGAAGATGAAAGGGCAATCAACATTTCGTCTATATGAAGTCTCGGGTTTTTACTTCCCAAGTATTTGACTTTCAAGTCCTGAATGGGGACTATTGAACTCTTTGATATTAAATCGACATCGTCATCTATGCCTGCAAGGAATTTCAAGGCGTTGAGTATCATACTCGACGAGCAACCGAATAAGTCGTTGGTTTTACCGGTGATTATCGTTCCGTCATCGAGTTCTATTGCGGCGACGGGGCAGTGGCGCTCCTCTTCGATTGCGTTTGCGACCGCTACAACTTTTCTCTCGTTTACGTCTATATTGTTTCCCTTCATAATAAGCGCAATCTTGTCAGACTCGTTGGAGGATTTGCCTTGTCTGCGCTCTCTTGCCAAAGCGTTGTAATATCTGCGTATGATTTCTTGCCTGCCGGCATAAACGCAGGCTTCGTCGTCCGAGATGGCGTATCCTGCCATATTTACGCCCATATCCGTTGGGGACTTATAAGGGGACTTGCCCATAATTTGTTCAAAAATAGCGTTTAAAACGGGGAAAATTTCAACGTCGCGGTTATAGTTTACCGCTTGCTTTCCGTATGCCGATAAATGCCACGGGTCTATCATATTTACGTCCGCTAAATCTGCCGTCGCCGCCTCGTATGCGAGGTTGACCATATGATTTAATGGAAGATTCCATATCGGGAAAGTTTCGTATTTTGCGTAGCCGACTTTATGTCCTCTTTTATGCTCGTGATAGAGTTGAGAAAGGCAAGTCGCCATTTTTCCGGAACCCGGGCCCGGGGCAGTGATTATAACCAGATCTCTTGAAGTTTCTATATAATCGTTTTTTCCGTAGCCGTCATCGCTTACAATGAGGGGTACGTTGTGCGGATAGCCGTTTATGTGGTAATGATGATAAACCTTGATATTTTCTTTGTCGAGTTTACAAGCAAAAGCCTTGGCCGCTTCATTGTCCTGACTGTACTGTGAAAGCACTATACTTCCGACGTACAAGCCGTAACTTTTAAATACGTCTATAAGTCGGAGCACGTCTTGGTCGTAAGTTATGCCGAGGTCCGCGCGCACCTTGTTTTTGGCGATATCGTTACTGTTTATAACGATAACTATCTCGGCTCTGTCTTTGAGTTTGCTGAGCATTTTTATTTTATTATCCGGCTCAAAACCCGGTAAAACTCTGGACGCATGGAAATCGTCGAACAACTTACCGCCGAATTCGATATATAATTTACCGCCGAATTCGTCTATTCTCTCCAATATTTTTTCAGACTGCAAAGTCAGATATTTTTCGCTGTCAAAACCTATTTTCTTCAAAACATTGTCCTCTTTTGTGAATTACTAATTGTCCTCTTTTGTGAATTTAAATTCTTACCATACGATTATAACAAATATAAAAAATTTTTGCAATTGATTAATTGGATTAAAGTAGAAGATTGACAATAATTTTTAAGTAAGATATAATATGTGTATACGCAGACGAAATGACGGTGAGGACGATTTTGCGGTTCATACACGAAGTACCCGTTAGAATTGACTTAGAATGAAATACATTCAAAAGCTTGCTTAAACAATAATAATCTTTAAACGAAATTTACAAATATAAAAAATAATAGGTAGGTAAAACAATATGAAAATTTTTAATGTTGATTTATACGAATTTTTCAAACTTAAAAAACCATTAAATGCCGTGGGTGAACTAATATGTTATATCCCCGATAAGAGCGTTGAAATAAACGTAAACAGAAAGGCGCCGGCAATGCTTGTATTACCGGGCGGTGGCTATTCTATGACCAGTTTCAGGGAAGACGAGCCGATTGCGCTTAAATATTTATCTTACGGCTTTGCGGCGTTTGTTTTGAGATATTCGGTTGTGCCGCTTAAACACCCGACTCAGCTTACGGAGGCGGTTATGGCGATGAATTACATAAGGCTTCACGCAGCCGAACTCGGTGTGGACGAAAAAATGGTTTCCGCCGTTGGATTTTCTGCCGGCGGTCATCTTTGTGCAATGCTCGGCAGTTACTACGACGCACCCGAGGTCGCCGAGGTTTTTAAATCCGAAGTTTCGGCAAGACCTGACGCCGTAATTTTGTCTTATTCGGTTATAACTTCAAGCGGAAAAACACATTACGGTTCATTTATAAATTTGTGCGGTGAAGACAACGAACCTCTTACACGAAAGATTTCGATAGAAAACCTCGTGAATTCAAATTCGGCGCCTGCATTTATCTGGGCAACGTATAACGACGGTATAGTACCGATCAGAAATTCTTTGATTGCGGCGCTTGCCTACGATGAAGCGGGAGTTCCTTTTTCGATACACGTGTTCGGCAAAGGTCAGCATGGACTGTCTGCGGCAGATAAAACGGTGTACGGCGCTTCGTATGTCGATATCGATAAGTCAGAGAGTGTAACTGAATGGGTGAGATTAAGCGTGGAGTGGCTTAAAGAACTCGGGATAGAAATAAAAGACTAACAATAAAAACCGCTTTGCAATTGCAGAGCGGTTTAAAAATTGTACAAAAAATTCCGCACTTTAAAGTGCGGTTTTTTATTTTGTTATAATTAGTCCTTCTTTAAGGCGTTGATTCTCTTAGCGAGTCCGGATTTCTTATTGGCAGCGGTATTTTTGTGATATATACCTTTCGATACTGCTGAATCAATAATAGATTCGGTTTGCTTGTAGAGTTCGACAGCCTCTTCGTAATTGCCCGCATCGATAACTTCGTTTAACTTCTTGATAGCGGTCTTTACTTCGGACTTGTTGCTCTTATTTTGAGAATTTTTCTTGGTGTTTACCAAAACGCGTTTTTTTGCTGATTTAATATTAGGCACTGTAATTTCTCCTTTTCTTGTATATCCATTGTTTATTTTACCATAAAAAAAAAGACTTTGCAAGAATATTTCGCTATTTTCAGTAAATAATTATAAATATTTTTTAAAAATTTTTCGGGAGGAAGGTTTTGGGCGTAAAATGTGATTTGGCTGTGGATATGGCGGAAAGCAATTCTGAGGGAAAAGGCTTTATATGCGACGTCGTTTACGGTAAATACTGCGTCAAGCGTGAAGATATTACCGTAACGGCTGAGGAGGACGAGAGGCGTAGCGGTATAAAAAGGGGTAGATATATCACTCTTACGAGAAGAAACTCGGAAAAGCTCAGTGAAAGTGAAAAGGTTTATTTTATAAGCGCACTTGCAAAAGCCGTATGCGATATGATAGACTTTACGGTTAAAATTCAAAACCCGTCGGTATTGGTAATAGGTCTCGGAAACGGTTTGATGACGGCGGACGCTTTGGGTAAAAAGGTAACGGATAAGATAATCGCCACAAGGCAATTAGAGGGAAAAGAGCAGGTCAAAACGGTTTCCGCATTTGCGGCCGGCGTATCCGGCTTAACAGGAATAGACAGTTTCGAAGTCGTTAAGGGGCTTAAAGAGCAGGTGAATCCGGACCTCATAATTTGCGTGGACGCATTGTGCGCATTCAGAACCGATAGGATAGGCAGAGCATATCAGATAAGTAATACCGGTATAAGAGCGGGAGGCGGAGCGGGCAAACCGTCAAAGTATAAAATCGACGAGGATAGTATGGGTGTTCCCGTGATATCGATAGGCGTCCCGTTCGTGGTTTCCGCAAGGAAGATGCTGCTTGACGCCGCCGGTGGCAATACGGATTTTGATCCTATATCTCCCGAAGAAGATATGTTTGTAACGCCGAGAGACGTAGACGCAATACTCGCCGAAAGTTCAGAAGTCATTGCTTCCGCACTGAATTCGGCGTTAAACCCGAATTTTAATATATAGCGAGTATATTTGTCTTTTTGCGAATTTAAAGGTATTCGGATAATTATTCGGTAGGCATAATAAATGCACTTTGGCGCATATAATGAATTGACGATATTATGGACAACAGATGTATTGCGCTTTATGATAGCGGCGTCGGCGGATTGGTTTTGCTTAAACGCTTGAAAGACAGTTTTCCGTCCGAAGATTTCTTGTATTTTTCAGACAGCAAAAATTTTCCGTACGGAGATAAAAGAGCGGACGAATTGAAATTGATCGCCGAAAATAAAATAACTAAAATAGTAAGTTTTTCTCCAAAATTCATAGTTCTTGCGTGCAACACTTTATCTACTGCGATATTAAACGACTATTCTAATTTCTGCGTAAAAGTTTTCGGGGTATTGCCCGTTGTTCCCCCAAACAAAAAGACTCTGCTGATAGCGACGAAAGCGACGGCGAACAGCGACTACGTAAAACGGATTATCAAAAATAAAGATGCGGACGTGATTTCCGCAGAGGGACTTGCCGACGAAATAGAACGTTGGGTGGTCGGCGGAAAGAAACCGGATATTGCCGAAAGGTTTAAAGATACATATAAAAATTACGACGTGGTATCGCTTGGTTGTACTCACTATACGCTTTTAAAAGACGAGTTTTCAAAAGTGTTTCCTTTTAGTACGATCTGCGACGGCGGCGACGTGACTTTTGAAAAAATTAAGGGTTTACTACCCACCATTCAACACGCAGAGCAAAAGGGCAGTGTAATTTTCTTTAATAAGAAAGATGAGGAATGGTTTTACCGATTAAATCGAGAGTTTTGAAGTTTTTCTTCAAGACTCTCGACTTTATTATAAATAATATTTATATGTGATAAAAAAATTTTTTATGAAAAAAATAAAAAAAGTGGGTAAAAGTGGTTGACTTTGTATTTCGGGCATGTTATACTAAAAATACAATAGCAAAGGAGTAAGGCGAATGTTCTTCGGAGAGCGTAAACATACGATAGACGAAAAAAACAGAATACGTATTCCCAAAGAGTACAGAGCCGAACTCGGAATGGATATCGTAATAGGACACGGCGTAAATAAGTGCCTATACGTTTATCCGCTCGAAACTTTCGTCAAGTTAAACGAGGACAAAATACAAATTGACGAATTCGATTACGAAAAACAATATGCGCTTAGCGGTTTTATTTCATCGTATTCGAAACCGGAGATAGATTCGCAAGGCAGATTTATTCTTCCCAAAGAACTTAAAAATTTCGCCAACATTAAAAAGAATATAGTAACGAGAGGCGTCAGAGATCGTATCGAGATATGGAGCGAAGAAGAACTCGGGCGCGGAGTTGCCGAGGCGGGATCGAAAGATGCGGAAATTCTCGGTAAAAAGGCTTGATATATGGAATTTAAACACGTTCCCGTTATGAAAGAGGAGTGTATCGAAGGATTAAATTTGAAGCCTGACGGATTGTATTTTGACGGGACTTTGGGCGGCGCAGGACACTCTTACGAAATTTTAAGGCGGACAAGCCCTAACGGAAAACTCGTGGCGACAGACCTTGACAGAGAAGCGATAAAAAATGCCGAAAGCAGATTAAACGAATTTGCAGGCAGATTTACATTAATAAATAAGAACTTTAAACAATTTTCTAAAATAAAAGAAGAACTCGGCGTAGACGGATTTGACGGCGTATTATTGGATCTCGGAGTGAGCAGTTATCAACTCGATAACAGAGAAAGGGGTTTTTCGTATATGTCGGAAGACTCGAAACTTGATATGAGAATGGATTCGTCGGCGAAGAAAAGCGCATACGAAGTAGTAAACGGTTATACCAGGGCGCAACTTTCCTATATATTATCCGTGTACGGAGAGGAAAAGTTTGCGGACAATATATCAAAAAACATAGTCGAGGCGAGGGCTGAAAAGCCGATAGAAACGACCGGCGAACTCGTCGCAATAATAGATAGAAGTATACCATATAAGTTCAAGCAAAACGGACACCCCGCAAAAAAGACATTTCAGGCGATAAGGATAGAGGTCAACGGGGAACTCGACGGGCTCGGACAAGCGGTTGAAGATATGGTCAAGGGTTTAAAACCCGGCGGTAGAATTGCCGTTTTGACTTTTCACTCTTTAGAGGACAGAATAATAAAGCAGGTTTTTAAAGATTTAGAAACGGACTGCATTTGCGATAAGCGTTTACCCGTGTGCGTATGCGGAAAGAGAAAGATCATAAAAACCGTAAATAAAAAGCCCATAGAGGCGAGCGAAGAAGAAAAGACGTTAAACCCGAGGGCAAAAAGCGCTAAATTGAGGATAGCGGAAAAATTATAATTACCGATTATAAAAATATATAATAAATTTTAAGGAGAGAGAATATGTATAGTAACAGACAAAGTAGTGTATTGGAAAGAGAAGATACGAAAGAACAATCGTATTCTGCTGCAAGGTCCGACGAGGGCTTGGATAATATATTCAACTACGGCAATTATGGCCGTCAAAATACCGTTACTAAAAAGAAATACTCGTCTCCCGCAGTGAATTTTTTAAGGGTAGAGGGGTATGATACCAGGGCGGAAGCGGCTCAGACAGTGACGAAAGAAGAGGAAGAAGTAAACGAAGATATAACTCCTTCCAAAACTACGATGCAGTTTTTGAATATGGAGCGCGACGCTTTTGAAGAAGTTGAAGCTAATGCAAAAGAGGACTCCGATAAAAAATACAGAATAAACACCAAGGGCAAAGTATTGATAGCGGTATACGCTTTGGTAGTTATTACGATTTTTTCTCTAATACTTATAAATGCTAAAATGTTGAGGAGTTTGGATTCGACTATCGAAAGTAAAGCGGCGCAAATCGAGACGCTTAACGAAGAAAACTATGCGCTTTCAAATGAACTCGAATACGCTAAAAGCGACGAAGTTATAATGGCGCAAGCTGAAGAATTAGGTCTTATAGATTAAGAGGTATTATTATAAACGATTACAGTTTGAATATTTTACGAAAGAGGTTATTTGCATTTTTACTTGCAATAACCTTTCTTTTTTTATCGGTAACTGCGAGAGTGTTCTACGTCCAGATAGTAAGCGGCAGCGAATTGCAGTCGAAAGCGATAGACCAATGGACGAGAGAACTTCCGATAAGGGCGAACCGTGGAAATATCGTCGATAGAAACGGCGTAGTTTTGGCAGGAAATTCGCAATCTTATGCCGTATACGTCAGATCGAGATCGGTTACGGAACCTGAGAAAGTATCGGAAATACTTTCGGAAATTTTAGAGGTAGACAAGCAAAAACTACTCGATAAAATAAGGTCCGACAACGTATCCGAAATCACGGTCAAGACAAAAGTGGAAAAGAGCGTGATCGATAAAATATCCGAATACGATTTGGGCGGCGTCTATTTTTCAGTGGATAACACGAGGATATATCCATACGGCGACCTATTATGTCAGATACTCGGGTACACGTCGAGCGACGGCTCGGGGCAAACGGGTTTGGAAAAGAGATACGACGAATATCTCAAAGGTTATGACGGCGATATATTATACGAGGCGGATTTGATAGGGAGAGATTTGAGCGGAAGTACCGCAAAATATATAGCGGCGACTGACGGCTTGAATATAAGGCTTACCGTTGATTACGAGGTGCAGCAAATTTGCGAAGCGGTAATGGCAGAGGCTTACGACGAATATTCTCCGAAGTCCGCTGCCGTCATCGTTTTAGAGCCTTCGACCGGAAAGATTCTCGCCACTAGCCAAAAACCGTCGTTCGATTTGAATTTTATACCGAGAGACGATCTTCAAACGCTTAATAAACTCGGCAGAAGTTCAATCATATCGGATTCTTACGAGCCGGGATCTACATTTAAGATACTGACTGCCGCGGCGAATATAGAGGAATATTTAAAGGGGAATAAGAATGCGTTTTCTCTCGATTACATATTTAATTCGAGCCGATTCAGATACGTGGGCGGCAGAGCGATAAAGTGTTGGAGTACGCACGCTAACGGCAAACATTCAAACGAAAATCTTGCTGCGGCGCTCAATAACAGTTGTAACCCGTGTTTTGTGGACATTGCGCTTTCTCTCGGGAAAGAGGTAATGTACGACTATATCGACGCTTTCAATTACGGAAAAGTAACGGGTGTGGATTTCGACGGCGAGGCGCTCGGAATGTTGGTGCCGGAAATATCGGTGACGGACGGCGATTTAGCGAGAATAGGTTTCGGACAGACGATAGCGGTAACGCCATTGCAGTTAGCGGCGGCGACTGCCGCAGCGGTAAACGGCGGAATTTATTATGAACCGTATTTTGTAGAAGAAATATTCGATAACAGCGGCAAAATAGCGGAGATAATCAATCCGAAGCAAAAGGGCAGGGCGATAAGCGAGGAGGCGTCGAGAATACTTGCCGGCTATCTTGAAAACGTAGTTACGGAAGGCAGCGGAAAGCAAGCGTATATCGAGGGCTATAAAATAGGCGGCAAGACGGGTACGGCGCAAAAATACAGCGACGGAGTGATAGCCGCAGGTAAATATGTAATGAGTTTCGTCGGATTTTTTCCCGCAGACAATCCTCAATATCTTGCATTGTGTATCGTGGACGAACCCGTCGGCGGTTTATACGGCTCGACGGTAGCCGCTCCGCTCGTAAGGAAGATTTTCGAGGGCATAATAAACAGTAAAGGCATTGAAAAATCAATATGAGAACAGACGTATTATTAAAGGGCGTTGCAATAGCGAAAATTTACGGAGAATTGCCCGAAGAAATAAACTTTGTTACCGATAATTCCGCAAAAGTCGTTATCGGCAGTCTGTTTATTTGCAGAAAAGGCAATAATGGTAAAGGCGAAGATTATATAGCGGAATCGGTCAAAAACGGTGCGGCGCTTATAATGGGCGAAACGGCTGAGGAATGTTCGGCGTGTTTTATAGAAGTAAAAGACGTGCGCTCGGCGATCATTGCGGTTTTAAATAATTTTTACGATTATCCGCAAAACGGGTTGGATATTATAGGTATAGTCGGCACTAACGGAAAGACGAGTACGTGCCATATTTTGTCGGGGATATTTTCGCATTCGGGAATAAAGACGGGAAGAATAGGAACTATCGGCAATTATATCGGCGACGAAAAATTGCAGACAAACCTTACAACTCCGGGAATATTCGAACTCTATGAACTTATGGATAAAATGCGAAGTAGCGGCGTAAAAGTTCTGATAATGGAAGTGTCTGCGCACGCAATAGCCCAAAAGCGTACGGAAGGTATATACTTCGACGCATTGATTTTTACGAATTGCACCGAGGATCACCTCGATTATTTTTCGGATATGGAAACCTACTTAGCAGTCAAGAGGAGCATATTTTATCACGATTTTGCCAAATATTTTATAGTCAATACCGACGACGAACTCGGTAGGACTATCTATCGCGAAACCGACAGCGATATATTTACTTACGGAATAGATAATCCCGCCGACGTGTTCGCAATGGACGTAAAAGAGTCTGCCGACGGGCTGAAATACGTTTTAAACGCTATGGATTACGTGGCGGAAATCGATAGCAAATTGATAGGATCGTTCAACGTATACAATTCGCTTGCGGCGGTTACTTGCGCCGTTATAATGGGGATAGATATCAAGAACGCCGCCGAAACTCTATGCGAAACGGAACCGATAGAGGGCAGAATGGAACTCGTGGCAAAATATAACGGCGGATACGTTTTCGTTGATTATGCGCATACTCCGGACGGGCTTGAAAAGATGCTCGTTTCGCTTAAAAAAATATGTCTAGGTAAACTCATTTGCGTTTTCGGTTGCGGCGGCAACAGGGAAAAGGAGAAACGGCGCATAATGGGTAAAATAGCAGGTAAAATCGCAGATTTTACCGTTATAACGGACGATAATCCGAGATATGAACTTCCGGAAGTCATTAGACGTGAAATCGAGTACGGCGTGATAGCGGAATATGGCGACTACGTCAATATCGGCGACAGATATTCGGCGATTCGATATGCGCTCGAAAAAATAGGCGAAAACGATATAGCGGTGATTGCCGGAAAAGGTGCGGAAACGTATCAGGAAATAAACGGCGTAAAACATGACTTTTCGGATAAGGAAACCATAATACAGATAATAGGCGAATTAAGAGGCAACGCTTGAAAACTTATGTATATACAGTTTCGGTAGCGATTTTGATTGCCGCTGCGGCGGGATTCATTATCATTCCGTTATTGAAAAAATTTAAAATGGGGCAGAATATCCTCGGCTACGTGAAAGAGCATGACTATAAGAGCGGCACGCCCACTATGGGCGGTGTAATTTTTATTATAGCCGCTATCGTCGCATTTTTTATTTTTTCGAAAAACAGCCGCAATTTAAGTTACGTTTGCATTGCTATCGGGTTGAGTTATATGGCGGTCGGATTTATCGACGACTTTATTAAGATAAAATTCAAGAGAAACGAGGGTTTAAGTCCGATTCAAAAGACGCTTTTCGAACTCGTAATAGCGGTAATCATTGCATTTTATTCGCAAAGCAGAAATCTGACGAAAGTATACGTCCCTTTTACGGGTGAATTTTACGACTTGAAATTCTGGCATTTTCCGCTTTGTATTCTGGTTTTTTTGGCTACCACAAACAGCGTTAACCTTACTGACGGATTAGACGGTTTGGCGGGCGGAGTATCTTATATTTATTGCGCTTTTATGGCGCTTATAATCATATTTGAACTAAACGGCAATCCGTCGAGTTACGTAAACGGCGGCGAATACGGCAATCTCGTTATTTTACTTTTGGGTTTATCGGGAGGTCTGATAGGTTATTTGCTGTTTAATACCTATAAAGCCTCGGTGTTTATGGGCGATACGGGTTCGCTTGCGCTCGGCGGTTTTATAGCGTCTATAAGTTTAGTGAGCGGAAATTTACTTTTTATTCCGATTTTAGGAATAATGTACGTTATGTCGAGCATATCGGTAATAATGCAAGTAGCGCATTTTAAGCGAACAGGCAAGCGAATATTTCTTATGGCTCCACTTCATCACCATTTTCAGCATAAAGGCTATTCGGAGAGTAAAATCGTATTCGGCTATAAACTGGTTACGTTTTTAAGCGGTTCGCTGTGCTTGTTAAGTATTTTATAAGGAGATATATGTTTTTAAAAAAAGACAAATTTTTAATCGTCGGAATATCCAAGAGCGGAATAGGCGCCGCAGAACTTTTATTAAGTAAGGGCGCAAAATGCTATATTTATGACGACGGTTCTACGCCGTCCGTAATAAAAGCGCAGAAAGATCTTGCCGAAAAGGGCGCAGTAGTAGTTTCGAAAGACGAACTCGGCGATGCGATAGATACCGTAGATGTCGTGGTGTTAAGCCCGGGGGTTGCAATCGATCACGAAATACCGGTTAAGGCAAAGAGGAACGGCAAGAGGATTATCGGAGAACTCGAACTTGCGTCTATGTTTTGCAAGGCGCCCATCGTAGCGGTTACGGGTACGAACGGCAAGACGACGACTTGCAGTATGATCGATTGTATACTGAAATCTTGCGGAATGGAAAGCGTATTGTGTGGCAATATCGGTACGCCTCTTTCGTCTGTGTTAAACGAATTGACGGACAATTCGATAGTTGTTGCGGAAGTTTCGAGTTTTCAACTTGAAACCGTAAGCAGATTTACGCCGCATATAGCAATCGTAACGAACATTACTCCCGATCACCTTTCAAGGCATTACAATATGGAAAACTATATATTTATCAAGAGCAGAATAATGCAATGTCAACGGGAGAGCGAATATGCGGTACTGAATTACGACGATCCGACGGTCAGAAAAATGTCTGAAAAATGCAAAGCCAAGATAGTGTATTTTTCCACGAAATCCGAAGTGGACGGGGCATACGTATCGAACGGAAAGATATTTTACAAGGGCAAATACGTTATGGATACGTCGGCCGTTCAGTTAAGCGGAGAACACAACCTCGAAAACGCCCTTTCGGCGATTTGCGCATGCGAGATATTGGGGTTGGGAGAAGAAGAAATTTCGCAACATATTTCGGAATTTAAGGGCGTAAAACACAGAATACAGTTCATAAAAGAATTTGACGGAGTAGATTATTACAACGACTCGAAAGCGACGAACGCCGACGCTACCGTAAAGGCGATCGACGCAATGAAAAAGCCGACGGTTCTTATATTGGGCGGAAAGGATAAAGGACTTAATTACGAGGGATTATTCGAAAAAATAAAAAAGAGTTGCGTAAGGCACGTCGTGCTTACGGGTGAAAGCAGGTACAGACTTATGGAGAGCGCTTCGGATTGCGAGTATTATTCCGTTTCAATGACCGAAGATTTTGAAACTGCGATAGATCTTGCTAAAATGATAGCAAACAAAGGCGACGCAGTGTTGTTCAGCCCCGCTTGCAGCAGTTTTGACAGGTTTTCGGATTTTGAAGAGAGGGGAGACAATTTCATAAGTATAGTGGAGAATTTCAATGGGTAAACTCTTGAATTTTAAAAAATACGGGTATAAGGAAAAAAGGAGCGGTGATAAATTGCTCCTTTTTTCAGTAATATTGCTCTCTCTAATAGGTCTTGTATTCGTATATTCGGCGAGTAATTATTCGTCGGAAGCAACGTACGGCAATAAATTTTACGTTGCCGAAAAGCATTTGGTCGGTTTACTTATAGGGGCGGTATGTATGATTTTCGGAGCGGTATTCGATTACCGCAAATATAAAAAGACAGGCGTTATATTGCTCGCTCTTTCAATAGTTATGTTGCTTTTGGTATTTACGCCGCTCGGTGTGGAAAATTACGGTGCGAGAAGGTGGATAAAGTTGGCGGTAATAACCGTTCAGCCGTCAGAAATTGCGAAGATATGTTACATAATATTTTGCGCCTCATATTTTTCAAAAAATCCGGGTAGAGCAAAGAAATTTACGGGTATTCTGCCTATAATTTTAGCAGGCGGCGCTATATGCGTATGTATAATTTTAGAGCCGAATATGTCGATAACTATGTGTTTCGGAATGTTGATGCTTGCGATTTTATTCGGCGCAGGCGTAAAAATAAAACATATGGCGTTAATTATAATACCTATCGTTTTACTCGTTCCGGTATTGATAATAATGGAGCCGTACAGACTTAACAGACTTTCCGCATTTTTAAACCCGTGGGCTTCGCCGAAGGGAGAAGGGTATCAACTCCTTCAATCCTTGTATGCGTTGGGTTCGGGAGGTTGGTTCGGAGTCGGACTCTTCAATTCGAGACAAAAGTTTAAATTTCTGCCGTTCTCCGAGAGCGATTTTATTTTGGCTGTAATAGGCGAAGAAGTCGGTTTTGTCGGGCTTGTGCTACTGTTTTCCTTGATTGTGTTTATATTTTACAGAGGAATAAGGATAGCGGCACGCTCAAACAATGCGTTCGGATATATTTTGGCACTCGGGATAAGTTCGATATTCATAATTCAATCCCTTGTCAATATTTTGGTCGTAACGGGCAGTATACCGCCAACCGGTTTACCTTTGCCCCTCGTTTCGGCTGGAAACACCTCTCTTTCGGTGTTTATGTTCTCGTTCGGCGTATTATATAACGTATCCAAAGACTCAACTACATAATAACTTTTTATTCTCTCTGAACATAAAATATAGTGTTTTAAGTCGGTTGGTTAATTCCGACTTGTTTTAGGGAGAACAAATGGAAAAATTCGTAGTAAGAGGCGGCAATAAGTTGTTTGGCGAGATTGAAATTCAATCTGCCAAAAATTCTGTTTTGCCGCTCATTGCGGCGAGTATAATATACGAAGGCAAAACATATATAGAAGATTGCCCAAAGATATACGACGTACTCGTCATGATGAAAATTATAGAAAAACTCGGCGGTAAGGCGTATTTTGACAAGAACACTTTGGTGCTCGATACGGAAGGCGTAAACGATTGGAATCTTCCCGAGGATATGACGAAGGAAATAAGGGCTTCGCTATTTACAGTCGGCGCATTGTTAAGTCGTTTCGGGTACGCCTCGATAAGTGCGCCGGGCGGTTGCAATATCGGAAGCAGACCGATCGATATACATATTGACTGTTTAAAAGATTTAGGTGTAAACGTTTATGAAGGCGAATCGTTTTCGTTTTCTAAAAAGACAAATAACGGCGGCATAACGAAATTGAGATACAAAAGCGTCGGAGCGACGGAAAATGCGATAATGGCGTCTGTCAAGTCTAACGGTGTAACCGTAATAGAGAACGTCGCCAAAGAACCCGAAATCGTCGATTTGCAAAATTATTTAAACGCAATAGGCGGCAAAATAAGCGGAGCGGGCAGCGACAGGATAGTAATAGAGGGCGTTAAAAAATTCAATGGCAAAGAGGTACGGTTTAAACCGGTTAAGGATCGCATCGAAGTGGGTACTTTTATCCTTGCGGGAGCCGTTTGCGGCGGCGAATTGCGATTTAAAGGCGAAAGTTTTGAAAATTCTTCCGCTCTTATTAAAATAATTGAGCATAACGCTTGCAAAATATATAGTAAAAATGGTAAAATAGAATGTGTAAAGTTCGATGGGCAAACGCATGGTTACGGGTTTGTGTCCGTCGATCCGTATCCGTCTTTTCCGACAGATTTACAACCGCAACTCGTTGCGGCCGCATCGTTTTCCGATGGACTGACGGTAGTCGTCGATAACGTATTCAAGAGGCGCTTCGGGTATACCGAGCAGTTGAAAAAAACGGGCGCTGACATAGCGGTATACGACAATGCTTGCGTAATAAACGGCGGCAAAAAACTTTCGTCGGCGGAAATGATTGCAGGGGATTTAAGAGGCGGAGCGGCGCTCATTATTCAAGCGCTGGGCATATGCGGCGAATCAACGATAAGCGGAGTTCGGCATATAGACAGAGGCTATGACGGCATCGAGGAAAAATTGCATTTACTCGGAGCGGATATACATAGAATTTATTATTGATTTAATTACGAAATCGGAGAGAACAATGAAACACAAAAGACTTATAATAGTTAGCACGTTTATAGTTTTTATACTCGTATTGCTACTCGATTTCGTATGGCTTTTAAAGATAAACGAAACAGAAGTTCGCTTATCTTGCGAGGAAGAAGTCAGCGAGGAATTATTTTACTCGGCGGACAATACCTTAAAAGAACTTTCGCTCGGCAAGTCGTATTTACTTTTGAACACGGGAAAAATTGAGAAAAAACTTTCGGAGAACCCGTATATTGCGGTAGAATCCGTAAAAAAAGAGTTTCCGAACAAAGTCGTTGCGGTTATTAGCGAAAGAATTGAATATTTTTCTTTGGAATATAACGGTAAATACTATTATTTAGACAAGGATTTCATACTGCTTAAAGTAAGTGAAAACGAAATAGACAGAGAAGTCGTACCGCTTACGATGAACAAAATTTCTCTCGATTTCGATAATTTCGAATTGGGAAAAGTAATAGATTACAATTCGAACAATTTATTCGGTAATATGGTCAAGATGTATTCGGCTGTTCCGGATAGATTCAATATGATAAAAAGCATAAGTCTGGACGCCGAGCGAAACCGCGTCGAATTTTTCATTGCGACGGGAGTTTGTTTTGAATTCAGGTTTGCATATCTTCCGAACTATTCTTCTGATGAAGACAAGGCAAAAACCGACGTCGCTATGGTAAATTCCGTGCCCGAAGTTTACGATTACTTTACTAAACTCGGCGAAAAGGAAAAGAGTAGCGGTAAAATAATCATTTACCCGATTTCAACCGACAAGGTTAAAATTGAACATATCGAAAATGAAACGTATGCATAGAGGAGAAAGGGCGGCTTTGATAATAGGGTCGTCAAAGATTGAAACTTTAATAGCGCAGAGCGGAATAAACGATACGTTCGTTTTGACCGCTAAGGCGGACAAGCCATATAGCGGTTTTTCTGAATCCCGATTTTTCGACGAGGAAGAATTAGTCGCTGTAATTACAGAGTCTTTTAATGAGATATCCGTAAGTACGAAAAAAGGCATAACGGCCGTTTACGTCGGTGTTCCGAGCGCATTTATCAAAACGGAGTGCAGGCGATATAAAGTAAAACTCGATAAAAAGAGAAAAATCAAACAAAAAGATATCGATAATCTTATCGGCGCCGGAAAAGAACGAGTTGATTCAAACGGCAGAGAAATAATTCATTCGCTTCCCATCAATTTTTCGGTAAACGAGAAAATGGTATTGGATCCGATAGGCATTGTTTCGGAAGAACTCGGCGGTTATATATCCTATGTTTTGTGCGACGAATATTTTAGTTCCATTATTCGTAAAACATTGAAAAATTTAGGAATTTATAATGTAAAATTCGTTTCCGAGGCATACGCCGAAGGGCTCATGTTGTTAGGAGATGAAAAGGACTCGCCGTCAGTCATTATCGACGTAGGATATATTGCAACGTCCTTGACGCTTTTCTACGGCAACGGCATTGTGGCGAGCGAAGCGTACGACTTGGGCGGTGGATACATAAACGCTAATTTCGTTGAGAACTTTGATTTGGATTTAGACGAGGCGGAAATTTTAAAGAGAAAACTAAACCTCGGTTTTACAAATTCAAAGAGCGCTGTGTACAGGATTGAAAGCGAAGGGAACGTAAAAGAGATTTCCGCAATTGAAGTAAACGATTTGACGATAGATATTTTGGACGGTATCGCCGAAGTCGCATACGATTTTTTAGAACGGAATTTAGTGAAGTTTGAAACGGAAATAAGCGTATATCTGACAGGTGGCGGAATATCGTTTATACGCGGTGCCAAAGAACATTTGTCGTCAAGGTTAGGCGTAGACGTCGAAGTTATAGCGCCTAAAATACCCGAAAAAAGTAAGCCTACGGATTCTTCGGAAGTAAGTTTGGTTGAATATATGTTGAAAATCGATGGAAAAGGAGAAATGTGATGTTTATCGGAAATGAAGATCTGAATATCTGTAAAATTAAAGTCGTCGGCGTCGGTGGAGCGGGCTGTAACGCAGTCAACAGAATGATAGACGACGGCATCGAGAGCGCCGAATTTGCCGCAGTAAATACGGACAAGCAAGCGCTTATGGTATCGAGAGTTTCGCCGGAGAATAAAATCGTAATAGGCGAGACGCTTACAAAAGGTCTGGGAGCGGGTTCTGATCCCGAAGTCGGCGAAAAGGCCGCAGAGGAGACGATAGAAGCGCTCGAAAATCTCGTAGACGGAGTAGATTTGCTGTTTATTGCCGCAGGAATGGGCGGTGGTACGGGCACGGGCGCTGCGCCTATACTTGCAAAAGTCGCTAAGGAAAAGGGTTGCGTTACGGTTGCCGTAGTTACCAAGCCTTTCGGCTTTGAAGGTAAAAAGAGGGCTGAAAATGCCGTAAAGGGTATAACAAACCTCAAAAAATACGTAGATACGATAATAATTATTCCTAACGATAAACTTCTGGAAGTCCTCGACGAAAACGTTTCTATGCTTGACGCACTCAAAGTTGCGGATTTGAATCTTCGCCAAGGTATTTGCGGCATAGCCGACCTTATTTCTACGCCGGCGCTTATAAACCTCGATTTTGCGGACGTTAAGACCGTAATTATGGATAAGGGTCTGGCGCACATGGGCGTGGGCAGAGCAAAGGGCGAGAACAGAGTTTTAGAGGCTGTAAGAGAGGCGGTGTCGAGTCCTTTACTCGAAACGGACATCGAAGGGGCAAAGGGCGTTATCTTGAATATTACCGGCGGCAGGGATTTGTCGCTCAGACAAGTCCAGGAGGCGGCAGATCTCGTAAAGGGAGTGGTTGACGAAAGCGCCAACTTCATATTCGGCGCAAATATTTGCGACGACCTCGAAGAAACGGTTGAGATAACTGTAATTGCCACAGGTTTTGACCAAAAGGCAAAAACGGACGCCATAGCGGATAAAATCAACGTAAAAGCGCAAGCGCCTATTGCGCCGAAGATAGAGGAAAACGATGAAGAGTCGAAAGAGGCAGAAGATAGGCGTAACCTCGAACTGTATAAATTGTTAAGCGAAAACGCCGAAGATGAACCTGAGGCAAAGGCCGAAGAAGAGCCCGAAGTCGAAGAGAAGAAAGATAAAAAAGAATTGCCACCGTTTATGAGAAAATTTTTCAAAAAGAAATAAGAAATTGCCGCTTTATTAAGCGGCAATTTTCATTAAAAAATGTTCTCGAATTTTATTAAAAAGGTTTTAGGGATTTGCTCGAAAAGTTCTATAACTACGCTTATTTTTGCACGAGCCTCAGTAAAATCTTTATCTTTTGCGTAATATACTGCCTCCGCAACCCATAAATCAACTTCTTTTATATCGTTGTGCGGAATAAATGCGTGCAACTTTTCTTTCTTTTCGATCCAGAGTGATTGAAGACCTAAAATATCGTCTGCCGTAGCGTTTTCGTCTATGATTTTTTCATTGATAGCGGAAAAACTATCGTGAAGTTCATTAAACGTATTTTTAAGATATATCTGCTCATAAATTGCTCCGCCGATAAGTATGGCGAAAGATACCAGTACCGTAATAAAAGATTTTACCATTGTATTCCCTCCGGCAACGTAATAGAAAAGGTCGTATATTTTTCATTTTGCCGTTGCATATAAACTTTTCCGTTTCCGTCGATAGTTAAAACGCCGATATTTTTAATTGCATAGCCGTGTTTTTTCGTGATTTCTTCTATATCCGAAGCCGTCATATTTATAAGCTTTAAGTTTTTTTTGATTATTTTTCCGCAGTCGATTATAAGTAGCGGAAGCGAGGAATTGCCTTCGCTATTTTGTTTTTCTTGTACTGAAAGTTTTCCGTTCGATTCGTAGATGGCATAGTCTAAACTGTCTAATGAGAAGTAACCGGCTGAACGCATCGACTCGATCAAATCCTCTACGCCTAAATTATTGCGTTTAAGTTCGGTAAAGTCAACACCGTTTTTATTGAGTACCAATGCAGGTTTTCCGCTTATTATTCTTTTAGTTACGACGCTTAATTGTTCCAGATTCGAAAAAATCTGATGAAGAATAAAAACCGCTATGATTGCGACGATTCCGTAAATAAGCGGCACGGACACGTCCGACATAGGTATACAAGCGAGTTCGGCTATCAATAAGGTTATTACGAATTCAAACGGTTGCATTTCGCCGATTTGCCTTTTCCCCATAAGTCGCATAAGGATAAGTAAGATTATATAGGTGACTGTTGAGCGAATAAAAATTATTATCATAATTTTAATTTGTAAATTTATTAAAAAATTATGCAATAATTTGACTTTGCAAAATATATATGCTATACTAATCGAAAAGCAGAGTAGTTCAAAAAGCGTTAAGTGCCGTATAACGGGATGTTGAATACGGACGAAAAGACCTTAATTAANNNNTAAGGTTTTGCGATTTTTTGGCGCATCCAATGCAAAGAACTTAAAAGTTTTTTACTTGGACCTCGCTCTATTTCAGACGGAGGTTTTTTTATGGAAAAAACTGGAAGAAAATTCAGAATTTTATTCTCAAAATTTATTGAGGAAAGTTCTGCAAGCATTAAAATCGCTTATTTTGCGATTATGACGGCTTTGTCGGTTATCGGTAACACCGTTCTCGAAGTCAGAATGTTCGACGTTCAATTCTC
Organism: uncultured Clostridia bacterium; assembly: GCA_905235815.1. Taxonomy (GTDB): domain Bacteria; phylum Bacillota; class Clostridia; order Christensenellales; family Borkfalkiaceae; genus UBA10281. Next base: position 22,767 of record CAJOMT010000009.1, read on the forward strand.
TTTAACGATCGTCATTTCTGTGCTTTGCGGAATAGTATTAGGTGGCGTCGGAGGTTTTGCGGCATGTGTTTTGGGCGATTTTATCGGTTGGCTTATTAACTCTTTCGGCCAACTCTATATGCCTTGGGTGTCGTTGTCTACGGGTATGATTGCATTTATTTCGGGCGTCGTATTCAATAACGGCGACAATTCGAAACTATCGGTCGTGTATTTGAAAACCGCTATCGTATGCGTAGCAACGTTTTTAATTTGCACCGTAGCAATCAACAGTACGGGATTTTATTTTTACAACAAAAATCTCGGTTTTTCAACTGCCGTTATGAATTACGTCGATGATAAGTTCGGTGGTAGAACATCATATTTTGCGTATCTTGCGTATCGACTGATTTTTAAAGGACAAATTTGGAACAGCGTGGCGAATTACGCTTTGTTATTTGTCTTTTTACCTATTCTGTCAAAAGTAAAGCCATTAAATCGTTTCTTTTTATGACGAGCGGGTTTATCTTTGTTTTTGAAATCTATCATACCGAACACGTAAAAAAGTCCTAAATCAAACGCCATAACTACAATTACGACTATTATTAGCAGAACCGTCAGACTTACCCTTGTCGACAAAATATTGTTAAGCATTAAGCCGAAAACTGCGGATGGTAGTACGAATATGCAAGATTTCAATATATAGAACAGATATTCGGGTTTTTCTTTAAAGAACTTTCCGAGCAAGAATAAATTTATTATAGCAGTGATGCCGTAATTTAAAATCATACCGACGATAAGGGCGTTTACGCCGATAATTGAAGGGAAGAAATAAATAGAAGCAATAAGAGCAATCGCACCTGTTAAAAAACTGAGGAGCGTTTGCTTTTCTTTATTTAAAGAGTTAAGCATGCTCGTGGTAATTATCGAAATGCTGAGCGGCAGCATAACTACTGCGGATTTGGTTATAAATACGCCCGCTTGCGAGTCTGAATACAAAAATTCGCCGATTTCAGTTCCGACTGACAAGAATATCGGCATTATCATACAAGCGATAAAGCACGAAAATTTTATCGCTTTTTCAATATTGTTTTTGAGAGTTGCCGTTTTCCCCGAATAAAAGTTATCCGATAGTTCCGGAACGAGAACTAATGCCAATGAACCTATAAGGGTAGACGGCATAAAAATTAGCGGCATAGCCATTCCGAAAACTTTTCCGAACTCCGAGACTGCTAAGCTCGAAGACATTCCGTAGTATATAAGCCTTGCGGGCAATAAGAGAGAGACCAAGGTGTTTACGAGCGAAGTTGCGGTGCGCATTGCCGTAATCGGGGCGGAAGAAACGAATAACGGCTTTAACATCGATTTCGGTGAGCCGAGTTTTCCGCCTTTGGCAAAATAGAAAATAATTGCGACTGTAAACGAAAACAGATAGGATATTAAAACGGCGTATCCTGCGCGCTTAACTCCCGACATCATATCGGTTGCGTTATTGACGAGTATGATTCCGGCGAGCATCATGACCGCTTCTTCCGCACATTCTATTATGCTATACGTTAAAAAGTTGGTATTACCCCAAAAAGTGCCTCGTATAACGGCGTATACAGACGTAAATATCAGTCCCGGAATCATTATCATCAAAATCGTCATACAGCGCTCGTCTGAAAACAAAAATGAAAGATAATTGCTTTTAAACAGAACTATGAGAGTAATCGGAATACTTGCGGCAAGCGTAAGCAAGATACCGGCAGTAACCGTAGAGGCGTTTTTGTATGCGGCGTTTTGGTTTTTGTTTTTCGTCATAATACGCGAAATTGTTATCGGTATACCGGAGGAAGTAATCGTCATAAAGAGCCCCAAAACCGAAAGCGCAATCTGATAAAGCCCCAGACCTTCCGCACCGAGAGTTCTCGACAAATAAATTCTGTAAATAAATCCAAGGAAACGTTCTACCACCGAAAATGCCGTTACCATTACGGCGGTTCTGAAAATATTTTTAATCTTAATCACCTCGCATAATTGTTCTATTTTATATTTATTAAAAATATAAATTTACTATGAATAAATTATTTAATTTAAGTGATTTTCAGGATTTATTTATTTATCGCGTTGAAGATGGCGATACTTTGCGCAGTATAGGCGACAAATTTCACGCAGCCGAAACGGCGTTGATTTCATTAAA